>NZ_JBLKDA010000003.1:0-306228 GCF_047530215.1 Enterobacter sp. 01-M-03-SI-ECC
TCTTTATCTGACATGGTCACCAACATGCGTTGAGCCCCTTAGAATTGCATTCAGTTTAGCTTACTCTAAGGTGACGTTTCTATCTGGATAAAAAGTGACATTACTAAATGGTTCTAACAACGCTGGTGCGCATAATGTATATTATGTTAAATTCAATCCATCGATCATTTAGTTCATAACCGGCCATTCAATACGATTTATCATACTCTTACCTATCCCTCTATCTTCTTGCCGGCCGGTATGTTTACGAGCTATTTTTTCATATCCACACCGTTTATCTTGCGCATATCGAAACCCTGGAGCGTTTAGAACACGCAGTATCACTTTGACAGAAAATCACGAAGGTAAAATCTCAATCGTGGCCGCTCTGGCGCGTGTCCCTGTCATTGCAGAAACATAGCTACTGCCGGAGTACTTTTTCTGGTAAGCCTGATCTATTTTACTTTCAAGCTCAGGGTCTGATGGTTTTGCGAACAGGACGTCGAACTCTTGTCCAATAGCCAGTATTTTACCCGCCTGCTGGGACAATGCAGCCTGATACCATTTTGAACGGGTTCCACTATAGGCTCGGACGAAAAGTCGGTTATCCACCTTCACTTCCCAAATCCATGTCGGCGTACCGGTCGTATTCATATCGGGATGATACGGTGCGATTTTAAGGTCATCAGCCGCATCTATTCTTGTTAGTACTTCAGCGTTCCAGAACATTAACCTCTCCTCTTTCATATACGGCTACTGTTTTCTCTTGCAGCATTAACTCGACAAATGAAGAGAACAGTGTCTGTCGTTTGTCGCACAGACACTGCATCTGAAAACACCGGATGGTGCTATGGCTTACTTATTAAGATTTTTGTTAAAAAATGCAGTGATGTTATCGAACGGGATCTTATCCATACGATCATATAAATCGACATGTGTGGCATCTTTAACAATCAGAAGCTCTTTTGGTTGACTTGCCGCTTCATAAGCCGTTTTGGAGAAGTAAAGCGAATGCGCTTTTTCCCCATGGATGAACAGGATCGGGCGCGGAGAAATTTCCTTAATATAGGTCATGAGCGGGAAATTCATGAAGGACATCGGCGTTGTCACGGACCATGAGTTACCAGAGTTGACGGCTCGTGGATGATAGCCGCGTTTGGTCATGTAATAGTCCGCATAGTCCACGAGGAACTGTGCTTCACCGCCCTTCAGTTTATTATAGGCTGGCTGATATGCAGGTTTGCCGTTTGCCGCATCTTCCCAGCGCTGGAGGCTCATCTTCTCCAGCGCCTGCTCGCGTTGCTCCGGCGTTACGCTGTCATTGTATCCTTTCGACATCACGCGGCTCATATCATACATGGTGCTGGCAACGACCGCTTTTACGCGTTTATCCACGGCAACAGCGTTCAGGGCAATCCCACCCATGCCGCAGATGCCGATGACACCGATACGTTCACGATCAACATAGGGTTGCAGTCCAATGAAATCGACTGCGGCCATAAAGTCTTCGGTATTGATATCAGGTGAAGCAATATTGCGGGGTTCACCACTGCTTTCACCGGTATAAGACGGATCAAATGCCAGCGTCACGAATCCGCGCTCTGCCAGGGTCTGAGCATAAAGACCTGAAGCCTGCTCTTTTACCGCGCCAAATGGCCCGGAAATCACAAGCGCAGCAAGCTTCTTGTTCCCGCGATCTTTAGGAAGATATACATCAGCGGCCAGCGTAATGCCGTAACGGTTCTTAAAAGTCACTTTTTGATGATCCACTTTTTCGCTCCTTGGGAAAGTTTTATCCCACGTCTGAATAAGACGTACTGAAGAATCTGCTGCGCCGGGTGCTGGCTGGGCGACCGCAGACTCCGTTGAAATCAGGGCCATTGCTCCGGCAAGGAGTGCGCCATTAAAAAAGCGCGTTGAAGATTTTAGCGTCATGATATTAAAACCTTTCATTGGATGTTGAGGTATATGTTTCAGACAGCATGCATGAGTATTTCAGTTACAACTTCCAGCACATAATCACTGGCGATACCAAACTTCATAGTTGTTATTTTGAGTGTCTTTTACGGAAGGTGTTATTAAAATACTCTCCATTATTTGCCTGATCCTCTGAACCTGATCTTAAAGCGTATATTTTAATTTTCATGGCTGCTAAGTTGTTAGCGTCAAAAGACGCAATAGATGTGAGGCATTGCTGAATGATTTCTGACAAGTCTGTTGAAAAACTACTGGGTGAGCTTTCGGTCAACATTGCTCAGCGCACACCCGGCACCGGTGATTACCCTACCGCCGTAGAAGGGCTCGAATTGTTCCGCCGAAACGAACCCGCTCCTCCGGTAAGCTGTCTGGTCCCTCCCAGTATCGTTCTGGTGGCCGATGGCGCTAAGATCATGTGGGTTGGTGGTGAACCTTACGAATACAATGCGGAAAAATTCCTGATCACCTCTCTTGACCTGCCAGCCAGCTCGGAAGTATTACAGGCTTCGACATCCCGTCCCTGCGTGGGCGTAGCTTATAAACTTGACCAGCGCGTGCTGATGGAATTAATTGCACAGGGAAGCCTGCCTTCGGTCAAAAAACGAGACGCGGGAACGGGGGTCGGTATAGGAACTATTACTGATGTTTTGCTGGAGCCTTTCTGCCGTCTGCTTTCTTTGCTTGACGAGCCTGAAGCCATTCCTGTTCTCGGGCCGCTGATTCAAAGAGAGATACATTACCGGCTTTTGATGAGCGATCAGTCCGATCATCTCAGACAGATTGCAGCAGTAGACGGCCATGGCTACCGTATCGGTAAAGCTATTGACTGGTTAAAGACCAATATTGCATCACCTTTACGCGTGGAAGAACTGGCAGGTCGGGTGCAAATGAGCACGCCCTCTTTCCATCAACACTTCAGGCAGCTTGCGGGAATGAGCCCGCTACGGTATCAGAAATGGCTGCGCCTCAATGAAGCCAGGCGACTGATGCTGAATGAACATTACGATGTCACCACAGCAGCCTATGCAGTCGGTTACGAAAGCCTGTCCCATTTCAGCCGGGAATATACGCGGATGTTCGGGGAATCACCCAAGAGGGACATTACTGTGCTGAGAAAATCTGCCGGTAAGACTAAATAAATTCTTCTCCTACCTGCCTTAACCCACCTCAGACTCGATGAACATTGGTTAAGATTCACATGGCAGCATGCGCGCCGTGCGGTTACATGGAAAAGTCCGCGTGGAATCGGATGCGGTATCCACTCGCTTCATTCTCATCATCCCGGGAAAGGTTGCCTGAGCGCTCAGCGCACGGAGCGGCACACCTCCAGAACCGTCTCTCTGAGCCATCGGTGCGCCGGGTCCTTCTCCATGCGCGGATGCCACATCTGTGACACCGTGATGGCTCGGGTTTTAAACGGCAGCTCAAAGGCGTGCACGCGCTCGTTCATCGGCTGATTGAGCAGGTACAGCGCGGGCACCATGGCAATCAGGTCGGAGGCCAGCGCCACGGATAGCGCCGTCGGAAAGCCGGGCACTACGCTGGCGATCTTGCGCGTCATTCCCCGTTCCGCCAGCGCCTCGTCGGCAAAACCGTGTAAGGCGCCGTCCGGCGAGGCCACCACATGCCCCCACGCGACATAATCGTCAAGTGTGACATCCGGCTGTAATGACAGCGGATGCCCCTTGCGCACCGCGCCAACAAACCGATCCTGGAAAAGCCGCTGCAGCCGTATTTCAGGCCCCATGTTGCTCTGCACGCCAATCTCCAGGTCGACAAGCCCCTCCCGCAAATAGCGCGACGTTTTTTCCGGTTTTGGTGCGAAGCGGATGCATACCCCGGGCGCAGCGCTCGCCACCGCGGCAATGAGCAGCGGCCCAAAGGCCACCACAAAACCGTCGTTGGCACGGATGGTAAACAGCCGTTCGAGGCTTTCCACCTTCAGCGCGTCGGTGGAGGGCTGCAGCACCGCCCTCGCCTCGTGCACGGCGCTTCTGGCGCGGTCCCGGGTCGCTTCGGCCCAGGGCGTCAGCACCATATGACGACCGGCCCGTACCAGGATCGGATCGCCGGTCACCTCCCGCAGCCGACTCAGGGTGCGGCTCATGGCGGAGGTGCTCAGGCTCAAACGTCGCGCCGCGCCCGCCACGCTGGCTTCTGCCAGCAAAACGTCGAGCGCAACCAGAAGGTTAAAATCAGGATCGGACACGGTGGCTCCTCAGATATGGCGTTACGTGCAATGATTAAGTGCAAATGCTGCGTCTTCCGCCCTGTATAGCGCATGATTATAGTTTCGTCATCACGATTCTTATACGGAGTAACGACGATGACGCTCTTTTCAAACCAGCCCGGCGATGAGGGTTTACCCGGGCATGAACGCGCCAGGGTGATGGCCGCCGTTATGACCACCACGCTGATGGGCGTTTTTGACGGTACCATGATCAACATCGCGCTCCCCTCTATGGCAAGGGCGATGCAGGTTCCCGCAAACATTGCGGTCTGGTTCGCCAACGGTTACCTGCTGTCAGCGGCAATGACGCTCGCCATCTTTGCTGCGCTGGCGGCGCGCGTGGGCTATCGCCCGGTGTTTCTGGCCGGGCTTGCCACCTTTACGCTTACCTCGCTCGGCTGCGCGCTGGCAACAACGCCGGAAATGTTAATCGGGATGCGCATTCTGCAGGGCATCGGCGGCGCGGCGACCCTGAGCATCGCCCCGGCGATCCTGCGATCCGTTTTTCCGGGTCGGCTGCTGGGCCGCATTCTGGGGCTGCACGCCCTGCTTATCGCCTCCAGCACGGCGATTGCCCCGGTGCTGGGCGGAACAATACTGGACGCCCTGAGCTGGCAGTGGCTGTTCGCCATTAACCTTATTCCGGGCAGCATCGCCCTGCTGCTGGCGTGGCGGGCCTTGCCGCGGGAATCGGCCGTTGACCGCACTCCCTTTGACGCGCCGGGCGCCGTGCTCTCCGCCGTCCTGTTAGGTTCCGCAATCATGATGGCCGACAGCCTTCAGCACGTGACGCAACACATTAACCGGCAGGCCGTCTGCTGGGGTGTTCTCGCGCTGGTCAGCGCCTTCGCGTTTACCTGGCGCATTCGGCGCGCGCAACATCCCATACTGCCACCCGTCATGTTTAAAAACGGCCGCTTCACTCTCGCCGCGCTGACCTCGCTGGCCTCGTTTGTTAGCCAGGGGATCGCCTTTGTCGCGCTGCCATTCCTGTTTCAGAGCGTGTACGGCTACAGCCCGGTTGTGTCTGCGCTGCTGTTCACCCCGTGGCCGATTGGCATCGTGCTGATCGCCCCGCACGCGGGGCGCTGGGCGGATACGATTTCCGCGCCGCTGATCTCGACCCTCGGGCTGATTGTTTTTGTCGGTGGGTTGGTCCTGCTGGCCACGTTGCCGGAGAATCCTTCCGTGTGGAATATCTGCCTGCGCAGCCTGGTATGTGGGATAGGGTTTGGCTGTTTCCAGAGCCCCAATAATCGGGAAATGCTCGCTAACGTCGCGCGGGAACATGCCAGCTATGCCTCTGGCGTGCTGTCGATTGTGAGGACATTTGGCCAGTGTCTCGGCGCCGCTACGGTGGGGGCTCTGCTTGCGACGACCGGATCAGACCATGACCGGGCCGTGCATCTGGCGCTGTGGATTGCGGTGATGGCCTCAACGGGATCGGTATTGTTTAGCCTGAGCAGGCTGCGCCCGGCGGCGCTGCGCTTGCACGGGCCTACAAGGTAATTTCAGAATGTAGGCCGGGTAAGCGCAACGCCACCCGGCAAGAAAGACGGCGCGTTTGTTTACTCCAGCGCCAGCAGCGCAAAGCTCGCCAGCCAGTGCCCGCCGCTGTAGTGGCTACCGACCACATGCTCTACGCTGGCGGCCAGATGTTTTGCCACCGCCTCGCGCAGTGCCGGTTGCGCCGGATGATTTGCAGGGAGCGCTTTCGCAATGTGCTTCATACACCAGGCGCGGCTGAGATTTAACCCGTCCAGATGGGCAATTTTCGGGTCGGTACGATCGCTCACTTCCGCCGGGTTCATCAGCGCCGAAACGGAACCCACCTCCGGCAGGAATGCGTCAAACCAGGCCGGAAAGTCTTCAGACACCTTGCTCATCAGCAGCGCCTCCGTCAGCGCGCCGGAAATATACTCGTCTCCGCCGGGTTCATAGTGTGCCGGATAGCGCGTGTCGGCGAGATAAAAGCGATCCGCCGCCGTCAGTATCGCCTGCTCAAGCGCATTATCTTCTACGGCCCGGGCATAATCGATCGCCAGCGCGAGGGCAAACGCGGTGTTGTAGTGCGTCCCGACGCGGATCGGATAGGTAAGCTTGCCGAGGTAATCCACCAGCCGGTTGCGAATGTCCTGGGTGAGCGGCTCAAGCGTCTGGCACCAGCCCGCGGCCTGCGGCAGCGACGACTCTTTCAGCTCCTGGGCCAGCGCCAGCAGCCAGCCGTAGCCGTACGGGCGCTCAAACGAGGCGCGGAACGGCGCGGTGAAATAGGCCAGTTCCTTCGCCACGTTATCTGCCGTCAGGTGCTCGTCGACAAGCGCGACGATCGCGTCGCGGCTCGGCAGTTCCGGGTACAGGCGCACGCAGCGCAGCAGCAGCCAGTAGCCGTGCACCGCCGAGTGCCAGTCGAAGCAGCCATAGAATATCGGGTGTAGTTCACGAGGCGGCAGAACGTCGCCATCATCATTCAGCAGGTGCATGATGTGGTTCGGGTATTCCTGGCGCAGATAGGTCAAAGGCATGCGGGCAAACGCGTCGGCCTGATGTTGCGTTAATTCCATAACAGCTCCTTAGCGAAACACGAGGAAATACATGAGGAACACGTTCACCACCAGCAGGGTTAACGCGGTCGGGATCTGGATCTTGATCACCTGATATTTGTCCTTCAGCTCCAGCAGCGCGGCGGGAACGATGTTGAAGTTCGCGGCCATCGGCGTCATCAGCGTGCCGCAGTAGCCCGCGTACATGCCAATCGCCAGCAGCGGCGCCGGGTTGCCGTGATGCACGTTGATCAGGAACGGCAACGCAATCCCCGCGCTCAGCACCGGGAAGGCCGCAAAGGCGTTACCCATGATCATGGTAAACAGCGCCATCCCCACGCAGTAAATCACCACCAGCATGAAGCGGCTATCCGGGTTCACGAACAGGCTCACCACCTTTTGCACCGAATCACCGGTGTTGGCGGCCACGAACACCCCGCCCAGCATGGCCAGCATCTGCGGCAGGATCACCGCCCAGCCGATGGTATCGACAAGACGGCGAGACTGGCGAACCGCGTGCAGCGGCGTGCCTTTGGTGAGCCACCAGCCGGTGAGGATCGCCGCGACGCAGGCCACGCACAGCGCCGCGAGGGTGAGCTGTTTCTGGTCGAGAAGATACACGCCGCCAATCGACACGCCCTTCAGAAACAATGTCCCGATAACCGTCACCACGGGGATCATCAGCGCGGGCAGGAACAGCCAGTTCTTGAGCCGATTAGACGACGCGACGCGCTCCTCGTCGGTCGACATTTTATAGTGCCCTTTCCCGACGAGGCCAAACCCTGCCAGCAGCGCGATGGCGATGACGCATCCGCCAACGATCCGGTACGCCAGCGACTTGCCCAGTTCCTGCACCATCAGGTCGCCGAACAGGAAGATCCCGCCAAACAAGAACCAGAACAGCGCCGTGGTAAAACGTTTAGGGTTGGCGCGATCGCGCAGGGTCATCACAACCAGCAGCATCACGATAAAGCCAATCAGGTAGTACACGCGGTTGATGGTGATAAGCGTCATCATTGCGCGGCCTCCTGCGTATCCTGCTCCGCGCGCCAGGCCATCACGTCGCGACGGATGCGGGCATCGAGGCGCAGCAGGCGCGTCATATGAATAATCAATGCCGCAATGGCGGTCGGGATAGCCCACAGGCCGATATGCAGCGGCTCAATGCCCGGAATACCGTTCTCTTTCAGGAACGCGTCAATCAGCAGGACCGCGCCAAAGGCAATAAAGATATCTTCCCCAAAGAAGACCGCGATGTTGTCGCACGCGGCGGCGTGGGCTTTGATTTTGTCGCGAATGTGCTGCGGCAGCTCGCCGTATTCGTTCAGCGCCGCCCCTTCGGCCATCGGCGCAAGCAGCGGGCGCACCGTCTGGGCATGACCGCCCAGCGACATCAGCCCCAGCGCGGCAGTGCCTTCCCGTGCCACAAAGTAGAGCATCAGAATACGCGCCGAGGTGGCGCTGGCGATCTTCGCCACCCAGGCCTGGGCGCGCTCTTTAAGCCCGTAATATTCCAGCAGGCCAATCACCGGAAGGATCAGGATGAAGGTCGCCAGCGAGCGGCTATTAACGAACTTTTCGCCAAAGGTCTCCAGCAGCATCCCGAAATCCATACCGACAAGCAGACCCGTCGCCAGCCCCGCCACTACGACCACCAGCAGCGGGTTGAAGCGCAGTGCAAAACCAATAACCACGATCGGTATCCCGATCAGCGGCAGCAGCGTAGTACCGTCCATAACGTTTACCCTATCGAAAGTGAGCGTTGCGCGCCGACGGCTATTTTTTTAATTTGCGGCGAGCGATGTTGTGTTTTTCGTCAGGCTTCACAAAACCTGCGCTAAAAAGCTATATCTGAACCTCAAAAACATGTAAACAAATTATCAATAAAATGTTCTTATTTTATCGATGAGTTTACATTTCTGGCTAAGGAACGTTATGACCTCAGAAAAGAGTGCTTCACCCGATCGCGACGATATCAACGACGGCCGGATCGTCTCTTCCCGCCATCTGGTGTCGGAGCGCTGCGCGGAGCTGTCAGAGCTGGAGTACGCGCTGATCATGACCAGCAACGCGTTTAATAAATGGATGGTGCGCTGCATGACGGCTGCCGGCGAGCCGGACATGGGCGCCTTTGACGTGTCGCTGCTGCATCACGTGAACCACCGCGACCGCAAGAAAAAGCTGGCCGATATCTGCTTCGTGCTTAACGTGGAAGATACCCACGTGGTGACCTATGCCCTGAAAAAGCTGGTCAAAGCGGGCTACGTGACGAGCGAGAAAGCGGGAAAAGAGCTCTTTTTCTCCACCACCGAGGAAGGGAAAGCGCTGTGCATGAAATACCGGGACGTGCGGGAGGCGTGCCTGATCGCGATCCACGCGGAGAGCGGCATTGCCGGGAAGTCGATTGGGGAGACCGCGCAGCTGTTACGCACGATCTCCTCGTTGTATGACACCGCCGCCCGGGCGGCGGCGTCACTCTAGGGTTAAGGACGTCTGAACAGGGAGATGCTGCGTCCGGCCAGCTCGTACTCAACGGTTTCGGTGATCGCTGTTCCTGCGGCAGCGTCATCCGCCGTAGACAGCTCCAGCACCCATCCCCCTTCGCCAAACTGCGGGATCTGGAACGGCACGGTGCCTTCAAACGGGTTGAACAGCATCAGCACGTCGTGCCAGACACCCTCCTCCTGCCGCAGATCCGGCCTGCTGATGGAGACCCCGAGCGTCGATCCTTCATCCCACTGCTCCGCCTGCTGCGGGCCGCCGCCGGCATTGAACCAGCGGATCTCCAGCCCGTCGCGCCAGCTTTCACGGCGCAGCAGCGGCTGCTGCGCGCGAAGCGCAATCAGCCGTCGGGTAAAGTCGCGCAGCGCGGCGTCGTTTTCGGACAGCCCCTTCCAGTCGATCCACGAGATCTCACTGTCCTGGCAGTAGCCGTTGTTGTTGCCCTTCTGCGAGCGGCCAAACTCATCCCCCGCCAGCAGCATCGGCGTGCCGTGGGAGAACAGCAGCGTGGTCAGGAAATTGCGCTTTTGCCGTTCGCGGGTAGCCATAATATCCGGGTTTTCCGTCGGCCCCTCCTCGCCGTAGTTGTACGAACGGTTATCGTTGTGCCCGTCGTTATTGTCCTCGCCGTTGTCGGCGTTATGCTTTTCGTTGTACGACACCAGGTCATTCAGCGTAAAGCCGTCATGGGCGGTGATGAAGTTGACGCTGGCCCACGGGCGACGCCCGCGCAGATCGTACAGATCGCCAGAGCCGAGCAGCCGCGCGGCAAAGTCCGTGGAGACGTTATCGCCCTTCCAGTATTCGCGAACGGTATCGCGATATTTGTCGTTCCATTCTCCCCAGCCCGGCGGGAAACCGCCGACCTGATACCCGCCGGGACCAATATCCCAGGGTTCACCGATCAGCTTCAGCCGGGACAGGACCGGATCCTGAGTCACGGCGTCGAAGAAACCGCCGCGCGGGTCAAACCCTTCCGGCTCGCGGCCCAGAATGGTCCCGAGATCAAAACGAAAACCGTCTATGTGCATGGATTCCGCCCAGTAGCGCAGGGAGTCCATCACCATCTGCAGCACGCGCGGGTGCGAGGTATTCACCGTGTTGCCCGTCCCGGTGTCGTTGATGTAATACCGGTGCTGGTCGGGCAGCGTGCGGTAATAGCTGTAGTTATCGATCCCCTTAAACGAGAGCGTGGGGCCAAGCTCGTTCCCCTCCGCCGTGTGGTTATACACCACGTCCAGAATTACCTCGATGCCCGCATCATGGTACGCGCGCACCATATCGCGAAAGCCCTGGATCCCCGCCGGGCCGTAGTAGCGCGACGCCGGAGCAAAAAAGCCCAGCGTGTTATAGCCCCAAAAGTTCTTCAGGCCGCGGTCGAGCAGGTGCTGGTCATCCGGGAACCAGTGCACCGGCA
Source organism: Enterobacter sp. 01-M-03-SI-ECC (assembly GCF_047530215.1). Lineage (NCBI taxonomy): Bacteria > Pseudomonadati > Pseudomonadota > Gammaproteobacteria > Enterobacterales > Enterobacteriaceae > Enterobacter > Enterobacter sp. 01-M-03-SI-ECC. Next base: position 10,649 of record NZ_JBLKDA010000003.1, read on the forward strand.
GCAGCTCCACCGAGGTAATGCCCAGGCTTTTTATATAGTCGACCGAGGCTTTGTGCCCCATGCCTTCAAACGTGCCGCGCAGCTCGGGCGGAATGGCCGGGTTCATCTGGGTAAAGCCTTTCACGTGGCTCTCATAGACAACGGTATGCGGCCAGGGCACGTTCGGCCGGATGCTGTCCTGCCAGTCAAAGGCGTTCGGGTCGATGACCCTGCATTTCGGCGTGAACGGCGCGCTGTCCCGCGTGTCAAAGCTCAAATCTAATTCGTCGTGTCCCAGCTCATAGCCGAAATGGGCGTCGTTCCAGTCGATATCGCCCACCAGTTCCCGGGCGTAGGGGTCGATAAGCAGCTTATGCGGGTTGAAGCGGTGACCGTTCTCCGGGTCGTAAGGGCCGTGGACGCGATAGCCGTAAAGCGCGCCGGGCTTCAGATCGGGTACGTAGCCGTGCCAGACCTCATGGGTATATTCCGGAAGCGTCAGCCGGGCGACTTCCGTTTTCCCGGACGGGTCAAACAGACAGAGCTCCACCCGCTCGGCGTGGGCGGAGAACAGCGCGAAGTTGACTCCTTTCCCGTCATAATTTGCACCCAGCTGCTGGCCATGACCGGCCCGAATTTCAAACGTAGTATCCTTTGCCATTGTCGTTCTCCACGATTATTCGCAGGTCAGCAGAACCAGTACCGATCCCTTTTCTGACGTTAAATCCAGCGTTTCTTGCAGCATGCGGCTTTCGCCGCTGAACAGATCCCGATAGCGCTTCCCGGCCAGTTCGTCGGGTAACGCGACCGTGGTGTTGACCCACAGCTGTTGATTATCGGTAACGTCAAAAACCAGACGCGGCACGGCTACGATCAGCGCCTCGTCGTCCTTAACGCGCGCATAGACAATCAGCTTCTCCTCGCGCTCGCCGGTGACCTTAAGCGGCAGCCAGTCGCCGTAGCGGAACAGCGCGTCATAGTGCGGCCGAAGCCGCAGCAGCGTGGCGGTGACGAACTGTTTGACGCTTCCGTCTCGCCAGCATGCCGGGTTGTCAAACACCGCGGCATCCGCCGCGCTGAGGTTTTGTACCAGCGCGTCGAAGTCCGGCTCCCGTCGGTTATCCGGATCAACCAGGCTAAAGTTAAGCGCCTCGCTGCCCTGATAGATGTCCGGCACGCCGGGCGCCGTCAGCTTGATAACCGTCTGGCTCAGGCTGTTCATCAGCCCGGCGCGAATGAAGGGCTGCATCGCCTCGCTGAAATCGTGCAGGAACAGGCTGTTGTCCGGCGAAAGCAGGTGCCGCGCGTAGCTCAGCACCACGCTCTCATAGCTCTCGTTGCTGTCGATCCAGTCGGTGCGCTGCTTCGCCTCGCGCAGGGCTTTTTCGAGAAAGCCGATAAAACGCTCGGCAAGTGATTTCAGCCCGTCGGCGTCGTCCGGTGACAGCGTCGCGGGCCAGACGCCCGCCAGCGCCTGGTAGATCATCCACGTATCGGCGGCGTTCGGCGCGGTACCGTCATTGAGAAAACGCACCTGGGTCTGGTTCATCTGCCGCCAGCGGGCAAGATTTTCGCCCCACCGTTCCGGGGCTTCCGTCAGGGCGTAGAGGCGCGCCCGGGCGTCCTCCCCGCGCTTGGTATCGTGCGTGGAGGTGCCCAGCAGCGCGTCGGGCTGACGCGCCAGACGAATGCGCATCTCCTGGTGAAAGCGGGATAAGGAAAACGCGCGCGGCGTCGGGTCGGCGCCCACTTCATTGAGCGCCAGCTCCAGGTTGTGGCGGAAAAACAGCGTGTCTTCAACGGACTTCGCCATCAGCGGCCCGGTCAGCTGCTGGAAGCGGGTTCTGAACAGCGCGGCGGGCTCGCGGCAGTCTTCCGGCAGCTCGCCGGTGAGGATGCGCACGATCAGGCTCAGCGCCGCTTCGGAGGTCTCCACGCTGGCGACCACGCGGTTGAGCAGCGCCACGTCAGGCGGGGTTAATCCCTCCCGGGTGCCGTAGGTGCGGTATACCGGAAAGGCGATAAGCAGCTCGCGCAGCGCATGGCGGATATCGTCGCGCGGCAGCGCAACCTCATTGCGGCGGGCCAGATCGTCGGCAAGGTTCAGCAGCGTGGTGAACTCGCCTTCAAAATTGCGATCGACCATCAGGCCTTTGGCATCGCGCAGTTCGGCGTGGCGATCGACCGTGCCGCCCAGCGTCTCGTCATGAACGGCCTCCAGGCGCGACAGACTGGCGTCCTCGACCAGCACTTCCGCCAGCGAGGCGATAAACTCGTAGCCGGTGGTGCCCGAAATCGGCCACCCGGCGGGGAGCTGCTCCCCTTTGGCGAGGATCTTTTCGACCGTGATATAGCAGTCGGGTCCGGCGGCCTGCCGCAGGCGCTGCAGATAGCCCAGCGGATCCGCCAGGCCGTCGACATGGTCGATGCGCAGGCCGTCCACCACGCCCGCGTGGACCAGCTCAAGGATCAGCCGGTGCGTATCGTCAAAAACCGCGTCATCTTCTACCCGAACGCCGACCAGCCCGGTGATCTCAAAGAAACGCCGCCACGAGAGCTGTTTCGGCGCCTCCCGCCAGGACATCAGCCGCCAGCTTTGCGCCTCGTGCAGCTCGGCAATGCTTTTGTCCTCGCGGAACGTGTCCGGGTTGAGCGGATACTCGGCATCATAGTAAACCAGCGCGGCCTTTTTCGTGACAGGGTCACGTTTTAGCGTAATGGCTCCCTTCTCCAGCTCAATCTCAAAGGTGTCGCCGAGGAACGGCAGCGTCAGCGGGCGCGACCCGTCGATGTCGAAATAGCGAAAATAGCGGCTCTGCTGTCCGTACTCAATCACGTCCCGCCACCAGGTGTTTTCCAGCGAGGTGGACATGTGGTTCGGGACGATGTCCAGAATCAGCCCCATACCGGCCTGCTTAAGCGCCGTGGCCATGCGGTCGAAACCCGCTCGTCCGCCGATAGCGGGGTCGATTTCATTCGGGTTGGTCACGTCATAGCCGTGGGTGGAACCCGCTGTGGCGGTAAACACGGGCGATGCGTAGAGGTGGCTGATACCGAGATCTTTCAGATACGGCACCAGCGCCGCAGCGCGATCAAAGGTCATGCCGTTTCGAAACTGAATACGGTACGTGGCGGAAGGGATCATAACGTTGCTTCTCCATCAGCAAAGCGAACGACAATACCGTTCGGGGGTAAAACGTCAGTAACCTCATGCGAGGCGAAACGCGTCTCCCCTGGAAGAGCGGGCAGCGCGACGGGCTTAATGCCGATATTGAGCGCCAGCGAAAGCGTCCCCGACGGGAAGCGCCAGCTCACCGCCACCATGCCGGGCGCGGTTTTGATGACCTCGCCCTCAACGGCACCGCGCGGATGCAGAAGCGGCACGATATAGCGATGGCGCAGGGTCAGCAGGTGGCGCGTGTAGCGCAGCCACGTTTTACCCTCGTCGGTGGCAACCTTGTGCCAGTCGAGCGTTGAGCGAACAAAGGTGTTCAGGTCATTCGGATCCGGAACGGTTTCATCGTGTCCGGCGTGGCCGGTAAACTCCTTCGCGCGCCCTTCCCGCACCGCCTTTGCCAGTTCGCCGTGAAAATCGGTGAAGAACAGGAACGGGTGCGTTTCACCATACTCCTCGCCCATAAACAGCAGCGGGATATGGGGGGAAAGAAGCAGCGCGGCCAGCAGCACCCGCGTCTTATAGGCACCCGCGAGGGTGATAAGCCGCTCGCCCTGGGCGCGATTGCCGATCTGATCGTGGTTTTGGATAAAATCGACGAAGAACTGGGGCGGCTGCGTGCGGCACTCCACCCCGCGGGATTCGCCGGTTTGCAAAGAGACCTCGCCCTGGTAGACAAACCCTTCCGCCAGCGCCCGGGCGAACTTTTTCTCCGGCTCGAAGGCAAAATCCTGGTAGTAGGCGTGCGTCTCGCCGGTGGCGAACACGTGGGCGGCATTGTGAAAGTCATCATTCCACTCGCCGGTAAACAGCGGCGCGTTGCCCTGTTCATCACGCGGATGCAGGAAAATCACGTTGCGGCTGTCTTCCGTGGTCAGGTGAACGTGTCGGTGGGGAATAGCCTCGCGGATCCGGGTGGCAATCTCCTCAAGAATATGCGTCTCCGAGCCGTCTTTAATCTGGTCGATGGCATCAAAGCGCAGGCCATCGAGGCGGTATTCCGTCAGCCAGTAGAGCGGCGCGTCGGTGATGTACTGCCTCACCGGCTCGCGCTCGTAGGCAATGCCGTTACCCCACGGCGTCATCCGCTCCGCGTCGAAAAACGCGGGCGACAGCAGCGGCAGATAGTTTCCTTCCGGCCCAAAGTGGTTGAGCACGATATCCAGCACCACGGAAAGCCCCAGCCCGTGCGCGGCGTCGATAAACGCGTGGAAATCCTCCGGCGTGCCGTAGGCCGCGTGCGGAGCATACAGCAGCACGCCGTCATATCCCCAGCCGCGGGAACCGCCAAACTGGGAGACGGGCATGACTTCAAGCTGGGTAATTCCAAGCTCTGCCAGATAAGGGAGTTTGTCGGCAGCCGCCCGGAAGGTGCCCTCCGGGGTAAAGGTGCCGATGTGTAGCTCGTAAATGACCGTCTCTTCCCAGGGACGCCCTGTCCAGTCCCGGTTGAGCGGCGGGTAACGGCGGGGATCGATCGCGACGGAGGGGCCGTTAACGTCTCCCGCCTGCGCGCGCGACGCGGGATCGGGTACCGCCATGCCGTCCTGCAGGACAAACTGATACTCTGCACCGTGCGCGACGCCGGATACGTCAGCCTGAAACCAGCCGTTGCCCGCTGCCGTCATCGGCACGTCGGCATTGGCCAGACGTAGCGTAAGCTCTTTCTGTCCTTCTGCCCAGACGCGAAAACGTACAACGTCATCGGAAATAAACTCAGCACCCCACTGCTTTTGAAATGTCCTGAATTCCATTCATTGTCCTCGAATGACCCACATTTTACGCGGAATGAATTACAAGCTTAGTTCAGGATTAAAAGTGTGTTAGCCCAGCGAATTTAACCGCTTCGTCTATTCTTTATGAAATAACTCACTACAGGGAAAATTATGCAGATTAGAAAAGGATTAAATACCGACCTCCCACGTCTTGAATGCTGTGACTTTTCTTTCACCGTTAACCGCATTGCGCGAGAGCCCTTTATCCACTGTGATTTGCATATCGAAGCCGTCGCCGAACCCTGGATAAAAATCTACGAGCTTGACATTCAAACCCTGGAAAATCATTGCGTCAATCCTGACGCCATATTTCTTGTCGCCGAAACGGATGACGGTGAAATAGCGGGATTTATCACTGCGTCAATCGGCTGGAATAAATTTATCTCAGTCGATTATATCGCCGTGGAGCGCACGAAGCGCAGAACCGGCGCCGCCCAAAAGCTGATGGCAGCCGCGCACGTGTGGGCCAGAAGCGTAAACGCGCCGGGGCTGCGGCTGGAAACTCAGAATGTGAACGTCACGGCCTGTCTTTTTTACCGTCACTACGGGTTCACCCTGGGCGGATATGACCGTTATCTGTACAACGCCCTGCCGGAAAAAGACGAAGTGGCCCTGTTCTGGTATTACATGCTGGTGTAGCGACGCAGCCTTCATATTTCTGTCACTGAATTTCATTACGCTTTCGGGATTTTAACCACGGTGTTGAGGAAAGAAGTGTGAATTCAATGGCTAAGGCATTACTGCTGGCATTACCGGTTTTGAGTGCAGCGGCAGCGGCGACGGCCGCCGAGAGCGGCCTGTGTGAACCCAAAGCGTACGAAATGGCGCTGCGCTATCAGCAGAAATCGGCGGAAATCATGGCGCTTCAGCTGCAGACGTATCGGTTTGCCACCGAGCGTTTCAACGAAAAGTTAAAGGAGCTGAAAACGCCTGAAAATTACGCCGTGGTGATGGACCTGGATGAAACGGTGCTGGATAACACCCCGCTGCTGGTGCGCGACGTAGAGCAGTGTCACGACTTTACAAAATGGGATACCTGGAGCGACTGGGAGAAACAGGGTAAACCCGGCTTAATCCCGGGCGCGAAGGCGTTTCTTGACCATGTGAATCAAAGCAAAGTCCGGATCTACTATGTCTCGGATCGCATGCAGGAAAACAAAGCCGACACGCTGAAGACATTAAACGCCCTCGGCCTGCCGCAGGTGTCCGACGAGAGCGTGCTGTTGGATACGGTCAGCAAAGAAGAGCGTCGCCAGAGTATTCTTAAAAAGCAGCAGATCGTGATGCTGTTTGGCGACAGCCTGCCGGATTTCGCCGTGCAGTTTAAAAACAAAAAGCCGAGCGAGCAGCAGCGCGAGCTGGTTGAAGCCAGCGCCGAGCACTTCGGCAACGACTGGATTGTGCTGCCTAACGCCGCCTATGGCGCCTGGTCCAAAGCCACGCCGGAGAGCTGGAACGCACCGCTGAAAAAATAACGCCTTACGCGCCGGGCCAGGCTTCACCGCCGCCCGGCTGTTGCGTTGAGCTATCCAGCGTGTTTATAGGTCCTATCATTTCTGGGCAGGTTCTTATACTTTTACGGAACAGTAAGATGAGCACTTTCAAAGGAGACTCGTATGCTTACCGTAAAAAAACTTGCTCTGTCCTCGCTGATTTCCAGCTCCCTGCTTTTTTACCCCGCGCTTCAGGCGTCGGCTGAAACGCCGCAGCACGTCGTGAAACAACCGGCGGGCGGTTACCGCGTTCAGGTCGGCGACGTTGTGGTCACCTCGTTTACGGACGGGACCGTCGCGCAGGATCTGCATGCGCTGCTGCGCCGGACAACGCCGCAAAACATTGATGCGCTGCTCGCGAAGAATTTCCAGACCAACCCGGCCGAGGTCTCCATCAACGCGTTCCTGATTGCGATCCCCGGACACAAAATTCTGGTGGATACCGGCTCGGGCCAGCTCTTTGGTCCTGATGCGGGGGGACGCCTGGTTGAAAGCCTCGACACGCAGGGCATAAAGCCCGAGGACATCACTGAAGTCCTGCTGACCCACGCCCACTCCGATCATGCCGGTGGCCTGGTGAAGGATGGAAAAGTGGTGTTCAGCAACGCGCGCGTTTTCGTTGGCAAGCCCGACGTCGACTTTTTCTTTAACGACGACAATCAGAAGAAAACCGGCTACGGCAAGAACTACTTTGACGTCGCGCAGAAGACCTTAAAGCCCTATCTTGACGCCGGAAAAGTGGTGCCGTTTAGCGGCACGTCTGAGATCCTCCCGGGGCTGACGGGCACGGTTCATCCTGGCCATACGCCGGGTTCAGCCTTCTACACGTTGACAAGCAAAGGCGAGAAGATCACCTTCGTTGGCGACATCATCCATGCCGCAGCGGTGCAGTTCCCGCAGCCCGGCGTGACCATCACCTATGATGAAGATCAGAACAAAGCGGCAAGCGTGCGCGAACGGGCGTTTGCGGACTTTGTGAAAAACAGAGACCTGATTGCCGCGCCGCATCTGCCGTTCCCGGGTATCGGCTATGTCACCAAAGGCGAACACGGCGGCTATGCCTGGGTCCCCGTCACCTACGCCAACCGGGACGCCAGCAGCGCGAAATAAGATGACGCCAATTGCTGACATGGATATTGACCTGATCCTGACCCTGGACGCCCTGCTTCAGGACAGGAATATCACCCATGCGGCCGCGCGGCTGGGCATCAGTCAGCCCGCGCTGTCTGCCCGTCTCGCGCGTCTGCGCGCGCTGTTTGGCGAACCGCTGTTTATTCCCTCCCCGCATGGACGCGGGGTGTTACCCACGCCGCGAGCGGAAGCGCTCAAGCCGCAGGTGGAGACCGTGCTGCGCGGCATCAGCGCAATGTTTGCCCCTACGGCATTTGATGCGCAAACCAGCAGCCGGACCTTTGTTATCGCGCTGCATGAAAACCCGGCGCTGATGCTCGGCACCGAACTGCTGAACCAGGTGGGAGCCGGTGCCCCCGGCATCCGCCTGCGCTTCGCCCTGCCGGAGATGGCTGAACTGCCGCAGCAGCTTGAAAACGGCGATGTGGATATTTACATCGGCGTGAGCGCGGGCGCCCATGACGGCTGGGTCAGGCGCAAGCTCCTCGACGACGCCTTTGCCACCGCCCAGCGCAAAGGCCATCCGCGCGGGACCGATCCGTTAGACCTTGAAAGCTACTGCGCGCTTTCGCATCTGGTAGTGTCATCGGCGGGCGATCCGTTTACCGGATTTGTCGATCAAACCCTGGCCGGACTCGGCTATCAGAGACGCGTCGCGATGTCTACGCAGAGCTACGCCATGGCGCCTGCGCTTGTGGCCGGCACTGACCTGGTGTGCACCCTGCCGGAACGGATGCTGCAGCGGTTCGCCTCTACGCTGGATATTTTTCCGCCGCCGCTGCCGCTCCAGCCAATTGCCATCAACATGTACTGGCACCCGAAAAACAGCCAGGATCCGGCGAATGCCTGGCTGCGCGAGCAGCTGCTGCGGGCCGCCGGGCGTCAGGTGTGATCGAGGGTAATCAGAAATTTTTTAAGCACTTCTGAGCGAATAATCCGGTGGCAAATCAGCGTCAGCTCGCTTTCCCGAAGCCGGTCGAGGATGTCCACGTAAACCACGTTCTCGACGCTCACCGCCTTTGCCGAGGCGGGCAGCAGCGCCAGGCCAAACCCAGCCGACACCAGGCTTATCACCGTGGGCACGTCGGTCGCATTCTGCACTACCTCAGGCTGAAAGCCCGCCCCGCTGCAGGCGTCGTAGAAGTACTGCTCCAGCCCCATGCCTTCCGGGTCGCGCAGGGAGATCCATTTTTCATCTTTTACCGACGACAGCGTCAGCGCGGAGGACCCGGCCAGCGGATGCTGACGATACAGCGCCAGCACCGTTTTTTCGCTGGTGAACGGGCGGCTTTGCAGATCGTCTGGGAGCGACGGCAGCGGCGCGCGAATGATGGCCACGTCAAGCTGGTTGCTCTGCACCGCGGCGTAGAGCGTCTGCACATTTCCCGTCATCAGCGACATGGTAATAGCCGGCCAGCGCGCGTGCATATGGCGCAGCGCGGCGGGCAGCCTGCCGTCGAACATGGCGCTCGACACGCACCCCAGGTTTAACACCCCCTGCTCGCCCCGTGCCGTTTGCCTGGCGTCCAGCACCGCCTGCTCGGTTAACGAGATGGCGAGCCTGGCTTTCACCAGAAACGCTTCACCCGCGGGCGTCAGGGTCAGGCGGCGGTTCGCCCTGCTAAAGAGCGTGACGCCTAAACGTTCTTCGAGGGCCTTTATCTGTTGGCTCAGCGCCGGTTGCGCCATGTTCAGGCGCTCGGCGGCCCGGTGCATGTGGAGCTCTTCGGCAACCACGATGAAATGGCGCATCTGACGAAACTGCACGCAATGCCTCCTTTTTGATATGAATTTACTTATCAATTTAGCAGTAATGATGCAATTGATGCTATTGGTTATTGCCGTAAAAATGGAGGTATTCAACCGAGGGAGGAAAATATGGAAAACCAGATTAACGATCTCCGCAGCGCCATCGCCTTACTGCAGCAACACGAAGGGCAGTATATTGAAACCCATCATCCGGTCGATCCTAATGCAGAGCTGGCGGGGGTTTACCGCCACATCGGCGCGGGCGGCACGGTAAAACGCCCGACCCGCATCGGCCCGGCCATGATGTTCAACAGCGTGAAGGGCTACCCGGACTCGCGCATTCTGGTGGGCATGCACGCCAGCCGCGAGCGGGCGGCGCTCCTGTTAGGCTGCGAGCCCTCTGAACTGGCAAAACACGTCGGCCAGGCGGTGAAAAAGCCGATAGCGCCGGTGGTGGTCCCTGCCTCGCAGGCGCCCTGCCAGGAGCAGGTCTTCTACGCTGACGATCCGGACTTCGACCTGCGCAAGCTGCTTCCGGCACCGACCAACACGCCGATTGATGCGGGCCCGTTCTTCTGCCTGGGGCTGGTGCTGGCAAGCGACCCGGAGGACAGCTCGCTGACGGACGTCACCATTCACCGCCTCTGCGTTCAGGAGCGCGACGAGCTTTCCATGTTCCTTGCCGCCGGTCGCCATATCGAAGTCTTCCGCAAAAAAGCGGAAGCGGCCGGAAAACCGCTGCCGGTGACGATCAACATGGGGCTCGATCCCGCCATCTATATCGGCGCGTGCTTTGAGGCTCCCACGACGCCGTTTGGCTACAACGAGCTGGGCGTGGCCGGGGCGCTGCGCCAGCAGCCGGTGGAGCTGGTGCAGGGCGTGGCGGTCAAAGAGAAAGCGATCGCGCGGGCGGAAATCATTATCGAAGGTGAACTGCTCCCTAACGTGCGCGTAAGAGAAGATCAGCACACCAATACCGGCCACGCGATGCCGGAGTTCCCGGGCTACTGCGGCGAGGCGAACCCCTCCCTGCCGGTGATCAAGGTGAAAGCCGTGACCATGCGAAACCACGCGATCCTGCAAACGCTGGTGGGACCGGGAGAAGAACATACCACCCTGGCCGGTTTGCCGACGGAGGCCAGCATCCGCAACGCCGTTGAGGAGGCGATCCCGGGCTTCCTGCAAAACGTCTACGCCCATACCGCGGGCGGCGGCAAGTTCCTCGGTATCCTGCAGGTGAAAAAACGCCAGCCGTCAGACGAAGGGCGTCAGGGCCAGGCGGCGCTCATTGCCTTAGCCACCTATTCGGAGCTCAAGAACATCATTCTTGTCGACGAAGACGTGGATATTTTCGACAGCGACGACATCCTGTGGGCGATGACCACCCGCATGCAGGGGGATGTCAGCATCACCAATATTCCGGGGATCCGCGGCCACCAGCTCGATCCGTCCCAGTCGCCGGATTACAGCAACTCGATTCGCGGCAACGGCATTTCCTGCAAGACCATCTTCGACTGCACGGTGCCGTGGGCGCTGAAGGACCGCTTCGAGCGCGCCCCGTTTATGGAGGTGGACCCGCGTCCGTGGGCGCCGACGCTGTTTGCTGACAATACGAAATAAAATCAGCGTATGGCCTGCGGGTCATACGCTGATTTTCTTCTCAAGCGTGGCAATATTTTCACCCGCCACGCGTTCCACGGTGAAACGATCGACGCTCAGCAAAATGAGCATCAGCCCCCTGCCGCTCTCCAGCAGCGGCGACATTTCACTGAAACGGTCTCGCCTGGCGGCCTCAAGCCGCTCCAGCGGGAACGCATCACCCGCGTCGCTAAAAATAACGCAGGCATCGTTGCCGCGAATGTCGAAACGTACGCTAAAGAGGCGCGAGCTATCCTCGTGCAGCGCGTAGCGGATGATATTCGTCGCCGCTTCACAGACGGCGAGATCGAAGGCGAAACGCCACTCGTCGTCTACGGCGAGCGCGCTCAGCCGCTCTCCCAGCCAGCCGGCAAGCGGCGTCAGGGAATCGATCGCCGCCGGAAATTCAGCATGGTCCGGCCCCGGCATCTACGGCCCCAGCTGCGCAAGCGCGCTGCTTTTATCCGGATAGATGCGGAATATGCGATCCATTCGGGTCAGGGTGAACATATTCATGATCCCCGGGTTCAGGGCGCACAGCGCCATTTCGCCTTTGCCGTTCATCAGCTTAAACAATGACACCAGCATCCCCAGCCCGCTGCTGTCGATGAAATCCACTTTGCTAAAGTCGACGATTAAGGCTTTACGATCGCTGCCAATCTCTTCAGCGACAGAGGCCTTAAACGCGGCGGCAACAGAGGCATCCAGCCGCCGGATTGCGGGCGTAAGAATGTTGGCGTGCGGTAGTCTTTCAGTATTAACGATCATTCTGTTCTCCCTGACGCTCGATCACTAACAGTGAAACGTCATCGGTTAAGGCGGTCGGTTCATCACGATTCGCGTTGCGCCAGCCGGTCAGGTGGTCACCGAACCGCGGCAGGAGTTCGTCAACCGGCAGCCGGGCGTGCTGCTGAAGCCAGCGTTCAAGACGCTGCGGGCCAAACTGCTCCCCCCCGACGTTCTCGCACTCCGTGATACCGTCGCTGAATAAGCATAAACGATCCCCTGGATTGAGGGTAAACGTGACGTCCTCCCAGCTCAGGTCCGGGATCAGCCCGACCGGCGGTCCGCCATCGCCCACCGAGGTGACGGCACGCGCCGCATTCACAATAAGGGGGGTAGGATGTCCGGCCTGGCACAACACCCCCTGACCGCTGTCTGGATCGATCACCCCGTAGATGATGGTGAAATAGCTGGTGATGTCGCTCTCTTCGCTGCAAAAGCGGCTGTTCAGTATCCTGACGACCTCGGCAGGTGACTGAATCCCGCCCTCTTCGGTAAACAAAAAACGATCCACCACTCTGCCGTGCAGGAACTGACGCGCCACCGCAAGGGACATCATCGCCGCCCCCACGCCGTGGCCGGACACATCCACGCAGTAAAACCCCAGATGCGAATCGAGAGCAAAAATATTGAAAACATCACCCGCGACCCACGCTGAGGGTAAAAAAAGCCAGTCGGAAAAATAGTCGCCGAAGCGTAAGCGGTGCGAAGGCAGCACCGAGTGCTGAACGCGCGCCGCCAGCTCAAGATCCTTTTCAATCTGGCGTAACGCTTCACTCAGACGCTTGTTGTGCGCCGCAAGGGTCGCCTCCAGCGTCAAAATGCGCCCCCCGGCGTGCAGCCGCGCCCGCAGCTCGTCCTGCTCGACGGGCTTATTCAAAAATTCATCGGCTCCGGCGTCAAAACCCCGCGCCAAATCTCCCGAATTCTCACGCGCCGTCAGCAGAATGACGTACACGTAGTGGCCCCATTCCCGGCTGCGGATCGCCTTGCAGAGGGCAAGTCCGTCCATTTCAGGCATTTCCCAGTCGCTAATGACCATGCTGACGGGCTGGCTGGACAATATTTCCAGCGCGGCGATGCCATTTTCCGCTTCGCTCACGGTGTAGCCCCACTGGATGAGCATTCGGGAGAGTAAGCGACGATAAATCAGTGAATCTTCGACGATTAATACGTGCAGCGCTGACATGCATCCCTCCTAGATCGGTAAGAACCAGATGAGGCTCACGGTCCCTTCCCTGAATTTTGAATTCCCGCTGCCATGACCCGGATAGCGCGTCCCCGCATAGTTCGCATACTGGATGGAGAACGACCCCGGCGTATAGCCCGCGTAGCCAAAGCTGTAGCTGTAATCGCCGTTCCAGGGCTGCTGCTGGCTGCTGTCCGGGAACCAGAATGCCGTTGCGCGAATGAAGAAATTTTGCCTGAAGGTATAGCCGCAGCCGCCGAGCATGACGTTTTTATTTTTGCGGATATCGTTACTGCTGAGGTCATAGTAGCGTGGAGCCCAGCTGTACCCGATCTGGCAAATAATGGAGTCGCCTTTGTTGATCAGTAGCGAATTTTCTACCGGCTTGGGCAAAGAAAACTTATAGGCCAGCGTAAACGCGCCCTGTTCGAAATAGGTGTGTCTCCGGCTGCCCGACGTCCAGAAGTGGTTTTCGCCGTAGTTGCCGTAAACCAGGCTCACCGTATTGGCATGCCAGTCGTCATAGCCGAAACTGTAGCGAAAATCCGTGGTGTAGCGGTTGGTATCTCTGATCGGCAAGCGAGAGGTTATGTTGGCAAACCAGAAGCTATAGGGGGAATACTGCAGGCTAAGGTTCACCGTCTGGTTAAGCGTGTTCTTCTGCGCGGCGCCGTCCGAGCTGTTAGGCACGCTCACCAGCTGCTCTTTCAGCCCTGAACTAAAGCTCAGGGCACCAGAAAATTGCTTCTCATTCCCCGAGAACAGCCGCCCCCAGCGGCTGGTAAAGACGCCAGCCTGAACGGGTTCGCCGTTCCGATCGCGCAGCGTGTCTGCCGCATCCGCCGCAGGTATCGCGGCGAGCAGGACGCCCGCCAGAAGCCATTTTTCGCGCATAGCCGCCATCCTTAGTTAGGTATCCAGCGTGCGGCAACGTTGTATTTTGCCATCAGCCATAACACGCCCAGCGCCGCCGCATGCACTAACGTATTTTCTATCCAGGCGTGACGCCATAAGTCGAAGGTGATGAACTGGCTCACCAGCAGCACCACGTACACATGCAAAATAAAGGTATAAAGCGAGTGCTGGCCTAGCGGGATCAGAAACCATCCCAGCAGGCGGTTAAGCGGCGTCCAGCAATACGTCAGCACCAGATAGACGGTGACCATCAGGGCGATATCGTTCAGCACCCGCACCGGGCCCAGCTCATTCTTCGCCGCCCAGGTGTGGTAAAACGTATTGAAGCTGTCAGGTGAAATGACGTGTAGCATCAGTGCGGGCGGCATAAACGGGTTGGTATGGTTCTGGGCAACAAAACCCAGAACGAGCGCCACTATCACCAGCGCAGCTATCACCCCTTTTCCTGCCGGGGTGCGGGCGAAAGAGATCAGTTCAGCCTTGTACCAGCCGCTGGCCATGCCCAGCACGAAGATGAACTGCCAGACCAGCAGCGGAAAAGCGAACTCGAATTCCGACGGCGTGAGCCGCACCGGCCACTGCTGCCACAGGCCGTACACCAGCAGCGACAGCCCCAGCAGCCACCAGACCTTTCCTTTCTGCAGCATCCCTAAAAAAAGGGGGCTAAAGAGCAGCAAAAAGATATATAGCCCCAGAATCTGCGTCTGATGAGGGCCTATCTGCAAATAGAGAATAATGTTGAACCAGGTCTCCTTTATTTGCGGCGTAACCGGATAAAGCGACCAGCTTTCACCTGAAAAGCGGTCGGTAAAGTGGGTGACCTCGAAAAGATTAATATGCGGGACATAGCTCAGCAAAATAAACGACACTATGATAATGATATTTACGCGATATATTTTCCACGCCCTGAGATAAATCCCCCAGGAAACCGTGAGCAAAACCGCTTTTTGCAGGCGCGCGCGATTCAGCATGCCCAGCATAAATCCTGAAAGAATGACAAAGCCCTCTGCACCGGTTGTTAACCCAAAACGCTCCCAGGAGAATATATTAAATACCGACATCACCTCCGTGTGCGCCACCACCATCATGACGAGGGCAATGCCGCGCATAAAGTCGATTCTCAGGTCCCGGGCACCTGCCACGTCGTACCGCCATGATATTGATTTGACTTCATCTTCTTGCGCAAGCGACGGCGCAACATGGCTCATAGGGTGTCCTTTGCCTGGAAATGAAAACAACGTTCTAAATAAAGTAGATAGCCTAAAGGAATAGTATCCGCAATTTATCGCAGGCAGAAGAAATTAATTAAGCTAAGTTTAAATTCGATTAACGCCCACTAAATAATAGTAATAAACGTTGCTGGACACTTTTATTCGGCGTTCTACACTTACCTTAAATCTTGTTTAGTCGCCATTTTCTGTTACTTTCGGGCCACTGCCTGCGCCGCAGATTGGGTCTGCATTTTTCACGGAATCAGGAACGCCGGAACTATGGATTTTTATTTTTCCCGTTTTGAACAACGTCGACCTCCGGAACCGTTAAAAACACCGCGCTGGGTCATGATGACCTGGCAGGTGCTTGCGGTCGCGGCGCTTATTCTGGGCGCAAATTATATTTACTGGCGCTGGACCGCTTCCCTGAATACCGACGCGCTATGGTATGCCATACCGCTGGTCCTCGCCGAAACCCTGGCCTGGATAGGCACCGTGCTGTTTACCATCAACTTGTGGAAAGAACAGGATCCTCCCCAGAGCCCGCCGCCTGGCGAGATTAACGAATGCCTGGCACCTGACGAGGCCGTAGAGCCCCGTCCCGTTAAGGTGGATCTGTTCATTGCCACCTACTCCGAAGACACCGAGCTGGTCAGGCTGTCCATTCGCGACGCCCTGAAGATGGAATACCCGTTCCCGATTGACTATCGCATCCACGTGCTCGACGACGGCCGCCGCCCGGAGATGAAAGCCGTCTGTGAAGAGGAAGGCGTTAACTATATCAGCCGTCAGACCAACATCGGCTTTAAGGCGGGCAACCTGCGCAACGGTCTGGAGCAAACCGACGGCGATTTTATTGTGATCTGCGACGCCGATACCCGCGTATTTCCCACCTTGCTCAGCCATACGCTGGGCTATTTTCGCGATCCGGATGTCGCCTGGGTCCAGACGCCGCAGTGGTTCTTCGATCTCCCGGAAGGGGAAAATCTGTCGCGCTGGGGGCAGCGAAAAGCCGGAAAAGTGGGCTACGGCCTGGGCTGGCTGATTCAGAAATTTGTCGGACCGGTCACCGTTGGCCGCGACCCGTTTTTTAACGATCCGCGCATGTTCTATGACGTCATCCTGCGGCGGCGCAACTGGGCCAACGCGGCATTCTGCTGCGGCGCGGCGTCCATCCACCGTCGCGAGGCGGTCATGCAGGCCGCGCTGCGCAGCTACGTCTGGTCCGTCGAAGAGGAGATCCATCGCCATACCCGCGACATCCGCGATGACGAAACGCGGGAAGCGCTGCAGGAGGCGATGCGCCCGCACGTGGCGTTCGACACCGAACTCACCCCCTACAAATTCCACGTCTCCGAAGATATCTACACCTCGGTGCTGCTGCACGGTGACGCCGCCCGGCGCTGGCGCTCGGTCATGCATCCGCGCGTTGAGTCGAAGATGCTCTCGCCGCAGGATATGCTGACCTGGATGATCCAGCGCTTTAAGTACGCCGCCGGTTCGCTGGATATTTTGTTCCATGACAATATCTTCAGCCGTCGCCGCTTCAGGCTTTCGCTTCCCCAGACGCTGATGTATGCCACCACCTTCTGGTCCTATATGGCCTGCGTGTGGAACACGGTATTTTTGATCTCACCCATTATCTATCTGTTCACCGGCATTCCACCGGTCTCCGCCTGGTCGACGCCGTTCTATCTCCATTTTCTGCCGTTTTTTATCGTCTCGGAGCTGGCCTTTATGTTCGGAACCTGGGGGATCTCGGCCTGGGACGGCAGGGCCTCTTACCTCTCCTTCTTTTCCATGAACCTGCGCGCGCTTAATACGGTGCTGCGGGGCGAGCAGATCAAATTTCACGTCACGCCAAAAGAGCGGCAGACGGGCCGTTTTCTCTACCTGGTAAAGCCGCAGATTGCCATCGTGATGCTCACCCTCGCAGGGCTTATCTGGGGTGGGATTCAGGTCGCGCGCGGTCAGGTGGACGACCCTTCCGGCTACGTGATCAATATATTCTGGGGAGGGGTGAACATCGCTGCCATGCTTCCCCTGATTTTTGCGGCCATGTGGACGCCCGCTGAAGAGGACGAGGTCACCCCATGAGGATACGTGATGCCCTGCTTTCCGCGCGCAGTTACCTCACCATCTTGCTCGGGTTTCTGCTCGGCTTTGCCGTGGTGGTCTGGGTTGAGAAACAGATGCCTACCCGCGTGGAGAGCAGCGGCGGCATCGCGCTCAGTAAAGACTTCCCGCCGCTGCCCGCGAAGCGCGCGCTGACCTATGACGAAGCCATCTGGGCGCGGGTCGCCTGGCAATACTACGTGAATAATACCCAGCCGAACGGCCTGGCGAACGCCAGCGACGGCGAGCCCTGGCTGAGCCTCTGGAGCGTCGGAAGCTACCTGTTTGCGACCGCTGCCGCAGAGCAGCTCAACATTATTTCCACCGATGAGTTCGACGAGAGGATCGGCACCGCCCTGTTCACGCTCGGACAACTGCCGCTCAACGAGCAGGGCCTTCCTGCCGCGTATTACCATGCGGATACCCTGAAGATCCTCGGGAAACCCGACGCCTCGGCAATTGGGCTGAGCCGCCTGCTGACGGCGCTGCAAACCCTCCTGTGGCGCTATCCTCAGCACGCGGCGGCTATCAACGATCTGATTAGCCTCTGGAACACCGGCGCTCTGATAGAAAATAACGACCAAAGCCAGGCGGCCGTGCCGCTTCACCACTGGGCGCTGACCGCTGACGAACAGCGGGACAGCTTTGGCTACCGTCTCTACGCCAGCCATACGCTACGTCTGATTGACAGCACGGCGGGCCTTGCGGTCACCAATCCGCCGGAAGGGCAAAAGATGGTCGATCTGGACGGCGTGATGGTGCCCGATGAAGGGCTACGCACGCCGTGGGGAAAGCAAACCTCCCTCATCAGTCTCCCGTATCTGCTAACCGGTCTTGAGCTGGGCTTTGATGCGCAGAGCGCTGAAATTGCGTGGCGGATTATGCAGATCCAGCAGCGGCGCCATAGCCTGCGCACCCCAAAACCGCCGATCAGCACGGATTATGCTGAACCGGCGCCGGATTACGTTAACGATCTGCCGAACAGGCAGCCGGTTCAGTCACGCGCCCTGCGCGACGAGGTGCCGGAGAAGGTGGCGATAGCCTCAACCCGCACCGCATTTGCCTGGTATGCCCTGTTCCGCAATAGCTGGAGCGAAGCGCTACGCCAGCAGGTTGTGCCGCTTCAGGTGCCGGGTAAGGGCTGGCAGCGCGGGTTGAATCTCAACAACAGCGTCAATGCCGTCGTGGACGCCGATACCAATGCCATCGTGCTGGAAAGTTTGTCGTACATCGCGCACGGCCAGATGCTTTGTCTGGCCTGCCTTAACACGGTTCCCTATTCATCCACTCCTGCAGGAGCAACGCCATGAAGCCACGATCCACGATCCTTTTCCACCTGCTCGCGGGAATAACGATCTGCTGGCTGGCGCTTTCGACCGCGCGTGCGGATACCGAGCTGCCTGCATCGGGTTACTCTCCGCGCAGCGGCGAGCTGACGGCCAGAGAGATGACCATCGCGAAGAACGCATGGCAGTATTTCGTCTCCAACTATCAGCCTACGACGGGCCTGGTAAATGCGGTAAACAAATATCCCTCCACCACCATGTGGGACAGCGCCTCCTATCTGGCTGCCCTGACGGCGGCGCGCGAGCTGGGGATTATTGATAAAGCAGAATTCGATCGCCGGATGCTGAAATTTCTCGCCACGTTGAATACCCTGGTGCTGTTCCGCAACGAGCTGCCTAACAAAGCCTATAACACCATCAGCGCCCAGAAGGTGGACTACACCAACAAGCCCGGCGAAATTGGCTTCTCGGCGCTGGATATCGGGCGGATGCTGGTCTGGCTGAAAATCATCAAGGAACGTTATCCGGAGTATGGCAACAGCGTGGATAACGTGGTGCTCGGCTGGGATTTCAGCCATGCGATCGACCCCTGCGGCACGCTGTACGGGGCCTATCTGGAAAACGGCCAGCCGAAGTATGTTCAGGAGGGCCGCCTGGGCTATGAAGAGTATGGCGCGGCGGGCTTCCAGCTGTGGGGCTTTAATACCTGTAAAGCCAGCCGCCCACAGCCTTACGAGCTGGCCGAGATCTACTGCGTGCTGGTCCCGTACGATTCACGCGATCCGCGCGACACCTCTCAGCATAACTACGTGGTGACGGAATCTTACCTGCTCTACGGGCTGGAGTTCGGCTTTGATAAGCCGACCGACCGGGACAACGCCCCGGGCGACTACTCCCTGACGTGGATGAAAAACTTTGCCGACCGCGTTTATCAGGCTCAGGAGAACCGCTATACCATTACCGGTGTCCTCACCGCGCGCTCCGAGCACCAGCTCGATAAAGCCCCGTACTTCGTCTATGACACCGTCTTCAGCGACGGGTACAACTGGAACACCATTACCGATAAGGGCCAGTTCGTCCCTGACGTTGCCGCGATTTCGTTAAAGGCGGCGCTGGGCATGTGGGTGCTGTGGAACTCCCCTTATACCGACCGCCTGCTGAACACCATTGAAAATGCCAACGAAGAGGGAAAAGGCTACTACGAGGGGCTGTATGAAAACGGTGACGGCCCGATCAAAGAGTTCACGGCGAACAATAACGGCATCATGCTGGAGGCCCTGCTGTTCAAAAAAGAGGGAAAACTGCTGGCCTTCAACACCGCCAACCCGAAGAGCAAGGATTTTGCCCCGTCTCTGTGGGATCAGAAGCTGCTCGATCAGTTTGAAGAGAACAACGCGCAGCGCAACCGTCCGTTCCTGAGCAGCACGCCGTCGGTAAAAAGCTGGTGCGACCGAACCGGCGTCACGCTGCGCACCAAACCCGCCTGTCAGGCCTGTCAGTGCGCGTCATGCAGCATAGATGAGCCCGTCAAACTGCCTCCGGTGACTGCACAATGCTTAAAACCATAGCCAGAGGGCTCGCGGGATTACTTCTCGCCGGCGGGGTCGCGTTTGCCCTGTTTGCTCATCAGGGTGCGGGCTGGCGCTGGCTCATCAACGGCGGCTGGCACTCCAGCGCGCGTATCGCCGCCCTGACGCCGGAAGAACGGCAGTGGGCGGCGATCGCCTGGCGCTATTTCGCCAATAATACCCAGCCGCAAACCGGGCTGGTCAACGGGAGCGACAGCCAGCCCCGCGTCACGCTCTGGCAAATGGGCGATACGCTGATCGCCCTGCTGGCGGCCAAAGAGCTGGGGCTGATTGACGACGTCGAGTATGACGCCCGCCTGACCCGTCTGATGGGCACCCTTAACCGCCTGATGCTCACCGATGCCCGGACGCCGGGTCGGCTCTATTCCAGCCAGACGGCGACGCCCGTCGACTTTAGCGGTAAGCCCATCAAAAATGGTTGGTCCGCACGCGACATGGCGCGCCTGATGCTCGCCCTGCGCCTCACCGCGGAGCGGGAGCCGCAGTACAGCGAATACCTGGATAAAATTATCCTGCGCTGGAATTTCTGCCCGGTCATCGATAGCGAAGGCGAACTGTGGTCATCGTCCCTGCAAAACGGCCAGCCGGTCGTCCGGGAAGAGCTGCGCCTGGGCGAGAGCGAATATGCCGCGACGGCGTTCCAGCTGTGGGGATTTTCTCCGGATAAGGCGTTTACGCCCCCGGCGCGCCACGTCATCATCGCCCAGCGGCGTCTGGCCGTGGATGCGCGGGATCCGCGCACCACGTGGCAGCCCTCTCTGATTACCACCCTTCCCTATATGCTGCCGGGCCTGGAGTTTGGCTGGGAGCCGGAGGGCGTGGGCGCCGACCTGCAAAAGCGTCTGCGCAAGCAGGCCGAAAACCTCTGGCTGAGCCAGAAGACCCGCTGGGAGACCGATAGGGTCCTCACGGCAAGGGCAGATTTCTCGCTTTTACAGGCCCCCTGGCATATTCAGGATACCGTCTGGGGAAATGGCTATGCCTGGAACACCGTCGGCGACGATGGCCAGGACTATACCCGTTTTGCCCAAGTATCGACCAAGGCGGTTTTTGCCCTGTGGGCGCTGTGGGACACCCCTTACACCGACGTGCTGATGTCGGTGACAAAACACCTTAACGACCCGCAGAAAGGCTGGTATGAAGGCCGCCTTGAGGCCACCGGCGATACCAACGCTGCGTTAACCCTCTCTACTAACGCCACGGTTCTGGAAGCCCTCTTCTTCAAGCACAACGCCGGGCCTCTGTTTGACGTGCGTCGGTCGAAGAAAGAGAGCTACTTTTCACGCCGCCTGGCAGATGAATACACGCCCATCGGTCACTGTCTGCCGGGCGAAAGCGCCGTAAGGAGGACGCCGTGAAGTTCTATCGCGATCTGTTTGAATCCAGCCTGAACCGCGTCTTTCCGAATAATGAAAAAACCGCGTTTTTTCAGACGTTCTATGACGCCTTTGTCCATATGTCGCCCGAGACGGAGCAGCACTTCTCTCGCCTGCCGGAACGGGAAGGTCAGCAGACCCTGTTTAAAAGTTTCTTCGCCATGCTGGCGGTGGACGGCGCCCTGATCGTGCCTGATTTTCTTGAGCGCCTGGCGCGGGAGCAAAGCAATGACGGTCTTCATCTTCCCCCGCGCTTTTTTGCCCTGTGGCGCGAAGCCATGCTGAACGCGGTGAGCCTGCGCGATCCGCTCTGCGACGATGAGATCCTGACCGCCTGGGCGATGGCCATCGCGCCCGGTCTGGAATACCTGCGCCGACAGGCAGAACTGCACTACCGCGCGTAGGGAGAATCACGATGAACGCATTCTCGTACGATCTCAACGCGCTGCCGGCCGCCGTCATGATTTATGACCGTAACGAACGCCTGCTGGCCTGGAATCACAACGTGACCCTGTTTTATCCGGTCATCACACCGTGGCTGAAGGAAGGGACGACACTCGAAGCGCTGGCGGAGCGCTTTATTGATGCCGTTTACAACGTCGATCCTGGCCTGCGCCAGACGCTGCGCGAGTCGATCGTGCGCAACTGTCGACAGGATAAACACTGCGAGGTGCGGCAGGCCGGCCAGCGGCGGATCTTCGTCCAGCATCAGCGGCTGGCGGACGGCGGCATTGTCAGCCTCCACAGCGACATCACCGAGCTGGATGAAGCGCAGCGGGCGCGCTATCAGCTGCATGACGACTTTCTGCTCACGGCGGAATCGATTCATATCGGGATCTGGGACTGGCAGGTTTCTGGCGACACGCTCCAGGTGAACGACACCCTGCTTGCCATGCTGGGCCAGTCGCGCACACAGTGGCGATATCCGGTGCGTTTTCTCCTCAATCAGGTCCACGAGGACGATCGCGCAGCGCTACGCAAGGCGCTGCACGCTTCGAAGCAGGATCATCGTCCGGTCTTTGAATGTGAAATTCGTGTGCATCACCCTACCGAAGGTCTGCGCTGGATGCTGCTGTCCGGCCAGGTGGTCACCCTCTCCATTGAGGGAAACGCCGAGCGCGTGATTGGCACGCTGCAGGATATTACGCGGCGCAAAGAGGCTGAAATTCAGGCGTTCGCCTCGGCCATTGAGGCACAAAAAGCCAATGAGGCGAAAAGCGCGTTCCTGGCGAATATGAGCCATGAAATTCGTACCCCGATGAACGGCATTATTGGCATGACCCAGCTGTGCCTGGATACGTCTCTCAGTGCCGATCAGCGCGATTATCTGACCCTGGTGATGAGCTCTGCCCAGTCTCTGCTGCATATCATCAACGACATTCTCGATTTTTCCCGAATTGAAGCCGGCAAAGTGGAGCTGGAGGCGGACCCCGTGCCTGTCCGCCCCTTTATTCAGTCGCTTATTCGCCCGCACATGCCGGGGGCAAGCGAGAAAGGCATTGAGCTGCTGGTAGATATAGCGCCCGACGTCCCCGACGTGCTGCTGGTCGACGGCGCGCGTCTGCGCCAGATCCTGACCAATTTGCTGGGTAACGCGCTGAAATTTACGCATCAGGGAGAAGTCATCCTGGTCGTGGAGCCAGGCGAAAGCGCGGACCGATGGCGTTTTTGCGTGCGCGACAGCGGCATTGGCATACCGGCAGATAAGCAGAAGGCCATTTTTGAAGCCTTCAGCCAGGCGGATAATTCAACCACCCGCCGCTATGGCGGAACAGGGCTCGGGTTAACCATCTCCGCGAGGCTGGTTGCGGCGATGGGCGGCGAGTTAACGGTCTCCAGCGAGCCGGGAAAAGGCAGCGAGTTTTCGTTCTCGCTGCCGCTGTCGTCACAGGCTCTTGCGTCCGGGGAACGCCCGTATAGCCATCGCTTTAACGGTGAACCCGTTCTGGTGGTCGATGATAACGAGACTAACCTTCGGCTGCTGGCCGCCATGCTCAGCCAGATGGGGCTGAAACCCACCTGCGTTAACAACGCCCGCGAGGCCATTGACCGGGTTAAAACGGGAACAGTATGGCCGCTGATCCTGCTGGACGCGCAGATGCCGGAGATGGACGGCGTGTCCCTGGCCCTTGAGCTTTCGGTACTGCCGCAGGTTGCTGAAAGCCATATCATCATGCTGAGCTCCATGAGCCGGCATTTTGATATCACTATGCTGAAGCGAATCGGGATTAAAAGCTATCTGCATAAGCCTATCGCCCAGGACGAGCTGCATCAGGCGATTGCCGCCGCATTTGAGCGTTCGCCGGTGCCCGTGGGTGAAAGCACGCCCGCGCCTGCCGCCTCTCAAGGGGCTACGGGGCTACGGATCCTGCTGGCTGAAGATAATCTGGTTAACCAGAAGGTCGCCGCGCGCCTGCTTGAGCGGCTCGGCCACAGCTGTCAGATCGTCGATAACGGCGTCGCGCTGCTGGAACGATGGCGCGCGGACGTCTGGGACGTTTTGCTGATCGACCTTCAAATGCCAGAGATGGACGGCGAGACCGCCATTCGCCTGCTTCGTGAAGAAGAACGGTCCCGGCCCGGCCCGGCTCAGCCCACCGTCGCCATGACCGCTCACGCCATGCAGGGGGATAAAGAGCGCTGTCTCAACATGGGGTTCGATGGCTACATTGCTAAACCCATCAGCCAGGCGCGTCTCGCCGAGGAGATTGCCCGCGTGCTCGAGCGCCACGATGAGTCCGCCGGTTTTCCGGATGAAGCGCGCCTGCTGAAACAGTGCGCTGACGATCCCGACCTGGTGCAGGAGCTGCTGGCCCTGTTTGGGGAAGGACTCAATGAGGCGATTAAAACCATTACCCTGGCTATCGACAGCAACGACCGCGACGCCCTGCGACGCGCAGCCCATAAGCTGCGCGGAGAAGCCGTCACCCTGGACTTCAGCACGCTCGCACAGCAGCTTCAGGTGCTGGAAAGCGACGCGCACGCGCTGGATGGGCAACAGCTTGCGGCGCTGAATGACAATCTTCGTAAGGAATCGCTGCGCCTGCTGGCGTGGCTCAACGCGCGCGGGGTAAACGAACCATGACGAGAAGCTTCGCACTGCTTTTTTCGCTCTTTATTCCCCCGCTGGCGGCGAACCCGGTCCCGGTCAGCTGGTCTCTCGCGGGAGAGTGGCAGGTCCAGGACGCTAACGACAGCACCACGCCTTCCGCGTCAGGCTGGCGCGCGCTCAAGGTTCCGGCCAACTGGTACAGCGCCGGATACGATCATCAGGGGGCGCTGTGGTATAAGCAGGCGTTTACCGTGTCCGCGCAGCCGCCCGACGTGATGAGCACCCTCGTGTTTGACGGCGTCGATTATCTGGCGGACGTCACGCTGAACGGCCAGCCGCTGGGCAGGCATGAGGGCTATTTTCAGCGCTTTTCGCTGGATGCCAGCTCAGCGTTACAACGTCACAACCGGCTCGTGGTGAGGGTGGATAGCCCTTACGAAGATCCACAGAAGGTCTGGCCGCTGCATAAGACCGCCATGAAGGGGATCCTTAACCAGCATGATACGCGCCCCGGGGGCGCCTGGTCGCCGGAAGGACAGGACGCTAACTCTGGCGGCATCTGGGCACCGGTCAGGCTGCATCTCAGCCGGGGTGTGGCGATCGATGACGTTATCCTCCGTCCGGACTGGTCCCGGGGGCTGACGCAGCCAACGCTGAAGGCCGAGATCCGCTATCGCGCGCGCGGTCAGGCCCCGGCTACCGTGCGGCTCACCGCCACGCCCGCCAACTTCAGCGGCAAACGCTACCAGGCAGATTTACCGGTTACCCTCGAAAGCGGGGCCCATTCCGCACAGGTGACGCTGCCCATGCCGGCGGCAAAACTGTGGTGGCCGGTCGGCACGGGGAAACCGCACCTGTATAACATTCGCGTGGCATTACGCGATGAAAACGGCGTGATGGACACGGCGACAACCCGCACCGGGCTGCGCAAAATCGTCGAGCAGCCCGACAATAAAGGCTGGCTCATTAACGACAGGCGTCTTTTCATTAAGGGCAGCAACTACATCGGCTCTCCCTGGCTCGGCACCATGACGCGAGAGAAATATCGTCGCGACCTTCAGCTGGTGAAAGCCATGAACGCCAACGCCATACGCGTGCACGGACACGTTGCCGGGCGCGCGCTGTATGACGTGGCCGATGAGATGGGGATGATGATCTGGCAGGACGTTCCGCTACAGTGGGGCTACGACAGCAGCGATGCCTTTACGGAAAACGCGGTGCGACAGACGCGGGAGATGGTTGAACAGTTCGGGAACTCCCCCGCCATTATCGTCTGGGGCGGCCACAACGAGCCGCCTTGGGATTCGCCGTGGATGGAACAACGCTTCCCGGACTGGAATAAAGATCTGAACCGCACGCTTACGCAACGGGTCGCGGATGCGCTCGCCGAAGATACCTCCCGCATCGTGCATCGCTTTTCCGCCGTTGAGGAGCATTACTGGGCGGGCTGGTATTTCGGCACCGTGCACGACCTGCTTGCTCCGGCTAAAACGGGGATCATTACCGAGTTTGGCGCGCAGGCGCTGCCCCGCCTGTCCACGCTAAAAACCATCATCCCGGCGTCGCACCTGTGGCCAAAAACCACCGCCGCTGACGATCCCGGCTGGACCGTCTGGAAATACCATAACTTTCAGCCCTTCCAGACCTTTAAGTTTGCCGGTATTCCGCGCGGGAAGACTATTCAGGAGATGATTCGAAACACCCAGACGTACCAGTCTGATCTGGTCGCCACGGCGGCAGAAAGCTACCGCCGACAGCGATACCAGCCGGTGACGGCCCTGTTCCACTTCATGTTTGTGGAGACCTGGCCCTCTATCAACTGGGGCGTGGTGGACTACCTGCGTAAGCCTAAGCCCGGGTACTATGCGTTACAACGCGCCTACCAGCCGATTCTGCCGTCCATTGAGCCGGTCACCACCCAGTGGAAATCCGGCTCGGCAGCGACCGTGCGCCTTTGGGCCATCAACGACACCTGGAAACCGTGCAGCGAGTGCCGTCTGACCTGGCGCATCAGCCAGGGCGATAAGGTGCTGGCAAAAGGCACGACGACGATGACGATCGCCGCCGACTCGGGAGAAATGGTAAAAGCGCTTACGGCCACGCCCGTGGGCCAGGACGAGGTGTCGATTCGGTATACGATTGAAAACGGCGCGGGAAAAATTGTCGGTCAAAACCAGCGCACGGAGCCCGTCATAAAGTGAGCGAGGGGAAAAGGAAAATTGCCGCTTCCCCTGCTTTCTTGTACCCTTTCAGCGTTTACCCCAATCCCAATAAAGCGAGACACCCGGACGCCTATGACTGCACATATTTCCAAAGATCCTTTGCATGGCGTGACGCTGGAGATGATCGTTAACGCCCTGGTGGCGAAATATGGCTGGAGCGAGCTGGGCGACCGCATTAAAATTAACTGCTTCAGAAAAGACCCCAGCGTTAAATCGAGCCTGAAATTTCTACGCCGTACCCCGTGGGCACGCGCGGAAGTGGAAGCCCTGTATCTGGACTCTCTCAACGATGAGGGAAACAGAGAGCAGGCGGCGCCCGCCTTTAATCCCTGGGCTAACAGTCGGATTATCAAGAGCTAATACGCAAATGACGCGACACGTAAAACGGATTGGTGCGCTGGCTGCCTGCGCACTTTTACTTGTAAGCTGCTCCTCAAAACCACCAAAGTCATTAGTTACCCCGCTCCCCACCGTAAGTAAACCGACGCCGCAGGCAAACGAGCCGATGCGCGGGATCTGGCTGGCGACGGTCTCGCGTCTCGACTGGCCGCCGGTGGCCTCGGTGAACGGCCGCAGCGCGGACCAGCGCATCGCGATGCAAAAGCAGGCGCTGATTGCAAAGCTGGACAACCTGAAGCACCTCGGCATCAACACGGTATTTTTCCAGGTGAAGCCGGACAGCACGGCGCTCTGGTCATCCAAAATTTTACCGTGGTCAGACATGCTGACGGGCAACATCGGCGAGTATCCGGGATACGATCCGCTGCAGTTTATGCTGGATGAAGCGCACAAGCGCGGCATGAAGGTGCATGCCTGGTTCAACCCGTACCGCGTGTCCACCAACACCAAACCGTCCACCATCGCCGCCCTGAACCGGACCGCATATCAGTCCCCGTCCAGCGTCTACGTCCAGCACCCGGAGTGGGTGCGCATCTCGGGCGACCGCTTTGTGCTCGACCCGGGCATTCCCGACGTGCGGGACTGGATAACCAAAGTGGTTACCGAAGTGGTGGCGAACTACCCGATAGACGGCGTGCAGTTTGATGATTACTTTTATACCGAATCGCCGGGATCCGCGCTGAATGATTCGCAGACCTGGCGCCAGTACGGCCAGGGATTTGCCTCTAAGGCCGACTGGCGAAGACACAACACGCAGCAGCTGATCGTCCAGGTCTCCCGCGCGATTAAGCAGACAAAGCCCGACGTAGAGTTTGGCGTCAGCCCGGCGGGCGTGTGGCGTAACCGCTCCTTTGACCCGGCGGGATCCGACACCCGCGGTGCAGCGGCCTACGATGAGTCCTACGCCGATACGCGTCAGTGGGTGCAGCAGGGCCTGCTGGACTACATCGCCCCGCAGATCTATTGGCCCTTCGCCCGGGATGCCGCCCGCTACGACGTGCTGACCAAATGGTGGGCCGACGTCGTGAAGCCGACCCACACTCGCCTGTACATCGGGATTGCGTTCTACAAGGTGGGCGAGCCGTCGCGAAACGAGCCGGACTGGACGGTTCAGGGCGGCGTGCCGGAGCTGAAAAAACAGCTCGATCTCAATGATTCGCTGCCCAACGTCAACGGCACCATCCTGTTCCGGGAAGATTACCTGAACCAGCCTCAGACGCAGCAGGCGGTGAACTACCTGCGTGGCCGTTGGGGTAGCTGAAAGACCGTCAGGCAGAAACGTCCCGTTTCTGCCTGCTTTTTACGGCTTCGGCCCGAACATCGCCTCAAGCTGCTGGGCGTCCGGCATCCCCACCACCTGCTGCAGCTCGTTTTCCGCATTCAGATAGTAAATGGCCGGGGTGGCGTTAGCGCCCAGGCTGTCCATCAGCGCCTGGTGCTTCTGCAGGATCGCTACCGTTTCGCGTGACGTTTCCCCTTCAGGCTTCGGCAGTTTCTTCCCACCGGAAAGCTCGTAGTCGCGCCAGGCCGAGACCGGATCTTTCGCATTCAGAATGGCGGAGGCGTTACGCCCGCTGTTGGGGTTAAGAAACGCCACCAGCAGCGTATTGAGCTGAACCCTGCCCGCCTTCACCCACGGCTGCGCCTCGGACCAGAACTGCTTGCAGTAGGGGCAGAACGGATCGGCAAAGACAAAGACCTTGCGCAGCGCGCTATCCGCCCCTTCCTTCAGAGGGTGCGTCGCGTTGAGGTTCTTCCACATTTCGCGCCCCATCGGGGCGTAGATCTCTTTCTGGAAATACCCCTCGCTAAGGTTTTTCCCTTTGTCATCGTACAAATAGCCCGAAATCACGTGCTTGCCGTCCGGGGTTAAAAAAAGCGTCACGCCCATGTCCTGATACTGCCCCAGCCAGGCAGGCGCGCCGCCGGGCGCATCCAGCCTCTTGATGATTTTAATGTCCTGCTGCTCGCTGAAGTGCTTCACCACATCCGGTATGGCGTCAGCGGCCTGGACCAGCCCTGAGGTTGCCAGCGCCGAAAGTAACAGTAATTTTTTCATTTCCCTCTCCGGTTTATCGGGGGCATTACGCCCCCTTCAGGTTAGCGGTTTTTCAGCGCCTCGCTGACCATTTCGTCGAACTGTTCGAAAGGCACCCAGCCTGGCAGTAACCCCTCGCCAATCAGCGTGGCGGGCGTGCCCTGAATGCCCATTTTTTCCGCAACGAGCAGGCTGCGCCGGATCGTCAGAAAACTCTCCTCGTCCGGCGTCGTGACGCTCACGCCCGCTCGCTTTTGCGCCTCCTGAATGCTGGCGTCATCGTGGTACCCCTTCTTCGCCATCAGGGTATGGTTCAGCTTCATAAACTGCCCGGGATCCTGACGCCAGAGCGTTAACGCGTCTCGCGCGGCGGTCAGCGAGCTTTCCGAGCGAAAAGGTAAAAACTTAAATACCACCGCGACGTCGGGGTGTTTTTCAACAATCTTCTCCAGGTACGGATCGAATTTCTTGCAGTACGGGCAGTTGTAGTCGGTAAACACCACCAGGGTGAGCTTCGGATTTTTAGCGCCAATGCGCGGAGAGTTCGGATCGTTAAACAGAAAATCCGCGATGATCTTCTGCGCGCGCTGCTCCTGGTCCGGCGTCAGCGGCTGGGTGGCGAATACCTGAACCGGGGCCAGCAGGAGCATAAGCGTGATAAGCAGTTTTTTCATAATACGTTTAGCCTTTTGCGTTGTTCAGGGTAGTGACCAGGGTGCGCGTGTCCAGCAGCGGCGAGAGAATCTCCCCCTCAGGCAGGCCGGGGCCATACACGGCGTTAAACGGAATGGCGTAGCGGTTTCGCTTCGCCAGAAAATCCGCGATAAACGCGGACGGCTGGCTCCAGTCTCCGCGCAGGGCCACCACGTCCGGCTGGCGCAGGGCGGCAATGACGTCCGGCTGACTGAGTACGCGGTGTTCGTTCACCTTACACGTCACGCACCAGTCCGCCGAGATATCCACAAAGACCCGTTTCCCCTGCGCCAGCGCGCCTTCGATAGCCTCTTCACTGAGCGGCTGCCACGGGATGGTCTGCGCAACGTTTTGTGCCGGAGCGTCCGGCGGCGCGTTAAGCAGCCCGCGCACCTGATACCCGCCGAATGCCGACAGCGCGATGACCACGACCCAAAACAGCGGTGAAGATTTTGGCCCCTTCAGCGCAAACAGCACCAGCGCGACGGCCATCAGCACCAGCATCACCATCTGGCTAACCGCCTCGCCCAGATGCACGCTCAGCAGGGTCGCCAGCCAGAGGCTGGAGGCCAGCATCATCATTCCCAGGATAACCTTGAGGGTGTTCATCCAGCGGCCGGGCTTCGGCAGCAGCATGGCCGTTTTCGGCACCAGGGCAACGAACAGCCACGGCAGGCTCATGCCCACGCCGAGCACCAGGAAGATCAGCCACAGGGCGTGCAGCGGCGCGCCAAGCGCAAAGGCGACCGCGGTACCGAGGAACGGCGCGGAGCACGGCGTGGCCAGCAGCGTGGCGAACACGCCTTCGCAGAAGCTGCCGCCGAGCCCCCTACCGCCTGCGGTTGCCAGCCGTCCTGAGGCGGCAGAAGGCAGCAGCACCTCAAACGCGCCAAACAGGTTCAGCGCAAACAGGAAGGTCACGGCGACCATCAGGCCGATAAACCACGGGTTCTGGAACTGAATGCCCCACCCCAGCGACGCCCCGGTCAGCTTAAGAGCGGTCACCATCCCCGCCAGCAGCATAAAGGAGGCAAGGATCCCGGCGCTGGTGGCGAGGAAGCGCAGCCTGATCGCGCGCCTGTCCGATCCCGCCTGCAGGATGCTGTTAAGCTTCATGCCCATCACCGGCAGCACGCAGGGCATCAGATTCAGGATCAGCCCACCCAGAAGGGCAAAGAGCACCATTTTCCCCGTCCCATCGGGCGCGGAAGGCTCGGCGGGCGTGGTCCCAACGGTCATCGTGGTTTGCTGCGCGTGACCGCCATTGGTCAGCACAAACGACAACCGCTTGCCTGCCAGCGAGGCGGGTTTATCACCCCATTCGTCGGTGACGGACACCGTGACCCGAAGCGCATTGCCGTCGAGCTTTATGATCGGCTCGCCGGGCAGAATGTCGCCCTCCAGCGGGTCAAAGTAGATCCCTGGATTGTCCCATTTCCCGTCCGTGGTGCCGGTAATCACCAGCTTGTCGCCCGAGAGCCAGGCGGAGAGATCCGACGACACGCCGGAGGTGCCGGGCACGTCGCGCATCGCCTGTTCGAAGGCGCTGCGGAAGCCCTCATCCACGGGCTGGGTAAAATCGAGACGCAGCGGGTAGTCCGTCAGCAGGCAGACGTTGCTGCACGTAGAGAGCGTGAGCGTTGCGTCGAGCGCGTCGCCCTTCACGCCGTCGAGCGTAATGGGGATGGTGACCTTGTCGTGATAGCCCTGCGTCGTCATGCCGGAGATATCAAAGCGCGACGGCACCGGCCAGGACCAGCTTTCCGTTACGCCCTCCGGCCAGCGGATTTTCGGCGCGACGCCGCCCTCGCCCGGCGATCGCCAGTAGGTTTTCCAGCCGGACTTGAGCTCAACGGTGAGCAGGCCTTTAACGTGCGTTTGTTCCCTCTCCGCCTGAAAGCGGATGCGGGCGTGATCGTTTTGTGGGGAGACCAGCCAGCCGGTGTCTGCCGCATGGACAATGCCGATGCAGGACAGCCACAGGAAGACGAATCCCCTGAAGAGGTTAACCATGTATTACTCCGTGAACAGTGAAAAATTATCGTGCGGTAACGATGTTTTTCATTCACGGAAGACGCAGTTTTTGAGGTGTATTCGGGGAGGCGGTGCCTGAACGGGCTGTTCCACGGGTGCCAGGGCCCGCCCTTGCGTAAACAGCTGCAGCAGCGCGAAGAAGATAATAATGGCCGGCAGCGCGCCGTCGAAGAACAGCGGCTGGGCGCAGAGCAGCGAGTGCGCGCCTAACTGACAGGGCGATGGCCCGGGTTCTTCAGTGTTGCTGGTTTGAGCCGGGGCATCTGCACTCAGGGAAATCTGCGTCTCCAGACCCTGTAAAAAGTGGTTGAGCATCACCGCGCGCTGCACGAGGCAAAGCGCCATCGCGAGACAGGTGACGATCAAAAGCCATTTTCCGAGGAGCTGACGGTTGCGCATAACATTCCAGAGTAACAAGACGCCCCGATCATAAACGATAGTGATGAATCTACAAGTGCCGGAAGTGTAAGGTTTTGTCTGTCGCCGCTATTCGCCCGTCAGGGCGTCATAAACGTCCCGCAGCCGCGTGCGCAGAAACAGCACCGCCTTGTGCTTGCGGGATAACAGCGCCTGTTCGCTGGCGCCGGTCTCCTCTGCCAGCATTTTTATGCTGTAACCGTGAAGCTCCGTTTTTTCAAATGCCTCCCGCTGCGGCGGCGGCAGTTCAGACAGCGCCTGCCCCAGCTCTTCCCACAGCAGCGTCTTGAGGTACTCCTCCTCCGGCGTGTGCGGGACGCCGAACAGGGTGTCGGCCAGCTCGTCCTCCGGGAAACCCTCCTCGTCTTCGCCCGTAAAATAGCCGGAGAGCGACACCTCGCGCTTTTTACGCGCCCGGTCGGTCATCTCGTTACG
This sequence comes from Enterobacter sp. 01-M-03-SI-ECC, assembly GCF_047530215.1. NCBI lineage: Bacteria > Pseudomonadati > Pseudomonadota > Gammaproteobacteria > Enterobacterales > Enterobacteriaceae > Enterobacter > Enterobacter sp. 01-M-03-SI-ECC. The sequence continues at coordinate 43,343 of NZ_JBLKDA010000003.1, forward strand.
CGCCGCGCGGAACAGCCAGGCGGCGACGTTTTCGACCGGCTGCTCCACCTTCATCAGCTGATACGTCACTTCCTGCAAAATGTCGTCGGCATCATCGCGAACGGACGTCCGCCCGCGAATGAAGGCCTTCAGCCGGGCACGGCAGGCGTTGAGCGCCGACATCAGCATGGATCCGCCCGCCTCCCCGGCTTTCATCTCGCTCACTCTGCGTCCGGCGCTTTTGGCGTGGCGTCATCGCGTTTATCATCACGATGTCCGTGCCAGCCGCAGTGCCCGCGCCCGTGGCGGCCAAACCCTTCACGGCGCTGCTGAATAAACGCCTCGCGCTGTTCGGGCGTCATGTTCATCCAGCGCTCGTGCATCCGGCGGTGCGCGCCAAACATCCCCGGGCGGAAGCCCAGCCCGCCAAACAGAATGCGGCTCAGCACCAGAATGCCCAGCGCCTGCCAGAATCCGATGGCCTTCACGCCGAGGATCGCCGGAAGCAAGGCGTTCCAGAGGGACATCACCAGCAGGCCGAATACGATGAAAATGACCGCGCCGATGACTAAGCCCTTGCCCATACGGTGGCGACCGAATCCGCGTCCGTGACCTCTGCCGTGCAGTTCAAAATCTCTCATGATGTTTACCTCGTTTACCGTAACTGATTATGGCTTGTGATGAGGTAGACGGATGAGGAAGGGAAATATTGCTGGGGCGAATGAAATAATTGTTCTGGGCGGCTATTGCCCGGCGGCGCTAACGCTTGCACGGGCCTGCATGTTTCGTAGGCCGGGTAAGCTTTAGCGCCACCCGGCATGTCAAACGCTTACGCCTGCACCGGCAACCTAAAGCTCGAAATACTCCGCGAAAGCTGCTGCGCCTGCTCTTCCAGCGACGCCGCCGCCGCGGCGGACTGCTGCACCAGCGCGGCGTTCTGCTGGGTCACGCCGTCCATCTCGGTCACCGCCTGGCCGACCTGGCTTATCCCGCGGCTCTGCTCTTCAGAGGCGACGGAAATCTGCTCCATCAGCGTATTCACTTTGTTCACCGACGAAATGATCGAGTCAATCACCTCACCCGAGCGGCTCACCAGGTCCGCACCGTTTTTCACGCTGGAGACCGACTGCGCGATCAGGCTTTCGATGTCCTTGGCCGCCACCGCGCTTTTCTGCGCCAGGGTGCGCACTTCGCTGGCCACTACCGCAAAGCCGCGGCCCTGCGTGCCGGCGCGCGCCGCTTCAACCGCCGCGTTCAGCGCCAGAATATTGGTCTGGAAGGCGATGCTGTTAATCACGCTGGTAATGTCTTCGATGCGCTTCGAGTTTGCCGCGATGGTATTCATCGTATCAATAACTTCGCGGGTTACCGCTTCGCCGGTATGGGCATTTTTCACCGCGTCCTGCACCAGTTTCCCGGCCTGGTAAACGTTATCGGTATTGTTCGCCACCGTCGCGCTCAGCTCTTCCATACTCGCCGCCGTCTGGGTTAACGCGGACGCCTGCTGCTCGGTGCGTGACGCCAGGTCGATATTGCCGGAGGCAATCTCCTGGGCCGCGTGCGTCACGGTGTGGCTCGCATCGCGCACCTGGGCGATGGTCGCCAGCAGCGCCTGACGCATCTGCTCCATCGAGCCCATCAGTTGGTCGATTTCGTTATGTACACTTCCCTTCACCGGCACCGGAACGTCCAGCTTGCCTGCCGCAATCTGACTGCAGTGCTCGCGCGCCAGGTTGACCGGCGCAAAGACGAAGCGCTTCATAAAGATGCTGACGGCAGCAATCACCAGCACAAACAGGCAGGCGATAACGGCAATCATCACCAGGCCAGAGACGAAGTTACTGCGCGCATCTTCGTTCAGGCTTTTGGCGTATTTCTGGTGGATGGAAAGGACCTGGTCGAGCACGATCTCGTACTGGCGGTCAAGGCGGGAGACTTCCGGGATCAGCGCGTTAAATTTGGCGACGTCGTGCGCCTCGGCGGCATCGATCAGCGGCGCCAGCCCCTGGTTGCGGTAGTTCTGCCAGGCATCCTGATAGGCGCTCACCAGCGGCGCTTCATCCGACAGACGCGGCGACGCCATAAAGGCCGCAAAGGCATGGTCCGCTTTGATCAGCGCCTCTTTCACGGCAGAAAGCTTTGCGGCTCCGTCCGCCGCGTTGCCCGCTTCCACCATCTTCACATACTCCATCACCCGCACGCGCAGCGTACGGCTGTGGTTGATGGGGTCGATAATGGACAGCACAACCTGGATCTCTTTGTTGACGTTATCCAGCGAATTATTACTTTTAATGATGAGGCCAACGCTGGTGACGGTGCTGACGACAAAGAAGAAAAGCAGCGAGAACAGGACAATCAGGGACGACTTTTTCAACGACATAAACCAATACCTCAAGGAGAATTATTCCTTATGGTTATCGGCCATTCCAAAACTTAAATTAATTAAAGTTATTGAAGTATCAAGTCGGGCTATTTCGCTGACTTATAGCGTCGCTGCAGGGTAGCATCCAGCTTCCGCTGCAGCGGTTCCGGGGTCTCACCCTCGATCAGTTTGCTAATCAAATCAAAGCAGTGCCACGCCAGCTGGCGGTTATCCTGGCGAATGGTGTCCACCGGGATCGTCAGCGAATCGTAGAGATAGTGATCGTCAAAGCTGACTAACCTGATATCGCTTTGCAGCAGGTTATGCTGGCCCATATAGCGCAGCACCCCTTCCAGCAGCCCGCAGGCGGCGGTGAACAGCGCTTTCGGTGGACGCCCCAGGCGGGCGCAAAGTTCTGCGAACATCTCGTACCCGGAACTTGGGTGATAGTTGCCGTGAATGATCCACTCCGGGCGCAGCTCCACGCCAGCCTCGCGCAAACCTTGCTTAAACCCGTCCAGACGGTCGCGCGTCGGCGAAAGGCGCGGCTGCCCGCCCAGAAAATAGAATTCATCCGGATGCTGGCGCGCAATGTCCGCCACCAGTTCCGTCGTTGGCGTAATGGAGTCGGTGATCACCAGCGGCAGCGTGCTGTCGTTCATATGGCGGTCAAACAGGACAACGGGCAGCTGCTCGCTGAGCTTCAGGTAGTCCGCATCATTGAGCATGCTGGAGGCGACAATCAGCCCGTCGACCTGACGCGCCACCATGTTGTTCACCACTACCGTCTCCTGCCCCGGGTTTTCATCGCTGCAGGAGATCAGCAATTGGACGCCCGCCTCGCGGCACAGCGTTTCCAGCTCGTGAGAAAAGACGGCAAAGCCGTAGTTGGTGATCTCCGGCACCACCAGACCAACGGTGTGGCTGCGGTTGTCGCGCAGCGACCGGGCGTGAATGCTGGGCTGGTAGTGGTGCTCTTTGGCGATCGCCAGCACGCGCTCGCGCGTCTCTTCCGCCACGCGAAGCTCTTTGCTGCGCCCGTTCAGGACCAGGCTGGCGGTGGCTTTTGATACCCCCGCCAGCTCCGCGATGTCTTTAATGGTGACGCGTTTTGTTTTTCTCACAACGACTTAGATCCGGCTGCCAAAACCCTCATTCTATCATGCAGGCGCGCAGCGACCAGTAGCGTAATGTGATATCGGACGCACCTTCGAATCGCACCCGGGCCGGATGGTCGGGAAAATAGCGGCTGCTCATCACCCCTTCGCCGTGGTTAATGAAAATTTCGACGCTGGAGCGGTCGCAGAGCACGCGCAAATGGCTGACGTCGCCCTGCCAGTAGCGGGTCAGCGTTTCACCGGTGTTCAGGCTCGCGCGTTCCAGGCGCACGCCCTGCTCATCGACCGTGAGGCGCAGCGCGCCCGCAAAATCGACGCTCACCTGCGATGCGCTAAGCTCAAACTCCAGGCGCGCCGCGTCCAGAAGAGGCGCATTGCTGGCGCGCCCCTGCCAGCGCTGTTCCTCTTCACGCAGCGCCGCCAGCTCGCGCGCCGGGGTCTGCCAGAGCCTGCCGTCGCGATAGCGCAGTTCGCGCGGGCAGGTCATCTGGTGCATCCAGCCGTGCGCACGGGTTGGCTGAAGCATCTCTTCCCCGTCCGGGACGCCCATCCAGCCGATCAGAATCCGGCGGCCGTCTTCCGCCAGCGTCGTTTGCGGGGCATAGAACTCTAAGCCCGCGTCCAGCTCGTGCAGCGCGCCGTGATCGAATGTGGCGCTGGCATAGTCAAACGCCCCGCTCATCCAGGTCGCCGGATAGGTGTTGAGATAGCGATGCGGCTCGCGCGCCAGCCCCTGCGGACAGCAGATCATCACGTGCGTGTCGTCGAGGGCAAACAGGTCCGGGCACTCCCACATGTACCCCGCTTCCGTCAGGCCGTTGACGCCGTGGCCAGCGATCTCCCCGCAGGATGTCCAGGCGTGCAAATCGGCGGATTTAAACAGCAGCACCTTGCCGCGCTTCTGCACGTCCTGCGCCCCCAGCACCATGTACCACTGCCCGTCGTGCTGCCACACCTTCGGGTCACGCACGTGGCCGGTGTAGCCTTCCGGCAGCGCCAGCACCGGACCCAGCTTCTTAAAGCTTCCGTCCGGCTGTTCCACGGCCAGGCACTGCCAGGCCGTACGGCTGCCGTCATCGAACTTGACGTTGCCGGTGTAGCACAGCGTCAGCACGCCCTGGTTGTCCACGGCGCTACCGGAGTAGCAGCCGTTGCGGTCATACTCTTCGTCCGGCATCAGCGCCAGCGGCTCGTGCCGCCAGTGCAGCAGGTCCGCAGAGCTCCAGTGCCCCCAGCACTTAAAACGATGCGCGCAGTCCAGCGGGTTCCACTGATAAAAAAGATGGTACCGACCGGCAAACCAGATAAATCCGTTCGGGTCGTTCATCAGCCCGGTTACCGGCGCGGCGTGCCACTGCGGATAGTGGCTGTCCGCCAGCGCGCGCGGCTGACCTTGCATAACGGCCTGCAGGATCGCAGGCCAGCGGGAAGGTAACGTCATGATTCAGAGTCCGTTTTATATTTCAGCAGCAGCGAGACGGTAAACGCCACGCCGAAAGCAATCACCATGCCGATAATATAGTTGAGCAGCGAGCTGGCCTGCACGATAGCCATGCCCGGAATGGCGGTCAGCCCGACGGCGGTCATGTAGACATGCACGGAGACCACCCACGCCCCGCCCGCCGCGCCGCCGATCAGCGCGGCGATGAACGGCTTCACGAAGCGCAGGTTGATACCAAAAATGGCCGCCTCGGTGATGCCCAGCATCGCAGAAAACGCCGACGGCAAGGTAATGGCTTTGACTTTGGCGTCTTTGGTTTTGAACCACACTGCCAGACACGCGCCGCCCTGCGCAACGTTCGCCATGGCCCAGATCGGCAGCAGGAAGTTCACGCCAATCGACGGGTTGCCCAGAAGCCCGGCCTCAATCGCGTGGAAGCTGTGGTGAATACCGGTGATCACAATCACCGAATACAGTCCGCCGAACAGCAGCCCGGCCAGCCAGCCCGCGTGTTCAATTAAGGTGCTCAGGATAAAGGAGATCCCGTCGCCCAGCGCGCGCCCCGCCGGGCCGATAATCAGCAGGGCGATAAAGCCGGAGATCACCACAGTGAGGAACGGCGTCAGGATCAGGTCTAAGGCATCCGGAATTGCGCGGCGCAGGTTTTTCTCCACGATGCTCATAAACCAGACGGCCAGCAGCACCGGAAACACCGTGCCCTGGTAGCCAATCATCGCGACCTCAAGGCCGAAGAAGTTCATGGTGTGGAAACCGGAGGCTACGCCCCAGGCGTTGGTCAGCGCCGGGTGCGTCAGAATCCCGCCCAGCGTCGCGCCGAGATACGGGTTACCGCCAAACTCCCGCGCGGCGGTAAAGCCAATCAGAATAGGCAGAATGATAAACGCCGCCGAGCTGCACATGTCCAGCATGATGTAAAGGGCGTTATCCGCATTGACCCAGCCGTAGGTTTTCACCATGCCAAGCAGGCCCATCAGCAGGCCGGAGGCCACAATCGCGGGGATGATCGGCACAAAAATGTTGGAGAGCAGACGGGCAATGCGCTGGAACGGGTTCAGCTTGCGCGCCGCCAGATCCGCGGCATCCGACTTGCTGGATTCGCTAATCCCCGCCGCCTGAATAAACGCGGCGTACACCTTGTTGACCACGCCCGTGCCAAAAATCACCTGCATCTGCCCGGCGTTGCGGAAGCAGCCCTTCACGCCGTCGACCTTGCCGATCGCCTGCTGGTCGGCCAGCGCGTCATCGACCAGCACCAGACGAAGACGCGTTGCGCAGTGCGCCGCGCTGGCGATATTTTCCTTGCCACCGAGCAGCTGAATGAGCTCGCGGGCGATTTGATTAAAATCCATAGACACCTCTGCCTGACTTCTTTTTATGATGTGCGAAACGCTCCCGCCGGGCGGGAGCGTGATGGGTTAAAACCAGGTTTCCATCTGGACCCCAAAGTTCCATTCCCCGCCGGCGCTGAAGCCGCTGCTGCCAAAGGCATCATCGCTGGCGTAATGATCCAGTTTGCTGCTCCAGTCCATCCAGGTGGCAAACAGGCGCAGCTCCGGACGGCTGAAGAAATCGCCGATTTTGCTCGCTTTTAACGTTGGCGCAAAGGTCAGCTTGTAGAAACTGCCGTTGACGGCGTTGCGGTCCTTATAGCCCTCCGGCTTCAAATCCATGTACTGATAGCTTCCCTCAAACGCCAGGGCAAAGTTCTGGGTCACCTCTTTAATCAGGCGGGTGTTGAGCGTCACCCACTCATAGCTGTCGCCCTTGACGTAACGATCCTTACTGCTCTGCGCCAGTACGGCAGGGGCAACGCTCCAGCCACCGCCGATTGGCGTGACACCGTAACTTGCAAAGCGCCAGGTATCGGCTTCGGACAGCAGCGCGCCGTCGGAACCGATGCTTTTCACTTCTGCACCCAGCCCGTGACCGTAGAGCAGCGCCGTCCTGGCGGTCCCTTCGCGCAGGCCGTAGAAGCTATCATTATGCAACCCAACCAGGGCATGAACGCCGGTATTGGCGGCATCCGTTTTGATGAGATCGCCGTTGGCGTCTTTGCGGTCGTCATTATCCTTCGCCCGCAGGCCGCTCACCATCAGCTGGAACGGTCCGGTAAAGTGGTTCATGGTGAGGATATAGTTCTGAACGTTATTGTCGGTCTGCTCCACGCTGCCGAAGTTGCGACCATAAATGGAGAAGTTGCTGCGCAGCGAATCATTCCATTTCACGTCATAAACGCCGCCGCCGGTACCGGCCAGGAACACCACGTCGGAATCCAGCCAGTGGATGTCAAAGTTGTCCCGGTCGAAGCGTTTCCCCGCCCAGAAGGTGCTGCCCTTCAGCGCGCCGGTAAAGTCTGGCAGGTTCCCCAGCTCCGCGAAGGCCTGGCGAATATTGAGATCGCTGGTATCGGCTGACCAGTCGTTATAGGTTCGCTGACCGTCGGCCAGCATCGCCTTGAAGCGCGTGGTCGCCCCGTTATCCAGCGTCTGCTTGTGCTCAAGGTTAAGCTCAACGTAGGTATCGGCTTCGTTGCCCAGACGCCCCACCGCACCGCCGGTTTCCCCGGCCGGGGTCAGGTAAGGACCGCTTTTGCTGCTGGAGGCCGCGTCGTTCATCAGCAGGCCAGAGCGGGCGTAGCCGTGAAACTCAAACCCGCCGCTTTGATCCGCCTTTTTCTCCAGCGCGGTGGTGCGCTGCGCCACCTCCTGGGTCGTGGTTTGCGCCTGCTGCTGCGCGGCAACCAGCTGCTGCGTTTTTTGTTCTGCCTCGGTGGCGCGTTTCTCTGCCACCTGGGCACGTGTTTCCGCCGCCTGAAGGCGCTGCTCCATCGCGGCAAGACGCGCTTCGATACTCGTCATATCCGTTTGGGCAAAAACAGAGGTACTTCCGGCCAGCATGCCTATCATCACGGCAAGTCTGCGTTTTTTATACATTTTGTCGCATCCCTTAAAGAAGTCATTAAATGTGCTAAATTGCTAAACCGGTTTAGGTTGCTGATACTAAACCGCCCAATTTTGGATCGGCAATCTTTTTTGCTAAACCGTTTTAGTAAGTGTGATCGGGGCGACAATTCAGGCCATCGAATGACGGCCTGTAGGTGAGGGAATTACAGTTCGTGCTGCCAGGGCAAGGCGGTCATTGCCCCTTTGGCGGTGGTAGCTAACGCCCCGCAGCGCTGGGCTAAGGCGATGACCGACGTCAGGTCCTGCCCGACGGCCAGGCCGTAGAGCAGACCGGCCACGAAGGCATCGCCCGCGCCGGTGGTATCGACACACTGCACGGGAGTTGCCGGATAGTGCGTCACGGCGCCGTTATGCCAGGCAATAACGCCCTCTTTACCCTGGGTGACCAGCACCAGGCGCGCCGGACAGCGTTGCATCAATGCCTCCAGACCCGCCTTCACCCGATCGTCGCCGGTTAAGAACGCCAGTTCTTCCACCGAGAGTTTGACGACGTCAGCGCTTTGCAGCGCCTGTTCGAGACAGAGACGAAGCGCGTTCTCATCTGGCCAGAGATCCGGGCGAATATTCGGGTCGAAGCTGACGTAACCGCCCGCCTCCCTGATGGCGGCCATCGCCTGAAAGGCCGCAGAGCGGCTGGGCTCGGCGCTTAGGGCGATGGAGCAGACGTGCAGCCATTCACCCTGGCTGAACGTCGGCAGATCGGCAGGTTCCAGAAACAGATCGGCGCTCGGGCGCACCATAAAGGTAAACGAGCGTTCACCCTGGTCGTCGAGATCCACCACCACCGTTGAGGTGCGGTGCGCCGGGTCAAGGCGCAAAGACTTCACGTCAACCCGCTCGTCAGCTAAGGTGGCGGCCATAAAGCGCCCGAAAGGATCGTCGCCAACCCTGCCGATAAAGGCGCTCTGGCCGCCCAGCCTGGCAATGCCGACCGCGACGTTTGCCGGTGCGCCGCCCGGACATTTCAGTAATCTTCCTTCTCCATCGGGCAGCAGATCCACTACCGCATCGCCTAGTACCCAGATTTTTTCCATGTGACCCTCAAAGCTAAACATTGTTAAACCGTTTTAGCTATTTAAGCACAGGTAAGCCGAAGGGGAAATAACGCGGGTGGAAAATGGGTTAACGCGCCAGATGCGGCCAGTGGATATCGCCGACGCCATTAAGCTGCGGGCGGGCAAACAGAAAGCCCTGGAAGCGGCGAATTCCGGCAGACTCAAGCCAGCACCACTCCTCTATTTTCTCAATACCTTCAGCCACCAGGGTGATTTCAAGGTCGGAGCAACAGCTGATGATGGAGCGCACAATCGCCTGTTTAGGGCCACTCAGGTGGATATTGCTGATTATCTCCCGGTCTATCTTAATTTTATCCGGCTGGAAGCGCGTCAGCAGAGAGAGGCCGGCATAGCCGGAACCAAAATCATCGATCGCCATGCCAACTCCCTCACCGCGAAGCTGTTTAATGGCGCTGTTGAACTGGCTAAGGCCGGATATCATCTCGTTTTCAGTGATTTCAAGCACCACCTGCTCCGGCTGGAGCCCGTGGTTTTTAATTTGATCGACCAGAAATTCCACTGCGCCAGGAACATTCACCAGCGACATCGGCAACAGGTTAACCGCTATTTTATGGCTGCCAATGCCCAGCTTTTCGGCCAGCGCAAAGGCATACGCTTTCGTCTGGAGATCGACCTGGTAGAGGGTGTCCGGGTCAAGAGCACGAAAGAATTGCTCCGGGCTGCCGCCGTCATTGCCGCGGATAAGGGCTTCAAGAGAGCTGATCTTCCCTTCCGAAGGCTCGACAATCGGCTGGAGCGCAAACTGACAGGCTTGCCCGGCAATCAGACCCAGCGGCGCGCCAAAAGGCAGGGTTTCGGGGTCGAGCGTCCACTTTGTCGGATCGTTACGGCCTTCTGCCAAAAGCGGACGTTTGCCGGTGATAAACGTCTGGATAAATTTGAACACCCGGTCATCGGATGTCAGATAGCTTTCAAGCTTGCTGTAATTCAGAACAGACTGCAGAACCTCTTTCGGTGACTGGGTTTGCAAATCAAACAGCAGCATGCCGACGTTTTCGAAACGCCTGCGCGGGCCGTAGTCCCGCATCAGTTCAACCACCCCGCTATGTCGCCTGTCATCGCGGATTTTATGGAACAGCTCAAGCACGCTCTCTTCCGACCCTTCGAGAATTTGCAGCACGTCACTGCCTTTTGCGAGCAGAACCCCGGTGATATTCAGATTGGCATTGCGGATCCGGGCGCGCTCCACCAGCTCCCGCAGTTCAGTGGACGGCTGGGATAAATTCAACTGGCTTCGGTAAATCAGCGTGGTCAGCACAAAAAGGAGTTCCGATGAGTAAAAGGTGCCTTAAAGCTACTATTTAACATACTTAATCATTGTGACCTAACTTATTCACACGACTGATGAAGATTACTTTTTCTCATCAGCGATCCGGCCGTTGATCCTCTCCTGCATGTAATCATAGAACGGGTTTGAGCTAACGCGCATCAGCGCCTCTTTTCCGACGCTCAATACGGACGTTTCACCCCACAGCGCGATCGTTCCCAGGCTAATGCCATAGCGGTTTTTCACCTCAGGCTCGCGGCCATAGAGATCGTCATCCGGCGGGAACGGCACCGCAACGTGCGACAGGGAATAGACATCCTGCGGCCAGGACTGCGCGAGCGGTAAAATCGTCTCCTGCGTGCTGCCTGCCGGGGTAATTTTCGCCACCGTAGAGAAACTGTGCTCGCTGGCATTGGTGACAATCGTGACACTGTAACGTCTCTGTGCGACTGGCAGCAGTGACGTAGTGGCCGTCCAGGAGGACGGTTTAAACAGCGGACGGAAGTTCGCCGCCTGGTTGATGTCAAACACCACCAGCTCGCTGCCGTTTGCCGGAAGCGGGTCAAACAGGCCGGTTACCACCGCGCGGGTGCTGACGGTGGAGTCCATTACCGACTGGAAGGCCAGAACAGGCGGCAAGCTGGCCAGCCTGTTCTCCCGCGCTTCCCGGCCAATCTGCTCCTGCAGGGCCTTCGTCAACAGCCACGACTGGCGGGCGGCGTTCACCGGGAACGAGTTGTATTTATAAGGATTATATTCAGGAGAAATATTCAGCCACGCCGCTTTGGCAAACGGCGGGAGCAGCGCCGGTAGCCCGGCGAAACCGGCAAAACGCGCAAAGGCCGTTACGCCGATCATGGGAGACAGCAGTATCACCTGCTGCGGCTTGCGCAGCGCAGGGGCGTCGAGCGCGTCGAGGGCATATTTCATCGCCAGCGCCCCGCCGTTGGAGTAGCCCACCAGATGCAGGGGCACCTTTTCACCTGCCAGACGCGTGGCTTCCCGCACGGCAAGGCGCGTCGCCGCCAGCCACATCTCCCAGTCTACGTCCGTTAGCGCGCCGGGCGCGGTGCCGTGCCCGGGAAGACGTGGAACCACGGCGATAAATCCGTGGGCTTGATAATTCTGAGCAAGATGCCTGACGCTTAGGGGGAATCCGTCAGCCCGTGCAGCAATACTACCGCGCCGCGCGGCTTCCCGGCAGGCATCAGAATAAAGGAGCGGTTGGCGTCGGGGGTAAACTGACCGGGCCACACCAGGCTCTGGCGATAATAGCGGTTTAACGGCGTGCGCTCCTCGCCCTCTGCTTTCGCCGTCACCGCGCGATCGAGATCGGCGAAAATGGCGTCTTCCCGAGCGATATACCCGGCAAAATCGGCATTATCCATCTCGCGTACGGACATCTCGTCCGCCCGCCAGGTATGCCACAGATGCAGCTCGGGCCCCTGCTGCGAGAGGTACACCCGCACCGCCAGCAGGACGAACAGGACGATCCCCACCACCATCCCTGTTTTCTTTGCAAGCGCGATCGGACGCTCGCTGACTCGCCAGGGCCAATTCGCCATGCCGCGTTTCCTCTCCTATTCACCGTACGTCTATCTTATCAAAAATGTGAACACGATGACGCCCGGCGAATAGCATCGTGACCGTCCTCTCGCGGGGGCGGTCACGTTCGCTGCTGGCGCAGCCTGGGTTAGATTTGCGCCATCCCGCCGTCGACAAACAGCTCGGTGGCGTTAATAAAGCTGGCCGCGTCGGAGGCCAGAAACGCCACCGCTTTCCCCACTTCTCCCGGCGCGCCTAAACGTCCGAGTGGGACCTGCGCGGCCAGCGCGTCGTACAGCCCCTGACGGTGTTCTTCCGGCACCAGGTCGCCGAGACCGGGGGTTTTGATCGGGCCCGGGCTGACCACGTTGACGCGGATCCCGCGGCCCTGCAAATCCAGCGCCCAGGAGCGGGCAAAGTTGCGCACGGCGGCCTTGCTGGCGCTGTAGACGCTAAAGTTTGCCGTCCCCTTAATGGACACCGTCGAGCCGGTCAGAATAATCGACGATCCGGCGGACAGCAGCGGCAGCGCCTTCTGCACCGTGAACAGCACCCCGCGAACGTTGGTAGCAAAAATCCGGTCAAACTGCTCTTCGGTGATGGCGCCCAGCGGCAGCATATCGCCACCACCCGCATTGGCGAAAAGGATATCCAGACGGCCTTCGTCCTGTGCTATGCGGGCATAGACCTCATCCAGATCGGCAAGCTTAGAGACGTCAGCGCGAATGCCCACTGCCGTTGAAGCAATTGCAGCCACCGCCGCGTCCAGCTCGGCCTGGCGACGTCCGGTGATGTAAACCTTCGCGCCCTGAGCCGCCAGCTCCTGCGCCGTGGCAAGACCAATACCGGTGCTGCCGCCGGTGACCAGTGCAATTTTTCCTGAGAGAGTCGTGTTCATGTCATTTACCTTCAGTTGGGTTTGCGTTGAACAAACTTTAGCCCTTGCGGCATTAGTGAAAAACAGGCAAAAATGAAAATGACTATTCACGCAGGGAAATAATCGGGAGAGCATAATGGACCAGCTGATGGCGATGCGCGCCTTTACGCGAGTGGTGGAATCCGGCAGCTTTACCCGCGCGGCGGACTCGCTCAATATGCCCATCGCCACGCTGAGCAAGCTGGTGAAATCGCTCGAAAGGCATCTGGAGATCCGCCTCCTGCACCGCACGACTCGTCGGGTGGTCGCGACGCCGGAAGGGATGGAATACTATGAAAAAGCGCTCAGGGTGCTGATTGATATCGAAGATATCGACACGTCGTTTCGCGTCTCCCGCGCAACGCCTAAGGGGCAACTGCGCGTCGACGTGGGCGGCTCTACCGCCCGCGACGTGCTCATCCCCCTGCTGCCGAATTTTATGCAGCGCTACCCGGATATCCGCATCGATCTTGGCGTGGCCGACCGGCCCGTGGACTTAATCAGCGGTAACGTGGACTGCGTGATCCGCGGCGGCCCGCTGGACGACTCCTCCCTTATCGCTCGCCATCTCGGTAACGCTGAAATGGTCACCTGCGCGACGCCGGGTTACCTGAAAAACCACGGCGTCCCGGCCTATCCCCAGGAACTGCGCAACGGCCATAAGCTGATTAGCTATCTCTCTCCCGTCACCGGGCGGCCGTTTCCGTTTCGCTTCCGGCAGAACGGCGAGGTCCTGGAAATCAATATTCCGCATTATCTCGGCATCAACGAAAGTAATGCCCATCTGGCCGCAGCCGTGGCAGGGTTGGGGATCGTGCAGACGTTTGAGTATTCGGCAAAGCCGTATTTGCAGGCGGGCACGCTGACGGCAATCCTGGGCGACTGGTGCCCTGCCGCCTATCCGTTTCATGTGGTTTACCCCCAGAACCGGCATTTGACGCACCGTCTGAAGGTATTTATTGCCTGGCTGGCGGAAGTCTTTCCCGCCGCGCTGAAGGGAAAGCCGGGCGCGAACCCGGCAGGAAGTTAGTTAAGCTTATAGTCCAGGGTGATCTCAGCTTTCAGAAGCTGCGACACCGGACAGCCCGCTTTGGCTTTCTGAATAATGCCGTCGAACTGCTGCGGGGCGATGCCGGGAACGGTCACCTTGCTGTTCAGAGCGACCTTCGTAATGGCAAAGCCGCCGTCGATTTTGTCCAGGGAGACGTCCGCCGTCGTATCAATCGAATCGGCGGTGTAGCCCGCTTCCCCGAGCATAAGGGACAGCGCCATTGAGAAGCAGGCGGCGTGTGCCGCGCCAATCAACTCTTCCGGGTTGGTCCCCTTTTCACCCTCAAAGCGGGTATTAAAACCATAAGGCTGCTGATTGAGAACGCCGCTCTCGGTGGATACCGTTCCTTTCCCGCGCTTAATGTCGCCAGACCAGTGTGCCGAACCGTGCTTATGAATAGTCATTCTTGCTCTCCTTTTGGCTTACAAAGGTTTAAGTATAGAAGGCTGTTCAGATTCTGCGGCGAAGACAGACGAGTCTTAGTCTCCGGGCAGATGATGCGCCAGCGCGTCGAGGAACACGCGCAGCGCGGCAGGCTGGTATTCCCGGGACTGATAAATGCCGTGAATTGCCAGCGGCTTCGGCTCCAGCGCGCCCAGCACAGGCACGAGTAATCCCTGCTCCAGCGCGGCCCGCGCTTCACGCTCCGGCAGCATGGCGATACCGCAGTGCTTAATCGCCGCCTCCATGAGCAGCGACGAGATGCTGGCGCTCAGGTTGCCGCTGACGGCCACGCTCAGGCTTTCGCCGTCCGGCGTCAGGAAATGCCAGGACTGACCGGCAAAAAAGCTGTAGTGCAGGCAGTTGTGCTGGGCTAATTCGTCAGGGCTGACGGGCGTTCCGTGCTGTGCCAGGTAGTCCGGCGAGGCGCAAAGTACCGAGCGACATACTCCCAGGCGACGAGCAATCATGCCCGGCTCCGGGTTATCGGTAATGCGCACGGCGACGTCAATGCGCTCTCCCACCAGGCTGACCGGGTGGTTGTTGACGTCCAGCTCAATGCGCAGCTGCGGGTAGCGCGCGAGCAGAGCGGGCAGCATCGGCGCAATCAGGTGCATGGCGGTAAAGTGTGCGCAGGCTACCCGCAGGGTGCCGGAGGGCAGATCTTTCTCCGACTGGCCTTCAATTTCCTGCGAGATCTGCGAGAGCGTCCGCGTTTTTAGCAGCACCTTTTCCCCTGCCGCGGTCAGCGTCAGCTTGCGCGTGGAGCGATTCACGAGGCGCGTGCCTGCCCACTTCTCCATTTGTTCCAGGTAGCGGCTGACCATCGGTCGTGAGATGCCCAGCGCGCGGGCCGCCGCGCTCAGACTGCCCAGCTCGCATATCCGGTTGTAGACCTGCGCGGCAATAACGCGATCCATAAAAACTCCATCTGCTCGATTTATGAAACTAAGCATGTCTTGTTTCAGGAATTCTGGCAAATGCAATTATCCGTACAATAGAAACATTCCTGAACAACAGAGACAACAGCATGAAACTCACTCACCTTGCCCTGCTTTCCACCCTTTTGACTCCGGCTGTTTTTGCCGCGCCGTTGACCATTGATACCTACAACCCGCAAGAGAAAGGCATTTTCCCGGTCTCCTCCACCCTGGTTTCCGGCCCGAAAGAGGCGGTGCTGTTTGACGCGCAGTTCAGCGTGAAGGATGGCGAAGCGCTGGTAGAGAAAATTCGCCGCAGCGGCAAAACCCTGAATAAGATTGTGATCACCTCCGGCGATCCGGATTTCTATTTTGGCCTGCAGCCGCTGGTGAAAGCGTTCCCGAATGCCAAAGTGGTGGCCACGCAGCACGTGGTGGACCATATTAAGGCCACCAAAGACGCCAAGCTCGCCTTCTGGGGCCCGCAGATGAAGGACGGCGCGCCGACGGAGCTGATTGTCCCGCAGGTCCTCGCATCCACCACGTTTATGGTAGACGGGGAAAAGATCGATATCGAGCAGCCTGACGGCTACGCGGCCTATGTGTGGATCCCGTCAGCAAAAACGATCCTCGGCGGTACGGGGGTAGCCTGGGGGATCCACGTCTGGACGGCTGACACCCAGACGGCAGAAAGCCGTAAGCAGTGGCAGGAAACGCTGGTGAGTATGGAGGCACGCAAACCGGAGCGCGTGATCCCGGGCCACTATCTCGGCACGCCGCCTGCCGGAACGGGCGCGATTGAATTTACTCGCGACTATCTGCAGCGCTTCGACAGCGCCCTGGCCGCGCATAAAGATTCCGCAGCCGTTATCAGCGCCCTGAAAAAACAGTACCCGGGCCTGGCGGACGAGAGCTCGCTGGAATTAAGCGCCAAAGTGAATACCGGCGAAATGAAGTGGTAATTTAAAATCTGCTCCTGCTATATTTCCGCGATAGCAGGAGCCCTGCCGGAATATCCCCCGCCGTTATCCGCCAATATAACCACACCGTTTAAAAGCGCATAAAAGCATGCACTTATGTCATTTTTATTTCTAAGATGAATCTGAGCCACAACCGGGAAAATATTTGCCATTCTGTTTATGAATTCAATTTTTTGCGAGCCGTACCATTAAACAGACAACGACACGGAGGCAGCATGTTTACTTATTACCCGGCTAATACCACAGCAGCACAACCTGAACTCGTTAACGCGATTGCGCAGGGTCTTCACGCCGAGCACGGTGCTGTGACTGAAGATGATATTTTGATGGAGCTGACCAGGTGGGTGGAATCCACAGACAATGCCATCCTCAGTGACATCTACCAGCAGACCATTAACTACGTCGTCAGCGGGCAAAACGCACCCTTGTAAAAACCTGCTAAGCTGGATCTGCAACCTAAGGGGTTACATTTCGTTTGCGTAAGCAAACTGGTCCTTAAAACTATCAACAGGATTGAGGAGTTAATATGAAATCGAACCGTCAGGCACGCCATATTCTGGGACTGAACTACAAGCTTTCAAATCAGCGCAAAGTGGTGATTGAAGGCGACCATGAAACGCAGGTCACTCACGCCACCGGCAGAAAACGCCACGCGGGCAAGTAAGTTCCAGACTGAGATCCAGAACACCATCGGTAACCCCGGTGGTGTTTTTGTTTATGTGTTGCGGTAATTAATATTTAGCTCCTTTATAATACCGCCGGACCGCACCCCATCGCACAGGCCAGAAAGATGACAAACAGCAGTGCCAGGGACGGATCTTCATAAAAAGAGTGAGTGACATGGACAACAAACTGAAAAAACATCGTTCCTTATACATCCCATACGCCGGACCGGTTTTACTCGAATTTCCCCTGCTTAACAAAGGCAGCGCCTTCAGCATGGAAGAGCGCAGCAGCTTTAACCTGCTCGGCCTGCTGCCGGAAGTGGTTGAGACCATTGAAGAACAGGCAGAACGCGCGTGGATCCAGTACCAGGGTTTCAAAACGGAAATCGACAAACACATCTACCTGCGTAACATTCAGGACACCAATGAAACCCTCTTCTACCGCCTGGTGCAGAACCATCTGGAAGAGATGATGCCGGTGATCTACACCCCGACGGTGGGTGCCGCCTGCGAGCGCTTCTCAGAGATCTACCGTCGTTCACGCGGGGTGTTCATCTCCTATCAGAACCGTCATAACATGGACGATATTCTGCAGAACGTGCCTAACCACAACATCAAAGTGATTGTGGTCACCGACGGCGAACGTATTCTCGGCCTCGGCGATCAGGGCATTGGCGGGATGGGGATCCCCATCGGTAAACTCTCTCTCTATACCGCCTGCGGCGGCATCAGCCCGGCCTATACCCTGCCGGTGGTGCTGGACGTCGGGACCAACAACCAGCAGTTGCTCAACGATCCGCTCTATATGGGCTGGCGTCATCCGCGCATTACCGACGACGAGTATTATCAGTTTGTCGACGATTTCATCCAGGCCGTGAAGCACCGCTGGCCGGACGTGCTGTTGCAGTTTGAAGACTTTGCGCAGAAAAACGCGATGCCGCTGCTGAACCGCTATCGCGATGAGATCTGCTCCTTTAACGACGATATTCAGGGCACCGCAGCCGTGACGGTAGGTACGCTTATCGCCGCCAGCCGCGCGGCAGGCAGCCAGCTGAGCTACCAGAAAATCGTTTTCCTGGGCGCGGGCTCCGCGGGCTGCGGAATCGCCGAGCAGATTATCGCCCAGACGCAGCGTGAAGGCTTAAGCGAAGAGCTGGCCCGCTCCCGCGTCTTCATGGTGGACCGTTTTGGCCTGCTGACCGACGGCATGCCGAACCTGCTGCCGTTCCAGAATAAGCTGGTGCAGAAACGCGAAAACCTGAAAAACTGGGATACCGACAACGAAGTCCTCTCCCTGCTGGACGTGGTGCGTAACGTCAAGCCGGATATTCTGATCGGCGTGTCCGGGCAAACCGGTCTCTTCACCGAAGAGATCATTCGCGAGATGCACAAGCACTGCGAGCGCCCTATCGTGATGCCGCTGTCTAACCCGACCTCCCGCGTGGAGGCGACGCCGCAGGACATCATCGCCTGGACCGAAGGCAACGCGCTGGTTGCCACCGGCAGCCCGTTCGATCCGGTGGTCTGGAAGGACAAAACCTATCCGATTGCCCAGTGCAACAACTCCTATATCTTCCCGGGCATTGGTCTGGGGGTGATCGCCTCCGGCGCGTCCCGCATTACCGATGAAATGCTGATGTCGGCGAGCGAAACCCTGGCGGGCCACTCGCCGCTGGTCAACGATGGCGAAGGTCTGGTTCTGCCTGAGCTGAAGGATATTCATAAGGTGTCGCGCGCTATCGCGTTTGCGGTGGGTAAAATGGCGCAACAGCAGGGCGTGGCGGTGAAAACCTCTGCCGACGCGCTGCAGCAAGCCATCGACGACAACTTCTGGAAGCCTGAATACCGCAGCTATCGCCGTACTTCGATTTAATTCTGCGCTCAAACTGCCCGGTGGCGCTTCGCTTACCGGGCCTACGGGCCAGGAGTTTACCCTCTTCCTGTAGTTGAGGGTAACAAACCGCAGCATCGAATACCTACTAGCCAAACCTCCTTTCCCCCGCTACACTGCTTTCATCCATTAACCCACTGAATATATAAGGAGGCCAATTATGCTGTACTGTGAAATTTTCAATGTTTCACATACATTTGGTGATCGCACCAGCTCAAGCGTTATCGGTATCGTGCTGCGATAACTTCTGCTTGAGCGAAGACACCAACCCCTGAAATCCCTTCTCTCGGGCTTACTGAGTTATCGTCAGCGATGTTTGACGAGGCATAAACATGCCTGTAACTCTTGGGTAAGCAACAATGAGCACTTTACTCACTGCACAATCTTTACGCGTTGATACGGCGTTTGGCACGCTTTTCGACTCCCTCTCCTTTACGCTGAAAAAAGGCGACCGCATTGGCCTGCTGGGCGATAACGGCTGCGGAAAAAGTACGCTGCTAAAGGTGCTGGACGGCACCGATTCCCCTGCTGCCGGTACGGTAGCGCTGGCCGGGCACTGCCTGATGGCCCGCGTGGAGCAGCATCTCCCGGACGACATTTTCCCGCTGACCATGCTCGATGCCGTGCTCGCACAGCTGCCCTTAGCCGAGCGCGAAAGCCTGCGCTGGAAAGCCGAAACGCTGCTGGCGGGCATGGGCTTCACGCCGCAGGATATGATGCTGCAATCCGCCACGCTGAGCGGCGGGCAGCACACCCGCCTGCTGCTGGCGCGGGCCCTGATTCACGAGCCGGACCTGCTCCTGCTCGATGAACCCAGCAACCACCTTGATTTGCCGACCATGCTCTGGCTGGAACACTTTTTACTGAGCTGGTCAGGCAGCTTCGTGCTGGTCTCGCATGACCGACAGCTGCTGGACGCCGTCACTAACGGCAGCTGGATCCTGCGCGATAAAACGCTGCACTACTTTGCCCTTCCCTGTACGGCCGCGCGCCGGGCGCTTGAGGCAAAAGATGAAAGCGATGCCCAGCGCCACAGGGCGGAACAAAAGGAGATCGACCGCGTGACCGCCAGCGCGAAGCGGCTGGCAACCTGGGGCAAGGTTTACGACAACGAAGACCTGGCCCGCAAGGCCAAACAGATGGAAAAACAGGTCGAACGGCTGAAAGAGAGCCAGACCGCGCTGACGGCGGGCAGTCCGTGGACGTTAACCCTGCGCGGCGATGCGCTGCGGGCCGACCGTCTGCTGGAGATGGAAAACCTCAGCGTCCCGCCTGCGCCCGGGCTACCGCCGCTGTTTAACATCGACGTGGCGCGGTTGAAAAGCGGCGATCGCGTGGCGATTGTCGGTCGTAACGGCTGCGGCAAATCGTCGCTGATGAAGCTTATCTGGCGCTGTTTTTGCGATGAGCAGAGCGACGCGGGGCTGAAAATCCATCCGCGCGTGTCGCCCGGCTACTACGACCAGACGCTTCATCAGCTTGCGGACAACGCCACGCTGCTCGACGCGCTGGAGCCGTTCGCACCGGATCCGCAGCACCGCAAAATGGCCTTGATAAGCGCGGGTTTCCCGTGGGCGCGTCACGGGCAGACGGTCAGCACGCTCAGCGGCGGCGAGCGCTCGCGCCTGCTGTTCGTGGGCCTGACGCTCGCCCGCTATAGCCTGCTGATGCTGGATGAGCCAACCAACCATCTCGACATGGAAGGCAAAGAGGCGCTGGCGCAAACCCTTCAACAGTTCGAAGGCGGCGTATTGCTGGTCAGCCATGACCGTCAGTTAATTAGCCAAAGCTGCAACCGTTTCTGGCTGATTGAAGAAGGGACGCTGAGCGAGTGGCACGATGCCCAGGCGGTGTTTGAGCGCCTGCGGGAAAGCGCGGGGCTGGTGACATCCGCGGCACCTGATGTCGCTGCGGCGACGGTGCAATCCTCGCCGTATGACGATCTGCTCGAAAGGCTGGTCGCGCTGGAAACGCTGCTGGCAGACGATCTGGCGCGCAAGCCGAAGCATCAAAAGCCGCAGCTGCAGGCCCAATGGCGTAAAGAGATTGAGGAGATAGAAGCACAGCTGTAATGCTGCGCCCGGCGAGCATCTCGTCGGGCCAGTATTTTCCCCCTTAATTATTAGAGGAACGCCGTATTCTTAATCTGAAATCGCATTAAATGATGACATTATGTTGCGATCGCCTTGCATTACCGCGCTAAAGAATTAATCCTTGAGGAGTATTACACCTGCTGTGCAGATACTCATCATGAACAAGGAGATACACATGAAGGCTGCTGTTGTTACTCAGGATCATCAGGTTAACGTCACCGAAAAAACCTTACGTCCGCTCAAGCACGGTGAAGCCCTGCTTAAGATGGAATGCTGTGGCGTATGCCATACCGATCTCCACGTGAAGAACGGGGATTTCGGCGATAAAACCGGCGTGATCCTCGGCCATGAAGGGATTGGCATCGTGAAAGAAATCGGCCCTGGCGTGAAGTCGTTGAAGGTTGGCGACCGCGCAAGCGTAGCCTGGTTCTTTGAAGGCTGTGGTCACTGCGAATACTGTAATAGCGGTAATGAAACCCTCTGCCGTGACGTGAAAAATGCCGGTTACTCGGTAGATGGCGGCATGGCGGAAGAGTGCATCGTTACCGCAGATTACGCGGTAAAAGTGCCGGACGGTCTGGATTCGGCGGCAGCCAGCAGCATCACCTGCGCGGGCGTGACCACCTACAAAGCGGTGAAAGTATCGGGTATTAAACCTGGCCAGTGGATTGCCATTTATGGTCTGGGCGGGCTGGGCAACCTCGCACTGCAGTACGCTAAAAACGTCTTTAATGCCAAAGTTATCGCCCTTGACGTTAATGACGAGCAGCTGAAGCTGGCTGCCAGCATGGGGGCTGATTTAACCATCAACTCCCGCAGCGAAGATGCCGCGAAAATTGTGCAGGAAAAAACCGGCGGCGCGCATGCCGCGGTCGTCACTGCCGTCGCAAAAGCGGCCTTCAACTCCGCCGTTGACGCCGTGCGTGCCGGTGGCCGCGTGGTCGCGGTTGGCCTGCCGCCGGAAGCGATGAGCCTCGATATTCCGCGTCTGGTGCTGGACGGCATTCAGGTGGTAGGTTCGCTGGTCGGCACCCGTCAGGACCTGCAGGAAGCGTTCCAGTTCGCTGCGGAAGGCAAGGTCGTGCCGAAGGTGACGATGCGTCCTATCGAGGACATCAACGCCATCTTTAAAGAGATGGAACAGGGCCAGATCCGTGGGCGTATGGTAATCGACCTGCGTTCATAAACGCCTACCGTCCATGACCGCTCCGCGCTGGGGCGGTTTTTTTATAGCCATTTTCCGGCAATCCTTATCTTAATTCCTTTGTTCCCTTGTTTTCCCCTGCGCCCGATGATGAATCCGACGCTAACAAGAAGATAACAAAGGAATTCACCATGCCAACCCCATTTCGTCTGCCGCTGCTGACGGCGTTGATTATGACGACAACCGCAGCCTGGTCCGCGGATGCACCGGTTAAAGGCGGCACGCTGATTTATCTGGAGCAACAGGCGCACACCAACCTCTATCCGCCTGCCGGTGGCTTCTACCCGAACGGCGGCATTTTGAATCAAATCACCGACAAACTGACATGGCAGAACCCAAAGACGCTGCAGGTGGAGCCGTGGGTGGCCGAAAGCTGGACCACCAACGCCGATAAAACCGAATACACCTTTAAAATTCGCCCGGGGATCACCTTCTCCGACGGCACGCCGCTGGACGCCAGCGCCGTGGCGAAAAACTTTGATACCTACGGCTTAGGCAATAAGGCGCAGCGTCTGCCGGTGTCAGAAGTGATCAATAACTACGATCGCAGTGAAGTGGTCGACCCGCTGACCGTAAAGTTCTACTTTAAAAAGCCGTCACCGGGGTTCCTGCAAGGCACCGCCACCATCGGCTCGGGCCTGGTCTCGCTCAGCACGCTGAAGCGCAACTTCGAAGAGCTGGGTGATGCCCGGCATATCATCGGCTCCGGCCCGTTCGTGGTGAAGGACGAAAAGCTGGGTCGTGAAGTGACGCTGGAAGCGCGCAAAGACTATCAGTGGGGACCCAAAAATCTGGCGCAGCAGGGGCCGGCCAATCTCGACGGCATCAAGTTTATCGTGACCCAGGAAGACAGCGTGCGCGTCGGCGCCCTGCTGGCCGGTCAGGCGGATTTTATTCGTCAGGTGCAAGCGTATGACGAAAAGCAGGCCACCGATCGGGGCTATAAAATCTACGCTGCCCCAACGCGCGGGGTGAACGACAGCATTAGCTTCCGCCCGGATAACCCGCTGGTCTCCGATATTCGCGTGCGCCAGGCGCTGCTGCATGCCACCAATGCAAAACAGGTCGTCGAGACCCTCTTCTCGGCCAACTATCCGCAGGCGAAGTCGGTGATTGCCGATTCCGCCGCAGGCTTTGTCGACCTCAGCGACAAACTGGCCTTTGACCCGGCAAAAGCCAACCAGCTGCTGGACGAGGCGGGCTGGAAAGCGGGCAGCGACGGGATCCGCGCGAAAGACGGCCAGCAACTTGCGCTGACGGTGTATGAGTCCTTGCCGCAGCCGCAGAACAAAGAGGTACTGCAGCTGGTTGCCCAGCAGTGGCGACAGGTGGGCGTGGCGCTGAGCGTCAAGGCCGGCGACGCAGGCAGCCGCACGCTGGATAACCTTGACCCGCTGAAAACCCCGCTTACCGTCTCCGAAGTGGGACGCGCCGATCCGGACGTGGTCAAAAGCATGTTCTACCCCGCTAACCGAGACGCGCTGCTGCAAAAGGGCGGTTCCAGCGACAAGGTTAAAAACTTCCGTGACGACAAGCTGAATGCCCTGCTGGTGAACATTTCTGCCGAAGTCGATCCGCAAAAACGCCTCCAGCTGACGGGTGACGCCCAGCGCTACCTGCTGGATAACGCCTACGTCATTCCGATTTTCGAGGAGCCGCAGGTCTTTGCCGGCGCGCCGTGGCTTAAGGGCGTCAATTTTGAAGCGGTAGGCCGCCCGTCATTCTACGGCGCGTGGATTGAGAAACACTGAGGAGCTGACGATGCGCCACGCACTTCTTCAACGCTTTGGGCACGGGCTGCTGGTGCTGTGGGCCGCCTTCACCCTCTCGTTCGTGTTGCTCCAGGTGCTGCCTGGCGACGCGGTGCTGATTAAATTTCAGAACCCGGACCTGGGCTTAAGCCCGGCGCAAATCGAGGAGATGCGCGTGGCCTACGGCGCGGACAGCCCGCTGTGGCTGCAATATGGCCATACGCTGCTCGCGATGCTGCGCGGGGATTTCGGCTATTCGTTGCAGGCAGGCGTACCGGTCAGCGAGCTGATTGCCAGCAATCTGCCGGATACCCTGAGCCTTGCCCTGCCCGCGTTTGTACTCGCGGTCCTGCTGGCGTTTGCGATCGCCTTTGCGTCGCGTCTGCCGGGCCTGCGCTGGCTGAGCAATACCCTCCAGTCTCTGCCGGTCCTGTTTATCTCCTTACCGACGTTCTGGCTGGGGATTGCCCTCATCCAGCTCTTCTCTTTTCAGCTGCGGCTGATCCCGGTGATTAACCCAACGCCGCTGCAGGGGCTGATCCTGCCAATCGTGACCGTCGCGATCCCCATTTCCGCCCCGCTGGCGCAAATTCTGATGCGCAGTCTGGACCAGGTGACGACGCAGCCGTTTGTCGCCGTGGCACGGGCCAAAGGGCTGAGTGAAACCGCCGTCCTGTGGCGTCACGTCACCGGCAACGCCCTGCTGCCGGTCCTGAACATTGCCGGGCTGCTGCTGGGCGAGCTGATAGCCGGGGCGCTGATTACGGAAACCGTTTTTGGCCGCAGCGGGCTCGGGCAGCTGACCCAGCAGGCGGTGAATAACCAGGATATCGCCGTGCTTCAGGCGGTGGTGATGATTTCCGCCCTCGGTTTTGTCCTGATCAATCTGCTGGTGGATCTGCTGATGCCGCTGCTGGATCCCCGTCTGCAAACCGTTACCGGAGGTGCATCATGAGCCTGGTCGATTACGCTGCCGCCGCGCGAAAACGCGTTCCGGCGTGGCGGGGAATAGCATGGCAGCCGGGACTGTGGCTGGCATGGACGGTGATTATTCTCGCCGTTTTTGCCGCCGTGGCGCCCGGCCTGTTAACCCACTTCAGCCCGATTGAGGGTATTGCTGGCGCACAGCGTCTGGCACCGCAGGCGGGCTACTGGCTCGGCACCGATCAGCTTGGCCGCGACGTTTATACGCGCATTGTGTATGGCGCGTCACACTCGCTGAGCGCGGCACTCGCTGCCGTCGCGATGGGGCTGGTGGTGGGCACCGGTCTGGGGGTCACCGCCGGCGCGTTCGCCGGACGCGTCGAGTCTCTGCTGATGCGTTTCGTCGACGTGCTGCTTTCCATCCCGTCACTGCTTCTGTCGCTGACGGTGATTATTCTTCTCGGGTTTGGCACCGTTAACGCCGCGATTGCCGTTGGCGTCGCCTCCATTGCCAGCTTCGCCCGCCTCGCGCGCGGCGAGGTCGTGCGCATCCGCCACACGGATTATGTTGAAGCGGCGTTTGGCAGCGGCGGGACGTTTTTCGCCGTGCTGTGGCGACACATCCTGCCCAACGCCTTAACCGCCGTCGTCGCCTTTGCCACGCTGCAGTTTGGTCAGGCGATCCTGGCGCTCTCTACGCTGAGCTTTCTCGGCTATGGCACTCCGCCGCCCGTACCGGAGTGGGGCATACTCATCGCCGAAGGCCGTAACTATCTCTCTACCGCCTGGTGGCTAACCACCTTCCCCGGCGTGGTGGTCATCGCCGTGGTGCTGGCCACCAACCGTATCAGCCAGCAGTTCAGCGGAGGCCTGAAATGACCGTACTCTCGGTAGAAAACCTGACCATTAGCTACCGTACCGCCCGCCAGTGGCGCGAGGTGGTGCATAACGTGAGCTTCACCCTCAGGCGTGGGGAAATGCTGGCCTTTGTTGGCGAATCCGGATCCGGCAAAACGACCACGGCGCAGGCGATCATTGGTCTGCTGGCCGATAACGCACGGCGCGACGCGGGAAAAATCGTCCTCAACGGCGAGGAGATCGGCCGGTGGTCCGCTAAACGTCTTGATACCCTGCGCGGGGCGCGGATCAGCCTGGTTCCGCAGGATCCGGGTAATTCCCTCAACCCGGTGAAGACCATCGGCGCTCAGGTCGGTGAAATTATTCAGCTGCACCAGAAGGTGACCCGCGCCCAGCGGGATGAGCAGGTGCTCGCCCTGCTGACAAAGGTTGGCCTGAGCCACCCTGAACAGCGCATGACGCAGTACCCGCATCAGCTCTCCGGCGGCATGAAACAGCGCGTGCTGATTGCTATCGCCATTGCCCTGCGCCCGGACGTCATCATTGCAGACGAGCCCACCAGCGCGCTGGACGTGACGGTGCAAAAACGTATTCTTGACCTGCTGGATATCCTGCGCCGGGAATCGGGAACCGCCGTTCTGTTTGTCACCCACGATCTGGCGCTGGCCGCACAGCGCGCCGACAGGCTGCTGGTTTTTCGCGATGGCGAGATTCAGGAGCACGGCAACACTGCCGATATCGTCCGCACGCCGCAGCATGCCTACACCCGTCAGCTGTTAAGCGACCTCCAGGGCCAGCGCCTGACCATTGCCCCGGTAGCAGGTCTGCCGCTCGCGTCCCCGGCCATTCGCGCTCGCGCCATCAGCAAACACTTCTCACTCGGCAAAGGCCATCAGCTTCAGGCACTGGATCATGTGACGTTTGACGTCAGGCGCGGCAGCACGCATGCGCTGGTGGGGGAATCCGGCTCCGGGAAAACCACCCTCGCCCGTATTTTGCTGGGTTTTGAACAGGCCGACAGCGGGCAGGCGATCATTGATGATATTGATGCCACCGCGCTCAGCCGCGAGGCCCGTCGTCAGCTGCGCCAGAAGATCCAGTTTGTTTACCAGAACCCCTTTGCCTCGCTCGACCCGCGTCAGACGCTGTTTGACATCATCGAAGAGCCGCTGAAGAATTTTTCTCGTCTCGCGAAGGCGGAGCGCAAGATCCGGGTGGAAACCGTGGCGCAGCGGGTTGCCCTGCCCGTCGAGCTCCTGAGCCGCACCGCCCGGGAGCTTTCAGGCGGACAGCGTCAGCGCGTGGCCATCGCCAGGGCGCTGATCCTGGAGCCGACCATTCTGGTGCTGGACGAAGCCACCTCCGCGCTGGACGTCACCGTCCAGGCGCAGATCCTGGCGCTGCTTCAGCAGCTGCAGCAGCAGCTGGGATTAACCTACCTGTTCATCACGCACGATCTGTCTACCGTCCGCCGGATCGCCCACAGCGTCACGGTGCTGCGCAGCGGTCAGGTGGTCGAACACGGTAACGTCGAAACCTTATTCACGTCGCCGCAGAACGACTATACCCGCGAGCTGATTGACGCCATTCCCCATTTTTCACCCGCTAAGGAGGAGTTCGCATGACGCGAAAACGCCTGGGATTTTTCACCCGCCTGCTCGACGACGCCACGCCGAAGGAGCGCTATCGCCTGGCAACTGAGCAAATCCGCCACGCCGAACGCCACGGTTTTGACAGCGCCTGGATTGCGCAGCACCACTTTCATGAAAGTGAAGGCGGCCTGCCGTCGCCGCTGCTGTTTCTGGCGCACGTAGCCGCGCATACCGAAACCATCCGCCTGGGAACGGCCATCATTACCCTGCCGATGGAAAATCCGCTGCGCGTGGCGGAAGATGCCGCCGTGCTGGATTTACTCGCCAATGGACGGCTTGAAGTTGGTTTTGGTTCCGGCGGCACGCCGACCTCATTCCTGCCGTTTGGCCTGACCTTTGAACAGCGCGGCGCGGCCTTTGCTGACCATCTGCATGCGATCCAAAGCGCCTGGCGCGGGGATTCGCTCACCCATCCGGATAATCACCTTTACCCGCCTGCGCCACAGCTGGCCGACCGTATCTGGATTGCTACCTTCTCTGTTGACGGTGCGGTTCGCGCCGCGCGGGCTGGACACGGTTTGATGCTCTCCCGCACGCAGCCGCGCCCGGCAGACCAGCTGGATCTCACGCTCGACGCGATCCAGAACCCGATTGTGGATGCCTACCTTGAGGCACTGCCCGCCGGTATCGCACCGCGCATTCTGGCCTCCCGTACGGCGTTCGTCGCAGACAGCGATGACTATGCGCTTAAGGTCGCCACGCCGGGTCTCGCCAGGCAGGCCCAGCAGCATCGCGCAGCCGGACACGTGGTTAAAGGTGACACTGTCACAGATTTTCGTCGCCAGTTCGACGCCCATATCGGTTCGCCCGAGACGGTGCTGCGTTCGCTGCAGGCCGATTCCGTTCTCCGGCGCGCCACGGATATCTCATTCCAGGTCCATTCGGTCAAACCCGCGCATCGGGACACGCTGCGGTCCATCGAACTGATCGCCGAACATATTGCCCCCCATATCCATTGAGGAGATACCTATGTCATTAAGTCAGGACATTCTCGCCGAGCTGGCGGAAATTAAACCCGGTTCCCCTCTGGCAGAGGCGCGCGCTACGCGTGATGCCGCCACGCGCCACGCGCAGGGCAGCTACGAAATCTTATTTACCCAGCAGGATAGCGATTTTGCGCTGGACGAGCGCTTCGCCGTGGCGGCAAAAGTCGCCAGGTGGCACAGCGCGGAGGCGCTGGCCGCGCACTATGCGGGGTTTGGCCTGGCCGACCCTACCTCAGCACGCCTGACCCCGGCGCTGAACTTCGCGCGGCTGCTAACGTTCTCCCCCGTCGAAGCGACGCCGGCGTCGTTAAAGGCGTTGACCCAGGCAGGATGGAGCAAGGAAGGCATTGTTACCCTGGCGCAGCTCATCGCGTTTGTGAGCTTCCAGAGCAGACTGATTGCCGGACTGCGTCTGCTGAACGACAGGCCCGTCGCCAAAAGCGATGCGCCGGTAGCGGCGGGCGTCTGGCACACGACAGCAACCACAGCTACCGGAAAGGCGGCTCCGGTCGCGTTTACCCAGCAGGAGCTGGGCTGGGAGCCGTGGATCGCCGCCAAACCGCTGGCGGATTTCCGTGACGACGAGGTGGCGATTCTGGCGAAGTTTGGCCATACCGATTCCGACTATTTCCGTCTGCTGGGGCGCAATCTGCCGGTGCTTGAACAGCGTACGCTGACCGATAAAGGGATTTTTTATACAGCGGGGGGACTGCCGCGAGCCGAGCGCGAGCTGGCGGCAACGGTCGCCAGTAAAATTAACGGCTGCATTTACTGCGCATCTGTCCATGCGCGTAAAGCCAGCCAGCTGTCAAAGGATGATGCAGCGGTAGAGGCCCTGCTGGCCGTGCGTCCGGGGCAATCCCTGAGCGAGGGGCAGTCTGCACGCTGGCAGACGGAAATCAACTTTGCGGCGGCGCTGTCCGTTACCCCGCCTGCCGCCACGCCGCTGCACCTCGCCGCGCTGGAAAAAGAGGGGCTGGATACCTTAGCCCAGCTTGACCTGGTGCAGTCCGCCGCGTTCTTCGCGTGGGCTAACCGCCTGATGCTGACCCTGGGCGAGCCCTGGCTTGCCTGAATGAAGTCAGGCTAGCGCGCGAGCGTTAGCCTGAGCCCGTCGGGCACGCAGGTAACCGTAGATCAACAGCGCGCTCATGGCCGAGAACGAGAGTATCGCCGCAGGCAGCGTGACGTAGCGCCAGCTAAAGCCAAGGGTAATCATCATCCCGCCAAAGTACGCCCCGATCGCGCTGCCGAGATTAAACGCCATCTGCCCCCCGGCCGCCCCCAGCATCTCGCCGCCCTTCGCGTTTTGCAGCAGCAGGATCTGCAGCGGCGCAGAGAGCGCGAACAGCCCGGCACAGCAGATAAAGCCCATGACCAGCGAGGCCGTTTTCAGTTCGCCAAAGGTAAAAAGCAGCAGAAGCGAGGCAACAATCACCATGTCGGTGGTGGCCGCAATGCGCAGCGGGCTGAAGCGACCGGAAAGTTTACCGCTAAACAGGTTGCCCAACACCATGCCAAGGCCCATCAGCATCATGATAGCGGTCATCACCCCTTCCGAAAAACCGGAAACGTTAACCATAAACGGCTTAACGAAGCTGAACCACGCGAACACCCCGGCGTTGCCAAACAGGGTGGCGGCAAAAATCAGCCACGGCTCCGGTTTCTTCAAAAAGTGGAATTGCTCGGTCAATTTGATTTTTGATGTGTCGCGGATGTCCGGCACCCAGAGCAGGACTGAGAGGATCACCAGCGCGTCAAACACGGCAATCAGGAAAAAGGTATAACGCCAGCTGAACTGGTGCCCCAGCCAGGTGCCCAGCGGGACGCCCAGCAGGTTAGCCACGGTCATCCCGGCAATCATCCCGGCTACCGCAACGGTCACCCTCCCGGGTGGCGCTATTTTAGACAGGATAATGGCCCCGACGCCAAAAATGGCTCCGTGCGGAAAGCCGGAAATCAGCCTCCCCATCGCCAGCCAGAAATACGATGTTGAAAACGTAAACAGGGCGTTCCCGACCGCGCACATGGCGACCAAAAACAGCAGCGTCGTTTTTAACGAGAACTTTCCGGAGAACAGCGCCACTATCGGGGCGCCAATGACCACGCCGAACGCATAAAACGAGATCATATTCCCGGCGGCGGGAATCGAAATACCGGCGTCACGCGCCAGCTCGGTGAGCACGCCCATAATGCCAAATTCAGCCATTCCGAGGCCAAACGTGCCCAGCGCCAACGAAAAGATTGTTTTTTTCATTCCTCAACCACTGTTTATCACTCGCGACGGGCATTATTGAATAATCTTGTATGGTGAGCCAGTTCAAATCAGCTGGCTGACACATTAATCCATTAATTCAGGTGGATTACACTTCATAGTGCGGCCGCGCTTTTTTCCGCACCGGACAACCTGAGGATGACAATCATGGGAAGCAAAAAGAAAACCAGTGTCGCTGTTGATGTCGAAAAGAATGCGCCGTTGAAAACCAAAGCGTACGAACAAGAACTTCGCCGCCTCCACGTTGAACTGGTTAAGCTCCAGCAGTGGGTCGTCGCCAAAGGGTTGAAAGTGTGTATCGTGTTTGAAGGACGAGACGGGGCTGGCAAAGGCGGCACCATTAAAGCGATCACCGAGCGCGTAAGCCCTCGCGTATTTCGCGTGGTTGCGCTCCCTGCCCCGACTGAAAAAGAAAAAAGCCAGCTCTACTTCCAGCGCTATGTGCCACACCTGCCTTCGGCGGGCGAAATAGTGATATTCGATCGCAGCTGGTATAACCGCGCGGGCGTGGAGCGTGTGATGGGGTTCTGCACGGAGGAGCAGGCAGAGAAATTTTTGGACGGCGCGCCGGTTATGGAAAAGGCAATGGTCGATGCCGGAATTATTCTGCTGAAGTACTGGCTGGAGGTAACGCCGAAAGAGCAGGAACGGCGTTTACGCGATCGTATTAACGACGGCCGTAAAATATGGAAGCTCTCGCCGATGGATATTAAATCCTTTAACCTGTGGGATGAATATACTCGTGCACGCGACGCCATGTTTGAAGCCACCGACACCGCCTGGGCACCGTGGTTTGTCGCGCGTTCTGAAGATAAAAAGCGCGTGCGCCTGAATATTATTTCGCATCTGCTTTCGCAGATCCCGTATAAAGAAATACATGTTGAAAAGGTAGATTTACCGAAACGTAAAATCGGCAAAGTCAAACCCACAAAATACCCGTTCCGCTATGTGGAAGAGCGGTTCTGAGATTACTGGAAGATGCCTCGCAGAATGTAGATTACCAGGGGATACAGTATTGTTTTTTGTTGGCTGCGGTTGATAATGACCGCACCAACAAAGGAGCTAATGATGAAACATACCGCAGAAACAAAACCGGGCCAGAACATCACATCGCGTAAGCTCTTGTGTCATGCAGAACAGAACTCAACCAGGCGGCGTCAGCCATCAGACGAAGATCGTGCATTTATACGGGCAATGAATGAGTTTGTAGAAAAAAATGGAACCATTACTGATGATGAGTTTTTCAGGGTGCTTTAATGCTGAGACAATTTAATGTTTATCGGAATACATCATTCGCAACACGGGACAGGCTGCCTTACTACATGCTTATTCAGGATGATTGCTACGACGACCTTGCAACACGCGTCATCGTACCGCTCGCAAGAAATAATAAGTTACCGTTATGGCAGAGCCATCTGGCTCAGACGTAAATATCGATTTTGAAACGTTTCTGATTTATTCGCCAATGATAACCAACCTTAACAACAATAAAATAAATCCTAAAGATTTTGTTTGTAATTTACGCAATGCACGTCATGACGTTATAGCAGCAATCGATCGTTTCTTGACTAGCACATGACGGCAGCCGGTCAGGCATTTGCCCTGCCCGCGCAAGCGCAGCGCCGCCGGGCACAGCCGACGGCGCAGGTCTTACTTGATCCCTTCCGTACTTTCCTGCTTCGCTTCCAGCCGTTCCACATCCCGATACCAGCGGGGATGGTGTTTCTGCGCCCAGCGGCGGCTCACCTTCCCTTCAATCATGCCTTTAATTGAACCCTTCACCCAGAACGCCATATACATATGGATCAGGATGGCGTGGATTAGAATAATGGCTGACGTGGCGTGGATCAGCAGCGCGTAGCGCACCACCTGAATCGGGAAATACGAGGCAAAATACGGACGCCAGATGATCACGCCGGTCACCAGCAGCACAAAAATCATGCTCATGATGGTCCAGAACATCATCTTTTGTCCGGCATTGTATTTGCCCACCTTCGCCACTTTATGCTCGTTGCCCTTCAGGACTTCGACGATCCCTTTTACCCACGGAATGTCCTGCTTGTCCGGGATATTGTGATGGACGAAGCGTACGAACATGAACATCAGCACCACGAAAATCAGCACGCCGAAGAACGGGTGCAGGATGCGCCCCATCTGCGGGGTACCGAAGGTTTCGGTCAGCCATTGCAGCGTCGGGAAGAAAAACGAAATTCCCGATACCGCCACCAGGAAGAAGCAGATGACTACCGTCCAGTGACAGGCGCGGTCAACAAACTTCGTGCGCACAATCATTTTCGACTTACTCATGGTGCTCCTCCTCGTCGTCGTCCACCTCTTTGTTTGGCCCGATACCAATGTAGTGATAAATCAGCCCCGCAAAGGTGGCGATAAAG
Source organism: Enterobacter sp. 01-M-03-SI-ECC (assembly GCF_047530215.1). Taxonomy (NCBI): domain Bacteria; kingdom Pseudomonadati; phylum Pseudomonadota; class Gammaproteobacteria; order Enterobacterales; family Enterobacteriaceae; genus Enterobacter; species Enterobacter sp. 01-M-03-SI-ECC. Next base: position 76,115 of record NZ_JBLKDA010000003.1, read on the forward strand.
CCCGCCGCTGAGAGCGGCTTGAGTGCCCCTTTCCACAGGTTGATCGAGGTGTCGATCGCCGGATCTTTCGGCAGGTTGTGGTACAGCTCCGGCTGGTCGTTGTGGTGCAGCACGTACATCACGTGCGTCCCGCCCACGCCCTGAGGGTTGTAAATGCCCGCATTCTGGTAGCCGCGCGCTTTCAGCTTGTCCACGCGCGCCTGCGCCACGTCCAGCATCTCTTTTTTAGTCCCGAAGTGAATCGCCCCGGTAGGACAGGTCTTCACGCAGGCAGGTTCCTGACCGACGCTGACGCGGTCCACGCACAGGGTGCATTTGTAGACCCGGTTATCCTCTTTATTGAGGCGTGGGATATTAAACGGACAGCCCGCGATGCAGTAGCCGCAGCCGATGCAGTTGTCCTGCTGGAAGTCGACGATCCCGTTGGCGTACTGAATAATCGCTCCGGCGGACGGGCACGCCTTCAGGCAGCCCGGATCCTCGCAGTGCATGCAGCCGTCTTTGCGGATCAGCCACTCCAGCCTGCCGTTCTGGTCGGTTTCGCTAAAACGCATCACCGTCCAGGATTTGGCGCTCAGGTCTGCCGGGTTATCGTAGACCCCGACGCAGTGCCCCACCTCATCGCGGATATCGTTCCACTCCGAGCACGCTACCTGGCAGGCCTTGCAGCCCACGCAGGAGGAGACGTCGATAAGCTTGGCGACTTCTGCCTTATAGTCCCGCGCGCGTGGCGCGGGAGTGATCGGGTTGGTCGCGGAGCGCTTAATAATGTCTTGTGTTTCCATCGCCATTTAATCGCTCCTTACGCTTTCTCGATGTTGACCAGAAACGCCTTGTACTCCGGCGTTTGCGAGTTGGAATCGCCAACGTTTGGCGTCAGGGTGTTGGCGATGTAGCCTTTCTGCGCCACGCCCTCAAAGCCCCAGTGCAGCGGAATACCGACGGTTTCCACCTGCTGGCCGTGCACGTTCAGCGACTGCAGGCGGCGGGTGACCACCGCCACCGCGCGAATGAAGCCGCGTTTGCTGCTCACCTTCACGCGATCGCCGTTGGCAATGCCTTTCGCCTTCGCCAGCGTCTCGCTGATCTCCACAAACTGCTCCGGCTGGGCGATGGCGTTAAGCCGCGCGTGCTTGGTCCAGGTGTGGAAATGCTCGGTCAGGCGGTAGGTCGTTCCCACGTACGGGAACTTGTCCTTTTTACCTAAACGCAGGACGTCGTCTTCGTAGATCCGCACCACCGGGCTGGAGACGACGTTCGGGTGCAGCGGGTTGGTGCCGAGCGGCGTCTCCATCGGCTCGTAATGTTCCGGGAACGGCCCTTCCGCCAGCTTGTTCAGCGCAAACAGGCGTCCCAGCTCCTCCGGCTGCATGATAAACGGCCCGGTGCTGCTGCCCGGCGCGGCGGTGCTATAGTCCGGGATATCGTTCCCCGTCCATTTCGCCCCGTTCCACTGGATCAACATGCGTTTCGGATCCCACGGCTTGCCGTTCACGTCTGCGGACGCACGGTTGTACAGCACGCGACGGTTCAGCGGCCATGCCCACGCCCAGCCAAGCGTATTACCGAGACCTGACGGATCGGCGTTATCGCGGTTGGCCATCTGGTTCCCCTGCTCCGTCCAGCTGCCGGCGTAAATCCAGCAGGACGATGCCGTCGTGCCGTCATCGCGCAGCAGCGCGAAGCTGTTCAGCAGCTGGCCTTTCTTCGCCAGCAGGTTGCCGTTGGCATCATAGAGATCCGCCAGCGCCACGCCGTTGTTCTCTTTCGCCACTTCCTCTGACTCAGGGCGATCCGGCTGCTTGTACTGCCAGCTCATCTTCAGCAGCGGCTCGGCGCCCTTGCCGCCCTCGGTGCGGTACATCTCGCGCAGGCGATGGTAAATGCCCGCCAGAATTTCACCGTCGTTGCGTGCTTCCCCCGGCGCGTCCTGGCCCTTCCAGTGCCACTGCAGCCAGCGCCCGGAGTTGGCAATGGAGCCGTCCTCTTCCGCAAAGCAGGTAGACGGCAGGCGGAACACCTCGGTCTGAATCGACGCCGGGTCAACGTCGTTGGATTCACCGTGGTTCTGCCAGAAGGTGGAGGTTTCGGTCACCAGCGGATCGATAACGACCATGTACTTCAGCTTGCTGAGGCTGCGCACGACCTTGTTCTTGTCCGGGAAGGAAGCCACCGGGTTAAAGCCCTGGCAGATATAGCCCGTGACGTTGCCCTTATCCATCATGTTGAAATACTTGATGACGTCGTAGGCCTGGTCCCACTTCGGTAGCCACTCAAAGCCCCAGTCGTTTTCTTTCTGCGCCGCGTCGCCGTAGAACGATTTCATCAGGCTGACGTAGAACTTCGGATAGTTGCTCCAGTAGTTCACCTGGTCCGGCAGCGTCGCGTTTGGCGTATTGGCCTCTAGATACGTTTGCAGATCCGCCTGCTTGTCGGACGGTAGCGTCAGGTAGCCCGGCAGGCTGGTGGAGAGAAGACCGAGATCGGTCAGGCCCTGAATATTGGAGTGGCCGCGCAGCGCGTTGACGCCGCCGCCCGCCATGCCCATGTTGCCGAGCAGCAGCTGGATCATCGCCATGGTGCGGATGTTTTGCGCGCCCACGGTGTGCTGCGTCCAGCCCAGCGCATACAGGAAGGTCGTGGTTCTGTCCGCCGCGCTGGTGGAAGCCAGCACCTCGCACACCTTCAGGAAGTCCGCTTTCGGCGTGCCGCAGATGTTTTCCACTACGTCCGGCGTATAGCGGGAAACGTGCTGCTTCAGCAGGTTCCACACGCAGCGCGGGTGCGTCAGGGTTTCATCCCGCATCGCGTAGCCGTTTTCATCAAACTGATAGTTCCAGGACGTTTTGTCGTACTGGCGTTTTTCCGCGTCATAGCCGCTGAACAGCCCGTCATCGAAGGCAAAATCATCCCGCACCAGCAGGTTCGCGTTGGTGTAGTGCTTAACGTATTCCGCGTTAATTTTGTTGTTTTCGATCAGGTACAGCAGTACCCCAGACAGGAACGTAATGTCCGTGCCGGAACGGATCGGCGCGTAGATATCCGCCACCGAAGCCGTGCGCGTAAAGCGCGGATCGACGACGATCAGCGTCGCATCGTTGTTGTTTTTCGCTTCCATCGCCCAGCGGAACCCCACCGGATGGGCTTCAGCGGCGTTACCGCCCATCACCACTACGACGTTAGCGTTTTTGATATCAACCCAGTGGTTGGTCATCGCACCGCGACCAAATGTTGGAGCAAGACTTGCTACCGTTGGTCCGTGTCAGACGCGCGCCTGGTTGTCTACCGCCAGCATGCCGAGAGAGCGCACAAATTTTTGCGTCAGCATGCCGGTTTCATTGCTAGCCGCAGAGGCACAAAGCATGCCGGTGGAGAGCCAGCGGTTAACCGTCACGCCCTGCTCGTTCTTTTCGATAAAGTTAGCGTCGCGGTCGGCTTTCATCAGTTTCGCGATGCGGGAGAAGGCTTCGTCCCAGGAGATGCGCTGCCATTTATCGGAGCCCGGCGCGCGGTATTCCGGGTAGCGCAGGCGGTTTTCGCTGTGAACATAGTCCAGCAGCCCCGCCCCTTTCGGGCACAGCGCCCCGCGGCTCACCGGATGGTCCGGATCCCCTTCGATATGGTAAATCGCTTCTCTGGCGTTCTTCGCGCCATCGCCCAGGCTGTACATCAAAAGCCCACAACCTACGGAGCAGTATGTGCAGGTGTTACGGATCTCTTTCGCGCGCAGCAGCTTAAAGTTGCGTGCCTGAGCCAGCGCCATTTTGGGAGCAAATCCCAGCATCGCGGCTGTTGTTCCGGCCATACCGCCCGCGCAGATTTTAAAAAATTGTCTGCGGCTGACGTCCATTGTTGTCCTCGTTATCAAATAAGACTTCGCGCCGCAAAGTAGCAGTAATACCCCTGATTTTTTTGCGTCAAATCAAGGTCGTCACGCATCCCCCCCTTAATCGCCATCCCCGGCACATTCAAATACCCCTTTTTGATTAACGGTTTAAGAGAATAATTCGCGACAGCGTCAGGATGAATGCGATACATTTTTCCTTTGATTTTTATCGCAATGGCTAAGTAATGGACAGAAAAAGAGCAACGCTTATTGGGCTGGCGGCCATAGTGTTATGGAGCACCATGGTCGGTCTTATTCGCAGCGTGAGCGAGGGCATGGGCCCGGTAGGCGGTGCAGCGATGATCTACACCCTCAGCGGATTATTGTGTCTGGTGACGGTAGGATTTCCTGATATCAGGCGGTTTTCCCCCCGCTATCTTATTGCAGGCAGCGTTTTGTTTGTCAGCTACGAAATATGCCTGGCGCTGTCGCTGGGCTACGCCGCAACGCGCGCTCAGGCGATTGAAGTCGGTATGGTGAATTACCTCTGGCCAAGCCTGACGATTGTGTTTGCCATCATGTTCAACGGACAGAAATCTACCTTGTGGGTGATCCCCGGCTTAGCCATCTCATTGCTGGGCGTCTGCTGGGTATTGGGCGGTGAACAGGGTTTACACCTTGATGAAATCACCCGCAATATCGTTTCGAGCCCGCTGAGCTACGCGCTGGCGTTTGCCGGGGCATTTATCTGGGCCGCCTACTGCACGGTCACCAGCAAATTTGCGAAAGGACAAAACGGCATCACCCTGTTTGTACTGCTGACCGCGCTGAGCCTGTGGGTAAAATATGCCCTGAGCGAACAGCCCGAGATGGTGTTTACGCTGCCGGTGGTGGTGAAACTCGTCATGTGCGGTATTGCGCTTGGGTTTGGTTACGCCGCATGGAATATTGGCATTCTTCACGGTAACGTTACGGTGCTGGCTGCCGTATCCTATTTTACCCCCGTCCTCTCAGCCGCGCTCGCCGCCGCAGTGCTAAGTTCCCCCCTCTCATTCTCATTCTGGCAAGGCGCGCTGATGGTCTGCGCCGGGTCGTTGCTCTGCTGGTACGCCACGCGAAAATAATTGTGGTTTTGCTGTCGATAATATTCATTTCGGCAGCAAAAAATTAACATAGTTTTAATATGTGAGCGTGCGCCAAAATATTTACCCCGCCAGTGGAGCGCGCGTTTAGATTCTGTTTATAGTAGCGTCCTTTCGTAATTTCCCATTTCCTTCAGTTGACATAAATTGACACCCATGGGTGATTAGTTCCCTGCGAATACTCACGAGATTAATAGCACAAAGTGCAATAGTATGTTTCTGTTTATTTCGCTTGATAGAACGGAAATTCCGCATAGTGCTGAGTTAAAAACAAGTAGTTAACTTTCAGATGAGGCTTAACCCCTTTTAAAGAAACGAAAATACCGATAATTACCACTTTTTATAAAACCGCAATGAAATTATATTCATAACAATCAATCAGCCGCAAAATTGATTAAATATTCATCATTTCATGCTCTGTCACAGCCATTTATCCGATCCCGATCACACTAACTGAAATTATTGCTAATAATTTGAAACTTATTATTGAAATAGGACTACAAGATTTTTAAAAATACCATGCCATTGACGATAAGCCTCGTTTAGAAATCGTTCAAAGTGGCTCAGGAAATACCAAAGAAAATTATAAGGAATATTTAAGATGAAACTTAAATTAGTTGCAGTGGCAGTGACTTCCATGTTGGCAGCAGGCGTTGTAAACGCGGCTGAAATTTATAACAAAGACGGTAACAAGCTGGATCTGTACGGTAAAGTTACAGGTCTGCACTATTTCTCTGATGATGCTAAGAACGACGGCGACAAAACTTACGTTCGTCTGGGCTTCAAGGGCGAAACTCAGATCAACGATCAGCTGACCGGTTACGGCCAGTGGGAATATGAGTTCAAAGGCAACCGTTCTGAATCCCAGGGTACTGACGGCAGCAAAACCCGTCTGGCATTCGCGGGTCTCAAATTCAACGAATTCGGTTCATTCGACTACGGTCGTAACTACGGTGTTGCTTACGACATCGGCGCATGGACTGACGTACTGCCAGAGTTCGGTGGCGATACCTGGACTCAGACCGATGGCTTCATGACTGGCCGTACCACTGGCGTTGCAACCTACCGTAACACCGACTTCTTCGGTCTGGTTGACGGTCTGAACTTTGCCGCTCAGTACCAGGGTAAAAATGACAACCGCGACATCACCGAAGCGAACGGTGACGGCTGGGGTCTGTCTTCTACCTATGAAATGAACGGCTTCGCTGTTGGTGCAACCTACGCGAAATCTGACCGTACCGACCGTCAGGTTGCTGCTGGTCGCGTCGCGAACACCGTTAACGCTGGCGGCGAGAACGCAGAAGTATGGGCTGCTGGCCTGAAATACGATGCGAACAACATCTACCTGGCAACCACCTATTCTGAAACCCGCAACATGACCAACTTCGGTGACGGTTATATCGCGAACAAAGCTCAGAACTTCGAAGTTGTTGCTCAGTACCAGTTCGACTTCGGCCTGCGTCCATCCATCGCTTACCTGAAATCCAAAGGTAAAGACCTGGGTTCATACGGCGACCAGGATCTGGTTGAATACATTGACGTTGGCGCGAGCTACTACTTCAACAAGAACATGTCTACCTATGTTGATTACAAAATCAACCTGGTTGACGACAACAGCTTCACCAAAGCAACTGGCGTTGCTACCGACAACATCGTAGCGGTTGGCCTGACCTACCAGTTCTAAGATTTGTCACGATAAAAGGCCAGCCCCTGCGGCTGGCTTTTTTTATACGGATTTCTGGCGTCAAAAAGGAGTACGCCATGCACATATTCAAAGGACGCTGCTTGTGCGGAATGAGTCAGTTCAGCGCGAGCCTCAACAATTTTGACGTATACGCATGTCACTGCACGCAATGCCAGAAATGGTCGGGTGGCATTGCCATGTATCTTGAGACGCAGGGCCAGCCGCTTGTGGAGCAAGATTCCATTTCCCCCTCTCATTTTGCGTCATCCGCGCGCGGTGAGCGCTGGTTCTGTCCCGGCTGCGGCTGCCCGCTGTGGTTCAAGCTGACCTCAACATCGCGCTATTTTATTCCCTGGACGCTGCTTGAGATGAGCGAGGACGAACGACGCCGACTGGTGCTTGCCGCAGAAATCTACACCGAAACCCAGCCTGCGTTTTTTGGCCTGACCGGACAATACGCGCGCTACAGCGGATCGGAAATTGAAGCGCTGGATAAACACTGCCTGCTTACGTCGTAGACGGTTCAACGCTCGCAGCCCGACGCAGCCAGCTTTGCAGCAGCTTGCCGTCCTCGGTCATTTCTGAATCTGAACGCACGCAGAGGTAATAGTCGCGCCCGTCGTCTATGGGTAAGTCAAATATCTTCACCAGCTCGCCGCTCTCCAGATAAGGCGCAATCAGCGGCTCACGCATCAGCGCGCAGCCCAGCCCCGCCTGCACGCCCGCCAGCGTCAACAGCCCGTCTTCAAACAGAGGACCGCTGCGCCGGAGAGGTCGTTTTTCCCCCTGCTGCTGAAACCACTGCGGCCAGGTGGTGCGCTCCTCATCGTGCAGCAGCGGCATTTGCAGCAGCTGCTCCGGGGTGTCGATATGGCCATGAATGCGCAAAAAAGCCCGGCTGCACACCGGCACCATCTTGCCGGAAATCAGTTTTTCACTCTGATAGCCCGCCCACTGCCCGTTGCCGAAACGGATCGACATGTCCGATGCGTCGCTCAAATAGTTACGATGGTTGGCATACACCACGTTGATCTCGGTCTGCGGGTTGGCGCGCATAAACGCGGGCAAACGCGGGATAAACCACCCCATGCCAAAAAGCGGGATCAGGCTGATGGTGACCTGACGCGTTTGCGCCTGCTCCGCCAGATGCTCCGTCGCCTGGCGCAGCACGTTAAACGCCGCGCGGATCGAGCGGTAATATTCACGGCCATGCTGGCTCAGCGCCAGCCTGCGCCCCTGACGCTCCGTTAGCGGCATTTGCAGATACCCTTCAAGCACCTTGAGCTGATGACTGACGGCCGACGGGGAGATATTCAGCTCCTGCGCGGCCAGCGTCACGCTGCCCAGGCGGGCGATGGCCTCAAAGGCCCGGACGGCCCGAAGCGGCGGATCGTTTGCCAGGCGACTGTCTGCATACGCAGATAGCGCAGCCGACTGTTCTGTTTTATTCATATGTTGATTTCTTTAGGCTTTTTACCAGAAAACATGATTTTATTATGTTTATATAAATCATAAAGATAAAGCAATACCGGTTTATCATAAGAAATAATATATGTGTATTTTACAATTTAATTCATTTAATGGATGGTAGCCGCAGAAAGAGCACTTTGCGGGTACAGACGTTGGATACACTCATACAACAACTGATCAACGGCGTAATGCTGGGAAGCATTTACGCGCTGATCGCGCTGGGCTATACCATGGTGTATGGCATCTTGCGCATTATTAACTTTGCCCACGGCGATATTCTGATGGTCGGCGCGCTCACCACGCTATCCGCCCTTAACGCCCTGAATGCCACCTTCCCCCACATGCCGCAGCTGCTGCAGCTTGGCGTGGCCCTGGTGATTGCCATGGCCGTTTGCGCCCTGCTGGCGATGGCCGTGGAGCGCTTTGCCTACCGTCGGCTGCGCAACGCCCCGCGCCTGGCACCGCTGATCTCGGGTATTGGCGTTTCGGTCCTGCTGCAAACCGTGGCGATGATTATCTGGACCCGCAACCCGCTGATGTTCCCGCAGATCCTGCCCATGGATCCGATCGCCGTGACGTCAGGCAGTGACATGCATCCTCCTGCCATTGTGACCGTCACCGGCATGGTTACCGTGGCGCTGGCGCTGACGGTGATGCTCGGGCTGTGGCTGCTGGTGGAATACACCCGCCTGGGCCGCGGCATGCGCGCCGTGGCGGAAAACCCGCGCGTGGCCACGCTGATGGGGGTAAACCCCAACGCGATTATTACGCTGACGTTCGCCATTGGCGGCGTGTTTGCCGCGCTGGCAGGCGTCATGATGGCGAGCAACTACGGCAACGCCAGCTTCTCGATGGGCTTTTTGCCCGGAATTAAAGCCTTTACCGCCGCCGTGCTGGGGGGAATTGGCAACATTCGCGGCGCCATGATTGGCGGGATCCTGCTCGGCATAATTGAGGCGCTGGGCGCAGGTTATCTGGGGGAACTGACCCACGGCGTCTTTGGCAGCAACTATCAGGACGTCTTTGCCTTTATGGTCCTGATTCTGGTGCTGGTCTTCCGTCCGGCAGGACTTCTGGGCGAGCGCGTGGCGCACAGGGCATGAGGAAATGATGACAACGCTTCAACTACAAATTCCGACGGCAACGCGTAAATTCTGGTCAGGAATGATCCTGTTCTGCCTCGCGCTGCTGGTTGCGCCCGTGGTGGCCACGCAGCTTGGCGGCAACTACTGGGTGCGCGTTATCGACTTCGCTCTGCTCTACATCATGCTGGCGCTGGGGCTCAACATTGTGGTGGGCTATACCGGCCTGCTGGATATGGGGTTTATCGCGTTTTACGCGGTGGGCGCCTACCTCGCGGCGCTGATGGCCTCGCCACACCTGCTGGAGGTGTTTCCGATCCTCGGCGTCTGGTTCCCCGGCGGGCTGCACACCTCCTATCTGCTGATTATTCCGCTGGCCGCGCTGGTGGCGGCTGTCTGCGGCATTCTGCTGGGTGCCCCGACGCTGAAGCTGCGCGGGGACTATCTGGCGATAGTGACCCTCGGCTTTGGCGAAATCATCCGCATCCTGATGCGCAACCTCGACCGTCCGGTCAACATCACCAACGGTGCAAAGGGCATTACCGGGGTAGATACGCTGAATCTGTTTGGCCTGAAGTTCAGCGGCGTCTACCACTGGTTCGGTTTCAAGGTGCCCGCGCTGTGGCTGTGGTACTACCTGCTGATGCTGGTGATTGTGGCGATTATTTTTGTCTGCCTGCGCCTGCAGCACTCGCGCATTGGCCGCGCCTGGCACGCCATCCGTGAAGATGAGGATGTGGCCCGCGCGATGGGCATCAACGTGCGCAACTATAAGCTGCTGGCCTTTGCGATGGGAGCCTCTTTTGGCGGCGTGGCGGGTGCGCTGTTCGGCGCGTTTCAGGGCTTCGTCTCCCCGGAATCCTTCACGTTGCAGGAATCCATTGCCGTGCTGGCGATGGTGGTGCTGGGCGGGATGGGACACATTCCGGGGGTGATCCTCGGCGCAATACTGCTTACCGCCCTGCCGGAACTGCTGCGCAGCCAGGCGGCCCCGGTTCAGCAGGCGCTGTTCGGCACGGTGCTGATTGATCCGGAAGTGTTACGCCAGCTGTTCTACGGCCTGGCGCTGGTGCTGGTCATGCTGGTGCGCCCATCCGGGATCTGGCCGGTGCGCCACAAGGAGGTGAAGGCATGAGCCTGTTAACCGTTCGCAACATGTCAAAACGCTTCGGCGGCCTTACCGCCGTGGATGACGTTTCAATTACTGTAAACAAGGGCGAGATCTACGGGCTGATTGGCCCTAACGGGGCGGGGAAAACCACCTGCTTTAACCTGATCACCGGGCTTTACCCGGCGGACAGCGGCGAGTTTTCGATTGCCGACAGGCCCTATTTTCCAAAGCACATTGAGAAAGTGACCGCAGCCGGGATTGCGCGAACCTTCCAGAACGTGCGCCTCTTCAACGACATGTCGGTGCTGGAAAACGTGATGGTGGGTCGCCACGTGCGCACCCGTAACGGCCTGTGGGCCGCGCTGAGCCGTCATAAACGCGCTCGCGCGGAAGAGACGCAGACCCGGGAGCTAGCCTGGCACTGGCTGGAGTACACCGGGATTGCGAAATTCGCCCACTATCGCGCCTGCGATCTGGCCTACGGTCATCAGCGTCGCCTTGAAATTGCCCGCGCGCTGGCAACCGATCCGCTGCTGCTGGCGCTGGACGAACCCGCCGCCGGGATGAACGCGGCGGAAAAAGTGGCGCTCGGCGAGCTGCTTATCCGCCTTCGCGATGACGGTAAAACCCTGCTGATGATTGAGCATGACGTCAAGCTGGTGATGGGCATCTGCGATCGCCTGACGGTGCTGGATTATGGCAAAACGCTCGCCAGCGGCACGCCGGAAAGCGTCCGTCGCGACCCGGCAGTGATTGCCGCCTGGCTTGGAGGCAACGCCCATGTCTGAATTATTGAAGGTGGAACGTGTGGACGTGCATTACGGCGGTATTCAGGCCGTACGCGATGTCTCTTTTACCCTGCGCGAGGGCGAACAGGCTACCCTGATTGGCGCTAACGGCGCGGGGAAAAGCTCCACCGTGCGCGCCATTACCGGTCTGGAAAACTTCAGCGGCCGTATTGAATTCAACGGAAAAGCGGTACGCAAGCACAGGCCTGAAGCCCTGCTTCGCGACGGGCTGGTGATGGTCCCGGAAGGCCGTGGGATCTTCTCCCGCATGACGGTACTGGAAAACCTGCAGATGGGCGCCTGGCTCAGGCGTGACACTGTCACCATCAGGCGGGAGATGAATGCCATTTTCGAGCGCTTTCCGCGCCTGGGCGAACGCCAGCATCAGCTTGCCGGCCTGCTTTCCGGCGGCGAGCAACAGCTGCTGGCCCTTAACCGCGCCCTGCTCAGCCAGCCGCGTCTGCTCATTCTCGACGAACCCTCAATGGGCCTTGCGCCGAAGATGGTCGAGAACATTTTTGCCGTCATTGCCGGCCTGCGCGAGCGGGGCGTCGCCCTGCTGCTCATCGAACAAAACGCCCGACTCGCGCTGGAGGTGACCGACAGCGCGTGGGTGATGGACAGCGGCAGCATTGTCCATCACGGCGAATCGAAAGCGTTGCTCAATGACGACCAGATTGCACAGATTTATTTGGGCGAAATGCCCGTTTAACAACACCAGCCAACATCAGGGGAATACAATGAAAACAGTAAAAATCAGTGCGCTCAGCGCCGCTATTCTGCTCAGCGGCTTTGCCTCAACGGCCACATGGGCCGCTGACGGCGAAACCGTGGTTATCGGCCTGGCGGGCCCGCTCACCGGCCCGTCTGCCCGTATCGGTAAAGATCTGGAGAACGGCGCGCAGCTGGCCATTGACGACATTAACAAGCAGCACCCGACCATCGGCGGCAAAGCGGTGACCTTCAAACTGCAGTCCGAGGACGATCAGTCCGACCCGCGTACCGCCGTGGCCGTCGCGCAGCGTCTGGTGGATAGCGGCGTCGCGGGCGTCGTGGGTCACTGGAACACCGGCACCAGTATTCCGGCAGCCCGCGTCTATCACGATGCCGGCATCGCGCAGGTCGCACCGGTCGCGACCGGTCATGCCTATACGCAACAGGGTTTTGATACCAGCTTCCGCGTGATGGGCCACGATGACGACGGCGGCCAGCTCGCAGGCCAGTACGCGGTGAATACCCTGAAAGCCAAGCGCATTGCGGTGATCGACGACCGTACCGCCTTCGGTCAGGGCCTGGCGGACCAGTTTATTAAGTCGCTTGAAGCGCAGGGCGTGAAGGTTGTCGACCGTCAGTACGTGGATGACAAAACGGTGGACTTCAGCGCGGTGCTGACCGCCATCCGCAGCAAAAACGCCGATCTGATCTTCTTCGGCGGCGTCGACAGCCAGGCCGCACCGCTGGCGCGCCGCATCAAACAGCTGGGCATGAACGCCACGCTGATGGGCGCGGGCGGATTTGTCAGCCAGACGTTCCTGAAGCTGGCGCAGAAAGAAGGCGAAGGCGTGGTCGCGCTGGAGCCGGGTCTGCCCGTCGACCAGATGCCGGGTGGAAAGGCTTTCGAGCAGGCCTATCAGTCCCGCTACCACACCCATATCGAACTGCACGCGCCGTTCGCCTATGACGCCACCCGCGTGCTGGTTGCGGCGATGGAAAAAGCAGACTCCGTCGATCCGTCCGAGTATCTGCCGGCCCTGCGCGGCATTAGCTACTCCGGCGTCACCGGACAGATCGCGTTTGATAAAGAAGGCAACCTGAAGTCGCCGTCGTTCACCGTCTACAAAGTTGTCGAGGGTAAATGGCTGCCGCAGACCGTGGTGGGCGGCGCAAAAGCGAAGTAACGCAGCGAGGCAATGTGATGAGTGATAATAACGAGCTGGGCATTCTCGCCCGCCGCAAAATTGAAGCAGAAATTATTAAGCCAATTTATGAGATCCTGGTGCGCGAGATAGGGAAAACCCGCGCCCAGGCGGTCATCGGCGAGGCGATTGAACAGGCGGCAATTGACGCAGGCAAAGCGTTTGCCAGCAAAGAGCCCAACGGCGCGGACGTAAAGAGCTTTATCGCCCTGCAGTATCTGTGGGAGAAAGATAACGCGCTGGAGGTGAAGGTGCTCGACGCCGACGACCAGCAGTACAACTACAACGTGACCCGCTGCCGCTACGCGGAGATGTATCATGAAATGGGGCTGGGCGAGATTGGTCATCTTCTCTCCTGCGCGCGCGATGAAAAGTTCATCGTTGGCTATGCGCCGGACGTGAAGCTGACCCGCACGACCACCATCATGCAGGGCGGTGCGTGCTGTGATTTCCGTTACCGCAGCGCTAAGGACAAGACATGATCCGCGTCAACGCCGAACGGCTGTGGACAACGCTAGAGATGATGGCGCAGATTGGCGGCACCCCCGCCGGTGGCGTCACCCGTCTGGCACTGAGCGAGGAAGATCGTATTGCGCGCAACCTGCTGCGCGACTGGGCGCTGGAGGCAGGATTCACCTGCGATATCGACAGCATGGGCAATATGTTTATCCGTCGCGCGGGGAAATACCCGCAGCTTGCCCCAGTCATGACGGGGTCCCATTTGGATACCCAGCCGCTGGGCGGAAACTACGACGGGGTCTACGGCGTGCTGGCCGGGCTGGAGCTGCTGCGCACGCTGAACGATAACGCGATTGAAACCGAGCGCGACGTCGTGCTGGTCAACTGGACCAACGAAGAAGGCGCGCGCTTTGCCCCGGCGATGCTGGCCTCCGGCGTCTGGGCAGGCCTGCTCACGGAAGACTTTGCATACGCCAGGATGGACAACCAACGGATAACCGTTCGCGAGGCGCTGGAAGCGATTGGCTATCGCGGCGAACGCCCTGCCCGCGCATTTCCGGTTCACGCCTGCTATGAGCTGCATATTGAGCAGGGGCCGATACTCGAAGAGGAAGAGATCGACATCGGGCTGGTGCGGGCGGCCATGGGCCAGCGCTGGTTTACGGTAACGCTCGACGGTTTTGCCGCCCATGCGGGAACGACACCGATGCACAGCCGCCGCGATGCGGTTATCGCCTTCGCCGGGCTGGCGCTGAACGTGGAGGAGATTGGGTATCAATTTGCGCCGGACGGACGCGCCACCATCGGCATGGCGCAGGTTACGCCGAACTCGCGTAACGTTGTCCCTTCGCGAGTGGAATGCAGCGTGGAGTTTCGCCACCCTTCACAGGACGCACTTGAAGCCATGGAAGCCGCGCTGCACGTAGCCACAAAAAACCTGGCCGCACGCGGCGTGACGGCCAACGTCGAGCGCATCTTCGACTATGCGCCGATCGACTTTAACGAAGCCTGTCTGGCCCGTACGGAAAACGCCGTCGCCGCGCTGGGCTATTCGTCAAAATCGATGGTCTCCGGTGCCGGACACGATACCTGCTACGTCAGTAAGGTGGCACCTGCCAGCATGATTTTTATCCCCTGCGTGAAGGGCGTTAGCCATAACGAAGCGGAAAGGATCCTGCCGGAGTGGTCAGAGAAAGGCGCGAATGTGTTATTGCACAGCGTCCTGTCTGCGGCGCTTGAGCGATAGAGCGGAGCGAAAGCAGAAGATCTCTGCTTTCGCCTGAATCTACACGGCAACGCGTCGGCTGATTTCGACGACGCGATCGCTGGGAAGGTGATAGTGGTTGATGACGTGCGTGCAGTTGCGCTTCATAAAAGCAAAGATGTGCCGCTGCCAGGCCGCCATGCCCGCCTCACCTTCACCTGCCACAATGGTTTCATGCCCGACATACCAGGTGGCGTCATCCGTGGCAAAAATGGCGTTGACCTCGCTGACGCCCTGCAGCAACCGCGGGATGTCCGGGTGTTCCATAAAGCCATACTGCGCCACGCCGTGCCAGTAGCCCGGCGCGCGCTGCACCACTCTTATACGCTGTTCTTCCCCCACGTAGGGCACGTTGAGAATATCAATGGTCAGCGACAACACGTCCTGCTGTAGCGCCCGGTTGCGCGCGACGTGCCAGCGCATGACCGGCGGGATATTGTTCTGGGTTCGGGTCAAAAAGATGGCGGAGCCCGCCACTCTGGGCACCGTCGTTTGCTGAAGCTGGGCAAAGAACGCGTCCACGCTGACGCCCATCTCGCCCACCGATGCCGATACCGCCTTAACGCCCCGGTGCCAGATCAGCATCACCGTACAAATAGCGGCGGCCATCAGCAGCGGAATATAGCCGCCTTCCAGCACCTTAATCAGATTGGCAAACAGGAAGGTGGCATCAATCACCAGGAAACAGAAGGCAATGACCGCGCTGCTGACCAGGCTCCAGCGCCACACTTCCCGCATAGCGACAAACAGCAGGCCCGTGGTCATCAGCATGGTTAATGACACGGCGATGCCGTACGCCGCGGCAAGCTTGTCAGAGGATTTAAAGAACACCACCAGCCCGATGGTCACCCCCATCAGCAGCCAGTTTATTATCCCGATGTAAATCTGGCCGTAGCTTTCTGCCGCCGTCTGTTTGATGCGTAACCGGGGCAACCAGCCAAGCTGAATGGCCTGGCGCGTCATCGAAAAAGCGCCGGTAATAATCGCCTGGCTGGCGATGATTGTCGCCAGCGCGGCAAGAATGATGAGCGGAACCTGCAGCGCAGGCGGACACAGTGTATAGAAAAGATTCTGTTTGCTGTCGGCACCCGCCAGAATCAGCGCTGACTGACCGGCGTAGTTGAGCAGCAGCGAAGGAAAGACGACGCCGTACCAGGCAAGCCAGATGGGCTTTTTACCAAAATGCCCCATGTCGGCATACAGGGCTTCGGCACCCGTCACGCAGAGAAACACGCCGCCCAGGACCAGGAAGCTGGTGTACCCGTTCGAAAACAGAAACGCGATGCCATACGCGGGATTGAGGGCCAAGAGTACCGAGGGGTGTTGCACGATCCCCCGCACGCCAAGAGCCGCAATCGCCAAAAACCACACCGCCATCACCGGGCCAAATATTTTCCCTATGCGGGCGGTACCAAAAGGCTGGATAAGAAACAGCGCCAGCAGAACCGCCACCGTGAGGGGTAGTATGTACGGCTGGGACGCCGGGAACACCATTTCCAGCCCTTCGAGGGCAGACAGGACGGAGATGGCCGGGGTTATTGCGCCGTCACCGTATATCAGCGCGGCGCCGATGAGGGCAGAAAAAATGACCCAGCGTCCGCCTTTGCCCTTTTCCACCAGAAGCGACATCAGGGCCATGATGCCCCCTTCGCCATGGTTATCAATTCGCATGGCAAAGGCGGCATATTTTATGGACGTCACCAGGATGAGTGTCCAGGTTATCAGGGAGAGCAGGCCGAGTATAACGCCGGGCGTCGGGTCATGCTCAGAGAGCGAAAGCACCGTCCGGAAGGTATAAAGCGGGCTGGTGCCAATATCACCAAAAACGACGCCCAGCGCCCCTCCTGCAAGCAGGGTTAACCGGGAGAGCGGTTGGGACGCTTCACTGCTGTGGCGAGGGCTCATATTTTCCAGCAAGAGTCAGATAATCCTATAAAAAACATAGCGCATCTGCCCCACCCGCGCCAACCGCGCGCCCTGTTTTACTGCGGATTGACCTTCGCCAGGCTGAACCAGATCCCCACCGCCAGCAACAGCAGCATTCCCCCCGCGCTGCCCAGCGCCACGCTGTGTGAGGTGATAAACGCGCTTTTCGCTGCCTCAATCACCGGTTCCGCCAGGCCCGGCGTCAGATCCTGTGCCACCTTCATCGCCTCACCGATGGATGACGAGGCTTTATCGACGAGTGAGGCATCCAGCCCCTGCGGCAGCTCAATCGACGCCGAGAAGCTGCGGGTCAACAGCAGGCCAAAGATGGCGATCCCCAGCCCGGCGCCCAGCTCATAGGACATGGTTTCAATTGCGCCTGCGGCGGCGGCTTTCTCTTTTGGCGCGGCGGCCATAATGGCCGAGGTCGAGGCCAGCAGCGCGCTGGCGGCGCTGAAGCCCAGCAGCACCATCAGCCCCCACGCCTGCCACTGCTGCGTGCTGAAGTCGAGCGTCGACAGCCCGATAAAGCTCACGGCGCTGAGCCCCATTCCACCCGCCGCGACGATGCGAAGCCCTAAACGCCCGACCAGCACGCCCGCGATTGGCCCACTGAACCCGCTGGCAACCATCACCGGCAGCATAAACATGCCCGCTTCAAACGGCGTAAAGCCATGAACAAACTGCAGCTCCTGGGCCATCAAAAGCTCAAACCCGACGAGGGCAATCATGGCGGTCATCGCCATGACCACGCCGCTCAGGATGATGCGATGGCAAAACAGGCGCATGTCGATCATCGGTACGCGAGCGCGGAGCTGAATACGCACGAAAATGAACAGCAGCACCGCACCGGTAACCAGCGCAGACGCGACGATCCACGGTGACAGGACGCCTTTCAGGGCGGTTTTGGCACTGTAGACCAGCAACAATATCGCCACAATCAGCATTACGGCATGGCTGATATTCAGCGGCTGCTCCGGACGCCCCTGCTGAGGCGGCACGAAGCGCGCGGCCAGCGACACCACCACCAGCACGATCGGCACGTTGATCAAAAACACCGAGCCCCAGTAAAAATGCTCGAGCAGCATACCGCCGATTAACGGGCCAAACGCCGCCCCGCCGGAGCCCACCGCAGCCCAAACGCCCAGAGCGATATTACGATCCCGCGCGTCGGTAAACAGCGTGCGGATCCCTGCAAGCGTCGCCGGAATAATCATCGCCGCACCAATTGCCAGCGAGGCGCGTGCCGCAATCAGCCACCCTGCTGACGGCGCAAACGCTGCCGACAGAGACGACAGGCCAAACAGCGTGCTGCCAATCATGAGCAATCGTTTAAAACCAATGCGGTCACCCAGCGCGCCCATCGGCAGCACCATTCCCGCCATCACCAGCGAGTAAATATCGATGATCCACAGCAATTCATTGCCGCTGGCGCCGAGCGTCATGCTCAATGTCGGCGCCGCCACGTGCAGCACCGTCGCGTCGATCGCCACCGGGATATACACCAGCACGATAATCACTAACGCTAACCACTGACGAAACATAAATTTCCTTTTTTTCTAAAACATGGACACATGTCCAGGATGCGATCCTACGTAAAGTTGAACACATGTCCAGCTTTTTGTTACACTCGTTTCAGTCCCATTGAGAGTGAGTAAACATGCGATATCTGAGCAAGGACGAACGGCGGGAAGCCATCTTACAGGCCGCTATGCGCGTGGCGCTGGCCGAGGGGCTGGGGGCCATGACGGTGCGGCGCGTTGCGGCGGAAGCGGGCGTGGCAACCGGACAGGTACACCATCACTTTGCCTCCGGCGGAGAGCTAAAATCGCTGGCCTTCGTGCGGTTAATCCGCGAACTGCTGGATGCTGACGTCGCCAGGGTACAGGCCGGATGGCGCGAACAGCTTCATGGCATGCTCGGCAGCGATGACGGCAGATTTGAGCCCTATATTCGTCTTTGGCGCGAAGCGCAGATCCTGGCCAGCCGCGATGATGACATAAAGGGTGCCTATGTCATGACGATGGAGATGTGGCACCAGGAAACCGTGGCGATTATTCGTGGCGGAGCTGAAGCCGGGACCTTTACGCTCACCGACCGGCCGGAAAATATTGCCTGGCGTTTGATAGGCCTGGTATGTGGCCTGGATGGGATTACGGTATTGAATATGCCAGAAATGGACGACGCGGCATTTAATAAGCATCTCGATAAGCTTATTTCGCTCGAGTTATTTTAACAGCGTGTACAATGAGTGCGGGCACGGCCTCAAGCCAGGCAGCGCCGCTGACTGTGTCGGGTGGCGGCTACGCCTTACCCGACCTACGTTTGAGCCGTTGTAGGCCCGGTAAGGCGTAGCCGCCACCGGGCTATTTTCCGGCCTGCGGATGCGTATCAAAGCCTGCCATCACCGCCGTCAATTCTGCCAGCGTAAAGCCGTGCTTCGGATCGTCAACCCCAAGGCCAAAACGTTCCTGCATGAGCTGATACAGAGCCTCCGCATCCGGCAAGTGGATCTGCTCCTCCACATGACCATTCTGCCAGTGGGTAAAGTTGAAGTTGGTCAGCGTCAGCTTGCCGCCGTCAGGCAGATGGCGGCACATCAGCAGATGGTGGCGAAAATGCGACTGCGGCCAGTGTGCGGACCAGAAATTCCCCATCACGTAATCACTGAAATACTGCGTCGTCAGGTCAAAATAGTACATCGACTGCCAGTGCTCGTGGTGACGGAACTGCAGCACCCAGTCGTTGCCCTCGCTCAGCAGACGATACAGCCCGTGCGGCGTCGCCTGTTCTTCGTTAGCCAGCAGGCGAATCGGCGCCGTCAGCGTCTGGCCGCCAAACCCCACGTCGGCAATCCAGCGTTCACCGTTAAGCTCCACCAGCAGCAGACGATGCGTACGCGGCGGCATCTGCGACGGATTCGCCAGAACCACTCGCCCGAGCACGCTGCGCACCGTAAACCCAATCTCACGCAAGACGCGCTCAAGCAGGCCGTTTTGCTCAAAGCAGTATCCCCCGCGGCGCGCCGTCACCAGTTTGTCCTCCAGGCATTGATCTTCAAGATGAATTTCTCGCGGCAGCACGACATCAATATTTTCGAAAGGGATCGCACAGTTGTGGTGTAAATGCAGCGCGCGAAGGGTATCAATATCCACCCGCGCCGGATGTGTCCAGGCGATACGAGCAAAATAGGCGGTCAGGAATGGGGACATGCATCATTTTCCTTTGATTGTGGTGTTCTGGTTATAAACTAATTTTACGCGCTCACTTTGATTTACGTGCTTTTTCGTCATACTCATCGGAGTAGATGAGGAGATCCTATGAGCCACTTTCGCCCTGTTGAATTACGTCATGCCAGCCGTCTTCTGAACCACGGCCCTACCGTGCTGATCACCAGCCACGATGAAAGCCAGGACAGACGCAACGTGATGGCCGCAGCATGGTCAATGCCCGTTGAGTTTGAACCGCCGCGCGTCGCAATCGTGGTGGACAAAAGTACCTGGTCGCGCGAGCTGATTGAACGCAGCGGGAAGTTTGGCATCGTCATCCCTGGCGTAGCGGCGGCCAGCTGGACTTACGCGGTCGGCAGCGTCAGCGGACGCGATGAGGACAAATTCAACTGCTACGGGATCCCGGTCGTCAACGGTCCTGAGCTTGGCCTGCCGGTGATTGAAGAAAAGTGTCTGGCGTGGATGGAGTGTCGGTTACTGCCCGTCACTCCTGCGGCAGAAAAATACGATACGCTGTTTGGTGAAGTGGTTTCAGCGGCGGCAGATGAACGCGCGTTTATCGCCGGACGCTGGCAGTTTGACGGGGATAAGCTGAATACGCTGCATCACCTGGGAGCCGGAACGTTTGTGGCGAGCGGGAAGATGGTGAAGGCACCGGATTGATTATCTAAATTATATCTTCCTGAATTATAGTAAATTTCTATGGCATTTTATGTTTAATATTGCGTTGTTAAACGGAGGATATTTCCGGAGTTGCTGTATTAGCAATCTCGCCTTAAGGAAATATCAATGACATGGAATAAAAATGGCGCAATCTCGTATGCCAAAACACATGCTCAACCGAAGAGTACGGGGTATTGTGCTCACTACGTCACCGAAGCGATCAGAACCGGTGGGAGATTAAAGATCCCTAATACTCGTCTGGCAAAAGATATGGGACGAACATTGGTTAACGCTGGTTTCCGCCTGGTATATGATCAACCCCATGCCGGTGACGTTGCCGTTATACAAAATATTGTGGGTCACGATAGCGGGCACGTTTGCATCTACGACGGTCAGCAATGGATCAGCGATTTTGTACAACGCACCCTGTATCCAGGGCAAGCCTACCGAAACATACATCCTCATTACGAACTGTTCAGGCATGACTAATGAAAATACTCTGCTTCGTTCTTTTCGCTCTGTTTCCTTACGCGGTCGCGCATAGCAGCTCTGCACCAGGCCAGGTGGCACTCAAATTTAATCAATGGTATATCGCACAGTTAAATCAGAATAAACCGCCAGTATTAAACCCCGACATCATGAAAGATTACGTTGCCTCGGGAACAATTGCTGCAATTAAGGAAATGTATTCTGGAGACAGTAACGAAAAAGATATGCCCGATGCGGATATGTTCATCAAATCTCAGGATTGGGACGAAGACTGGGCTCAGATCGCGGTCTTGAATTCTGACTTTGATGCGGTTTGCACAAATGTGTATATCGCGTTTGGCAAAAAACAAGATCACGTTGTGGCAGATTGCCTCATTCAGGAAAAAGGGAAATGGAAAATTCGATCCGCAACGCTAATTAAGTAAAAGGATGATATGCCAAAAAACACATGGTAGCCCAGAGGCTACCATGTGCACTTCATTAACTCTTCGCGCGCTTCGAAATAATCTCATCCGCAACATTTCGCGGGGCTTCCGCAAAATGGTGGAACTCCATCGTATACGTAGCGCGCCCCTGGGACATCGAGCGCAGCGTTGTGGCGTAGCCAAACATCTCGGCCAGCGGCACGTCAGCGCGGATAATCTGGCTGCCGTACTGCTCCTCCATTCCCTGCACCATGCCGCGACGAGAAGAGAGATCGCCCATGATGTTCCCGGCGTACTCTTCCGGCGTTTCCACCTCCACGTGCATGATCGGCTCAAGAATCACCGGATCTGCCCTGCGCGCGCCCTCTTTGAAGCCGAGGATTGCCGCCATGCGGAACGCCATCTCCGAGGAGTCGACGTCGTGGTACGAACCAAACGTCAGCGTTGCTTTAACGTCAACCACCGGATAGCCCGCCAGCACCCCGCTGTTCATCGCTTCCCGCAGCCCTTTCTCAACGGACGGAATATACTCGCGCGGCACCACGCCGCCCTTAGTGGCATCTTCAAATTTAAAACCACTTCCGGGCTCAAGCGGCTCCAGGCTCAGCACCACATGGCCGTACTGTCCTTTACCGCCGGACTGACGAACAAACTTGCCTTCGATATCCTTCACCGTTTTACGCAGGGTTTCTCGGTAGGTCACCTGCGGACGACCGATGTTCGCCTCCACGCCAAACTCACGCTTCATGCGGTCGACAATAATCTCCAGATGTAGCTCACCCATCCCGGAGATAATGGTCTGGCCGGACTCCTCGTCAGTGTGCAGGCGGAACGACGGGTCTTCCGCCGCCAGGCGCTGCAGCGCGATGCCCATTTTCTCCTGATCGCCTTTGGTTTTCGGCTCGATTGCCAGCGAGATCACCGGGTCCGGGAACTCCATCCGTTCAAGCGTGATCACCGCGTTCGGGTCGGTGAGCGTGTCACCGGTGGTCACGTCTTTCAGACCGACGCAGGCCGCGATATCCCCGGCGCGCAGTTCATCCACCTCGTGACGATCGTTGGCATGCATCAGCACGATACGCCCGATACGCTCTTTCTTCCCTTTTACCGGGTTATACACCGCGTCGCCTTTGCGCAGCACGCCGGAGTAGACGCGGATAAAGGTTAGCTGCCCGACGTACGGGTCGCTCATCAGCTTGAACGCCAGGGCGGAGAACGGCTCATCATCGCTTGGGTGACGCTCCGCGTGCTGCCCTTTTTCATCCACACCGTCAATGGCCGGCACGTCCAGCGGCGACGGCATGAGCTCAATCACCGCATCCAGCATGCGCTGCACGCCCTTGTTTTTGAACGCGCTGCCGCACAGCATCGGCTGGATTTCGCCAGAAATGGTGCGAATACGCAGCCCTTTGATAATTTCCGCTTCCGTCAGGTCGCCGGTTTCCAGGTACTTATCCATCAGATCGTCGCTGGCTTCCGCCGCCGCAGAGACCATTTTTTCCCGCCATTCCCGGGCGGTGCTCACTAAATCATCCGGCACGGGCGCATAGGTAAACACCATGCCCTGAGTCGCGTCGTCCCACAAAATGGTGCGCATCTTGATCAGATCCACCACGCCGGTGAAGTGTTCTTCCGCGCCAACCGGGATGACAATCGGCACCGGGTTGGCCTTCAGGCGCTCCTGCATCATCCGCACCACGCGGAAGAAATCGGCACCCGGACGGTCCATTTTGTTGACGAAGGCCAGCCGCGGAACGTGGTATTTATTGGCCTGACGCCAGACGGTCTCCGACTGCGGCTGCACGCCGCCCACGGAGTCATATACCATTACGGCACCGTCGAGAACGCGCATGGAACGTTCAACCTCAATGGTGAAGTCCACGTGCCCCGGGGTGTCGATGATGTTGATCCGGTGAGGTTCAAACCCTCTGTCCATACCTGGCCAGAAGCAGCTCACCGCCGCGGAGGTAATCGTGATCCCGCGCTCTTGCTCCTGCGCCATCCAGTCAGTGGTTGCCGCGCCATCGTGTACTTCACCCAGCTTGTGGCTCATCCCGGTATAAAAAAGGATGCGCTCAGTGGTGGTGGTTTTACCGGCATCGATATGCGCGGAGATACCGATGTTGCGATAACGTTCGAGAGGGATGGGTCGGGGCATGATATTTCCTTAAGTCTTATGACTTGTCTGTGACGACCAGGATGGTCGTGCATTCGTTCGTTTGCTATAATAGTCCTATTGTACGAGTATTATCGAACTATTTTTTGAGTATTGACCTATTGTTGATATAGCTCAATCCGACGACATACGCAGGAAAACGATGATCCCAAACCACCCTGAAACTGAACAAATACTGCTGGAAAATGTGCTGTTTGCACTCGGCAACCCGCTGCGGCTGTCGATCGTTCGCCGGCTCGCCGATGGCGAGGAACTGAGCTGCAACGCGCTGCGTCCGGAAGATGTGGTGAAGTCCACCATGACCCATCACTGGCGCGTACTGCGCGACAGCGGGGTCATCTGGCAGCGCCCGCAGGGACGCGAAAACATGATTTCATTGCGAAGAGACGATCTGGATGCCCGTTTTCCAGGGCTGATGGCGATCCTGCTGCAGGTTAAGTAATGTCCATTCCTTCCAGGCGATAGACAGGGATTTGCCGGGTTGTTTTGGTCAGCGTATCGAACACCTCGGCGTTGGAGGTCACAATCCGCATCCCTGTTTTACGTAACCTTTGCACATCCGCCGCGATGCGCTGAATGCCAAACCAGAAAAGCCCGTCGAGTGCCGTCACGGACAGCCCGCTTTCCAGAGCCAGCCTGAGGCGTTCCTTTGGCGCTTTTACCTGCTGGGCAATTTGCCTGTAAGGGACTTCATTACATCCCGTTGCGTCACTGCGCTGGATACGCGTTTTCAGCTGGTAGGTAAACTCGTCAGGTATTCCGGCCAGATCCTGTTTAAGGCTATAAACGCAGCCAAAGCGCTTGCCGTTAAACAGAACGTTTTTCTGGCTGAGCGGCAGCTCTTTTCTGACAACGTCAATCAGCTGCGGCGCACGGGTGAGGAGCAGCCTGAAGGGCAGCTCGAAGCTGGTGACATAATCCACATTAAGCAACGCGAGACGCAGCCGCTCCTCTGCGCCGGATTGTTGCTCACGACACTCCTCCATGACCTCTGCCCACTGGCGCGTCAGGCGCGCCGGTTCGGCGGCTTCGGTAAGGAGGTATTTTTCAATCTGATAATCAACTCTCGCGGTCATCGTGTGGTATCCCGTCGCTGTGGATGCGGCAATTCTATACAGCGCGGTGAGTTTTATAAAGCACTGAACCGCAGCGACATCCTGAAAATGTCGTTGCGATTCAGTATCCTTACGTTTCCGATCGGTGCGCCATCAGCCAGCCCATCAGCGGCGCGGCGAAACTAAGGTTTAGTGCTGTATGCCTGAGCGGTCAGATAAATCGCCGGCGGAGAGAATGTCATCCCGTGTTGCCGCCTGTTTCGGACGGGCATATCGGTCAGGTACGCCTTCAGGACGCGTTTTGAAGCGCCGGTGCAGCCACATATACTGTTCTGGCGCCATCCGTACCGCTTGCTCAATCGCCCTGTTCATCTGCGTCGCAACGGTTTCTTTATCTCCTCCCTGCAGCGCCTCGCTAATATCCTCCAGAATAATCAGCTCGTAGCCGGTGCCATCCGCCCTGCGGCGCGGCACAAAGGGGATCACGGCAGGCTTAGCGCTTTTGACCAGCATATAGCTTCCCGCGGTCGTGGCCGCATTCGGCACCGCAAAAAACGGCACAAAGACGCTATTGGTTTTGCCATAGTCATGGTCCGGGGCGTACCACAAAATCTCATTCTGCTTCAGCGAGCGGATCATGCCCTTTAAATCATGACGATCGAGCATGGTTTTATTGGAGCGCAGGCGCCCGCGCGTCTGCAGCCAGTCCAACAGCGCGTTATTGTTAGGACGATACACCCCAATGCCGGGGTTCAGCATGCCAAAGATCCGTGCGCCCAGCTCAAGGGTGAGAAAGTGCATACCAACGAGCACCACGCCATTGCCTTTCGCCCGCGCCTTTTCCATGTGCTCATAACCCGTCACGGTAAAGCATTTCCGCACCCGCCATGCAGGCCAGAACCATGCCATTCCGGTTTCGATCACCCCCATTCCTACCGATTCAAAATTACGCTGCAGCAACGCCTCACGCTCGTTGGCATCCATCTCGGGAAAGCATAGCTCGAGGTTGCGGCGGGCAATCGCGACGCGGCGGGGAAGCAGGCGCATCGCCAGCCGTCCAAGCCCGTGGCCGATACGGAACAGCAGCGGATAAGGCAGGAGCATAATCAGCCACAGCGTGGCAATGCCGACCCAGCTGAGCCAGTAACGCGGGTGAAGAAAGGCGGGTGAAAAACGGGGTAATTTTGTCATCAGAAAATTATCCTTTAACGTATCTGTCCTTAACTGATTCTGTTGAACATCTTTCCTAAAGAGGTATGAAATATAGCCATAAACGTAAAGTGTAGCGGATAAAATAAAATATTTTTTTATCGATTTTTGCGAAAAGCGGGAAAACAAGAAGGGAAAAACCGGGGAGAGGCGATCGCCCCGGCATACGCGCTTACATTGAATAGCCTGGTTTTTTAATTAACTCGTCCAGCTTCGGTCCTATTTCGGTGTCCCAGACCTGCGCCTTCCACTCCTCAGGATCCACCTGATTCAGCGCAACGGATATTGAGCTGTCTTTACTGTTGAGATGACGAATAATGACCCCGGCAATATCCGCCGCCAGGGCCGTTTTTTGTTCATCGTTCAAATCACGGGGAAAACATTTAATATCGACGTGTGGCATGTGCAGGCTTCCGTTTGTGAATAAGAGTTCCACGTTATCAGATAATACCGTTGGCCTTTAACACCTTGTGCAGTTCCGGCAGCTGGCAGACGGTGTCCGCAATAGCCGTAAACCTCGGCGTATTTGTCGCAAACCAGTCATGGCGCGGCCCCCAGGTGCGCGCTACCGCAATATATACATCCAGCAGCGTCAGCCTATCCCCCAGCGCAAACGGGGCCGCCCTGAGCTGGCTTTCGAACCATAGATAGAGCGATTTCCGGTATTCGATGCAGTTTTTCTGCAGCTGTTCCGGCGCATCCGGCACCCAGCGTTCGGGATAGTCCGCATAGGTAAACGTGGGATAGACGTTGGCTACAAACCAGATCAGCAAACGCTGAAACTGCTGGCGTTCACCCTGCCCCACGGGCGGGGCGAGATCGGGACATCTGTCGAGCACCATCAGGGCGATTGCCGCCGTTTCGGTCATGATGGCACCATTTTCCAGCTCCAGCGTGGGGACCTGACACAGTGGGTTAAGCTTTTGCAGCAGCTCACGCTGTGGACCGGGCTGGTCAAACCCGTCCACATTGATGAATTGATAAGGGATATCGGCCAGGGTCAGCATCACTTCACCGATCGCCGAGCCCCAGCCGGGTACGCCATAGAGTTTAATCATGTTGCCCCCTGCGGGATGAAAACCCTAAGTGTAGAGCACCATTAGTAGGTTATCCCAGGCGGGTTGACCTCCGACTGTTCCACCCCTTCCCCCTGTTCACCCCAGCGCGCCAGCACCTTCTGGTACTCTCCGCGCTTAATCGCACCGTTAAGCGCGGCCTGCAGGGCGTAGACCAGCTCGTTGCCTTTTTTTGTGGTGGTCGCGACAAAGGCTTTTTTCGGCCCTAAGCCAACCACGCGGGTCGTGCCGGTGAGCGCCGCCTTGTAGGCTGAAACCGACTGAGGACCAAAGAACACGTCTGCCCTGCCGGACTGGATATAGAGATTGCCCGAAGCATCATCGTGAAGATATACAGGCAGCGCAGGTGCCCGCCCCGCCTTTTTGTTCTCTTCGTTCCAGCCCAGCAGGATGCGCTCCTGATTGGTCCCCGAGCCGACGATCACCTTTTTCCCGGCCAGATCTTCCGCGCTCGTGATTGACTGGATCTCGCTGGAGGATTTCACCGAAAACGCCAGCGAATCGACGCGGTAGGTCGCAAAATCAAACTTCTCTTTTCGCTGTTCGGTCACCGCAATGTTCACCAGCGCCACGTCGTAGCGCCCGGAGGCGATCCCCAGCGGCCAGTCTTCCCACGCCGTCGGCACCAGCTTTAGCTTCAGCCCCAGACTGCCCGCCAGCAGGCGGGCGATATCCGGGTCGCTGCCAATCCGCGTGCGGTTATCGCTGGCCAGCAGCGCCAGCGGCGGGGAGTTAAGCATCGAGATGGCGACCGTCAGCGTTCCCGGCTCAACAAATTTGTAACTGGCGGGGATCTTCGCCACGGCCTGGCGATCCACCGTCACCGGCAGCGGCTGCTCGTTGGCGTTGAGATCGATGCTGGCATGGCTCGCGGTGGTAAAAAGCAGCCCTGCCAGAAGTCCATATTTCATCTGCGCTCCTTACAGCACTTTTGACAGGAACTGGCGCGTTCGCGCGTGCGACGGACGGTTTAACACCGCGTCGCTGCTGCCCTGCTCCACAATTTTCCCGTCGACCATAAATACCACCTGATCCGCTACCTCCCGGGCAAAGCCGATCTCGTGAGTGACCACCACCAGCGTGGTGCCGGACCTGGCCAGTTTTTTAATGACGTCCAGCACTTCCCCCACCAGCTCCGGATCCAGCGCCGAGGTGGGTTCATCAAACAGCATCACGCGAGGACGCAGCGCCAGCGCGCGGGCAATGGCAATGCGCTGCTGCTGCCCACCGGAGAGATGGCGAGACCAGGCATCGGCTTTATCCCGCAGCCCGACCACATCCAGCAGGCTGTACGCCCTTCCGACCGCCTCTTTTTTGCTGAGCTTTTTATGCGCGATGGGCGCCTCAATCAGGTTTTCCAGCACCGTGAGGTGCGGAAAGAGATTGAAGTTCTGAAACACATAGCCCACGTTAACGCGCTGCTTGAGGATCTCTTTCTCCTTCAGCTCGTAGAGCCTGTCTCCCTGACGACGGTAGCCAATGTAATCCCCGTCGATCTGAATGAAGCCTTCGTCCACGCGCTCCAGATGGTTGATGGTGCGCAGCAGCGTCGATTTGCCCGACCCGGACGGGCCGAGGATCACCGTCACGGATCCCGGCGGGATCTCAAGCGAAACGTTGTCGAGCGCCTTGTGTCGGCCAAAATACTTGCTGACGCCGGTTATTGAGATATGTCCTTCAGGAGAGGCTTGCATGGATAGGCTCCTGTGCTGGCGTGGTCGCGACAGAACGGGTGCGACGGGTGGCCCGGTTCTGATTAACGGCAGATCGGCGTTCGCTGCGGGCAAGCGCGCGTTCAACGCCATATTGAATAGCGGATAAGACGGTGGTGATGACCAGATACCAGGCCGCGCCCACCATCAGCAGCGGGATCACCTCCTGCGTGCGGTTGTAAATCATCTGGATGGTATAGAACAGCTCCGGCATCGCCAGGACGTACACCATCGCCGTGCCCTTGGCGAGGCTGATGATTTCATTGAAACCGGAAGGCAGAATGGTACGTAGCGCCTGCGGTAAAATGATGCGCACCGTGCGGCGCCAGGCCGGCAGGCCGAGCGCGGCGGCGGCCTCATACTGTCCGTGATCGACCCCGAGGAATCCGCCGCGAATGATTTCGGCGGTATAGGCGCTCTGCACCAGGGTGAGCCCCACCACGGCGGTAGAAAACTGCCCGAACACGTTGATGGTTTCGAAGCGGCCCCAGGTGATGCCGGTGAACGGCACCCCGAGCGAGAGGGTGTCGTAGAGATAGGAGAAGTTGTAGAGGATTATCAGCACCACGATCAGCGGCAGCGACCGAAACAGCCAGATGTACGCCCACGCCAGGCTGCTCAGCAGCCAGGATGATGAGAGCCTCGCCAGGGCCAGCATGCCGCCAATCACCACGCTGAGCGCAGTACCGATCAGCGTCAGCAGCAGGGTCTGCCCAACACCTTCGAGAATCACCGGGTCAAAGAACCAGCGGGCAAACACCGCCCACTCCCAGCGCGGATTAAAGGCCACGGACTGAATCACGACAGCCAGGACAAACAGCGCCACCGCGGCGCCGACGGCCCGCAGCGGATAACGCGCCGGGACCACCTTAATGGTTTCAACGTTGCTCATCGTCGTTCCTCATGCGGTTTTACTGAACGCTTCGCGTACCAGCGTTTTAGTGAAGCGCAGCCGACCGTCAAACGGTGGCTGGCTGTACTCTTCCGGATCCCGATTGAGATCGAACTGCGGCTGATAGCCCTGGCTGAGATAGAGCCTGACCGCTTCCGGCTGGCGAAAACCGGTTGTCAGGTAGATGTGGCTATACCCTGCCAGCACCGCCCTGCGCTCCAGCTCCTGCACCACGCGTCCGGCAAGCCCCTGCTGACGCAGGGTTTTGTCCGTCCAGATACGTTTGATTTCCGCGGTGCGTTCGTCGAAAGGCTTGTACGCGCCGGTGGCGATAATTTTTCCGTCCCGCTCCAGGACGATAAACAGCCCCTGCGGCGCTAAATACCACTCGGTGAGTTCTACCTCAGCATCTTTGGAGAAGTAGTCCCCGTAACGGGCGGCATATTCTCCGAACAGCCCCTCGATAATGGGCTGAAGTTCGGCATCTTCCGGTGAAACATCACGAAATCGTTCGCTCATCACGCCTCCTTAATCACCCAGGCCCGCCGGGTTCACTTCTGACTGAGGAATGCGCTCCACTCCTTCCCCCCAGCGGTTCAGCACTTTGTCGTAATCACCGTTTTTGATGACGCCGTTCAGCGCGGTTTGCACCGGCTCAACCAGGCCGCTGCCTTTTTTCAGCGTCACCGCAATGTGCGCCGCCTTCGGCCAGCCGCCGTCTACGCTGCCCACCAGCTTGGTTTTCCCGTTCAGCGCCGCTTTCCAGGCACCAATCACGTTCGGACCGAAGTAGGCATCCGCGCGCCCGGACTGCAGCGCCAGGGTTTGTGCCGCATCGTCTTTGGTGTAGATCGGGGTAAAGGGCTTCAGCCCCTTCTTCAGATTCTCGGCGTTCCAGGCCAGCAGGATGGCCTCCTGGTTAGTGCCGGAGCCAACGATAATCCGCAGCCCGGCAATGTCCTCAGCTTTCTCAATGGACGTAATCGGGCTGGTGGATTTCACGTAGAAGCCGAGGGAGTCCTTACGGTAGGTCGCAAAGTCAAACTTCTCTTTACGCTCTTTGGTGACGGTGATGTTGCTGATGGCCGCATCGTATTTTCCGGACGCCACGCCCAGCGGCCAGTCTTCCCAGGAGGTGGGCACCACGTTCAGCTCCAGCCCGAGGCTGTCCGCCACCAGGCGTGCGACGTCCACTTCACTTCCCAGCAGCGTTTTGTTGTCGTCCGAGAAGACCGTCAGCGGCGGCGAGTTCAGCGCGGCCACCGCCACGGTAAATTTCCCCGGCACGGCAAAGCGATAATCCTTCGGTAACTGCGCGACCGCATCGCCGTTTTTGGCGGTGTTGATCGGCGTTTTATTGGCCTCGATGCTCACGCCGGTGCCGTTAATATTCACATTCGCTGCCCAGACGGCAGGGGTAATGGCCAGCGCGAGCGCCAGAATAAGCGATGATTTCTGCATAGCGGTGTTCTCTTTTATTGTTGTGTGTACTGGTTTTTCGGTTGGTCTAAGCCAAGGCTTTCGCGCAGCGTGGTGCCCGGATAGTCGGTACGGAACAGGCCGCGGGCCTGAAGAATGGGTACCACCTGGTCAACAAAGCGCGGGAAGGTGTCCGGCGTACCGCCCTGAATGATGAAGCCGTCTGCGGCATAGCCTTCAAACCAGGCCTGCAGGCCGTCCGCGACCTCTTCCGGCGTACCGGAAAAGCGCGGGCGCGGCGAAGCGGCTTCCAGCGCCACCTGGCGCAGGGTTAAGCTGCGCTCGCGGGCGTTGCGTTTGATCTCATCGGTGGTGCTGCGGAAGCTGTTTTTGCCTAAGTCGCCGATATCGGGGAACGGCTCGTCGAGCGGATACTGGCTGAAATCGTGATGTTCAAAATAACGCCCAAGGTAGTTGAGAGCATCGTTAATCGACACCAGCGCCGCCGTGGTTTGATACTGGTTTTCCACGTCGTCGGCGTCTTTACCCACAATCACGCTGACGCCCTGAAAGATATGGAGATCCGACGCGCGGCGACCGTTTGTTTCCAGCTGCTGTTTTACGTCCCGGTAAAAGGCTTTTGCCTCGTCGAGCGTCTCGTGGTGGGTGAAAATGGCGTCGGCATGTTTCGCCGCCAGTTTTTTCCCGTCATCCGACGCGCCGGCCTGAAAGACAATCGGGCGACCCTGCGGCGTGCGGCCAATATTCAGCGGCCCGGCGACCTGGAAGAAATCACCGTGGTGGTTCAGCGCGTGCAGTTTGGCCGGGTCAAAAAACTGGCCGCTCTCCTTGTTGCGGATAAACGCATCGCCTTCCCAGGAGTCCCACAGCCCTTTCACCACGTCGAGGTATTCATCCGCAATGCGGTAGCGCAGCGCGTGCTCCGGGTGTTTTTCGCGGGAAAAGTTCTTCGCCGATCCTTCCAGCGGGGAGGTCACCACGTTCCAGCCCGCGCGTCCGTTGCTCAGGTGGTCCAGGCTGGCAAACTGGCGCGCCGTGGTGAAGGGCTCGCTGTAGGAGGTGGATAAGGTTCCCACCAGCCCCAGGCGCGAGGTGATGCTGGCCAGCGCGGACAGCACCGTTAGCGGCTCAAAGCGATTTAAAAAATGCGGGATCGATTTCTCGTTAATATAAAGACCGTCGGCCACGAACAGGAAATCGAGTTTGCCCTCTTCCGCCTTTAACGCCGTCGCTTTGACGAAATCAAAGTTGATGCTGGCATCGGCGACGGCCTCAGGGTGACGCCAGGCGGACATATTCCCGGATGCACCATGCAAAATGGTCCCCAGCCGCAGTTGACGATGTGCAGACATATTCACCTCTCCAGAATTAAACGTGTTGCAGGGCTTTTTCCGCAAGCTGTGCAAAATAGCGGGCAGCGGGCTCAATTAAGGCTTCATCCGGGTTGAAGGCCGGATGATGTAAACCATACGGGCTGTTGCTGCCGATGCTGACAAACGCCCCCGGGATCTGCTGCAGATAGACCGCAAAATCTTCCCCGCCCATGTGCAGCTCGGCGTGACGGGTTTCATACCCGGCTTCCCGGGCGACCGAGGTGGCGAAATCGGCCCAGCGCTCGTCATTTACCAGCGCGGTAGGCCCCGCATACCAGGTGATATCGATCTGCGCGCTAAAGGCGCTGGCAAACCCGGCCGCGATTTCGCCCACGCGGGCCTTCACGTTTTGCTGCACCTCCGTGCGATGGGTGCGCAGGGTGCCTTCCAGCTCGACGCTTTCCGGCAGCACGTTCCAGGTGTTACCGCCTGCAATACGCGTCACGCTCAGCACCACCGAATCCAGCGTATTGACGTTGCGGCTGGCGACGCTTTGCAGCGCCGTCACCAGCTGGCTCGCCAGCACGATGGCGTCGTTGCCTTCGTGCGGACGTGCGGCGTGCGCCCCTTTGCCGGTAATGCGGATCACAAAGCGGTCGACGTTGGCATAGAACGGCCCGCCGCGGGTGGCGAACTCGCCGACCGGCAGGCCGGGTTCGTTATGCATACCGAAGATGGCGCTAACGTCACGCAGGGCACCGGCCCGCACCATGCTCTTCGCGCCGCCAAAGTTCTCTTCGGCAGGCTGAAACAGGATCCGCACCCGACCATTAAGCGAGGCCTCCCGCTCTTTCAGCTTTAGCGCGGCGCCGAGGATCACGCTGGTGTGGATATCGTGTCCGCAGGCGTGCATCACGCCTGCACGCTGCGAGCTAAACGGCACGCCGCTGCGCTCCTCTATCGGCAGGGCATCAATATCGGCCCGCAGCGCAATCAGCCTTTCGCCCGTACCGATTTCCGCTACCAGTCCGGTAGACAGATCGTACGGCTGAGGGGTAATACCGGCATTGGTCAGCCACTGGCGCAGGCGTGTGGTGGTCTCTACTTCCTGACCGGAAAGCTCCGGGTTCTGGTGCAGCTCGCGGCGCCAGGCAATCAACTGTTCGCCAAAACTCATACCGTAACCTCCTTGTGAAGACGCGCCTCGGCAAGCAGACGCAGCGACGCGACGCGCGTTGCCCCCTCCGCTACCGGCGTGTCGATGATAAATTCGTCAATGCCCCACTGCTGATGCAGCGCGTTGAGCTGTCCCAGTACCGACTCTGCCGTACCCGCCAGCAGCGACTGGGCGCGGCGCGCAATGCGCACCGGCTCGCTCCCCGCCTGGCGCGCAAACGCGTAGGCCTGTTCTTCGCTGGCGACGGTTACGCGCTGGCCGTTTGCCAGCTCAACGCCCCACACTTCAACCTTCTGCGCGAGGGCTTCCGCTTCGGCCTGCGTCGGTGCGACAATCGCCTGTACCGCCACGATCACGTCCCGTTCGCTGCTCTTGCGCCAGGTTGATACCACCTCGCGCAGCAGGTCCGGGTCACCGTTCAGGTGCGCGGCAAAAACAAATTGCCAGCCGAGCCTGGCGGCCAGCAGCGCGCTGTCGGTGCTCGCGCCCAGCAGAAAACGTTCTGCTGGCGAAGGCGGCAGCGGCGTGGCGCGGACGGCATCCTCAGTTGAGAGATGTTCAGGACCGATCCAGCGATCGAGCTGGGCCAGCTGTTCAGCGAAGCTGCCCTTTTCCTCTTGATTCAGCCCCTGCTGCAGCGCGCGGGTTGAGAGCGGCAGGCCGCCGGGGGCTTTCCCGACGCCGAGATCCACGCGGCCGGGCGCCAGCGCGGCCAGCACGTTGAAATTCTCGGCGACTTTATAAGGGCTATAGTGCTGGAGCATCACGCCGCCGGATCCAACGCGAATCCGCGTGGTTTGCCCGAGGATCCAGGCAATCAGCAGCTCTGGTGAAGGGCTGGCAAGGTGTGGGGTGTTGTGGTGTTCGGCAATCCAGAAGCGATGATAGCCCAGATTTTCTGCCTGCTGCGCCAGCGTAAGGGTACGCGCCAGTGCATCGGCAGCCGTTTCGTTTTCAGCGATGGGGCTTTTATCCAGAATGCTGATTCGCCATGACATGTTGCGTTCTCGTTTGACTTAACATGTCGACATTATTAAAGGCGCATTTCACCACTGAGAAACAATTAATTTACATTTGGTTTGCCGGAAATCAGATATATAAAACCATGCTAAGAATAAGACTTTAAGGAGGCAATCAGCGTCTGCACCTGCTCGCGGCGGGTAATACGCACAAAGCGAATATGTCTGTATTGCGGGTTTTGCAGATCGGCTGCATAACGCGTGCGGTTGTTTCGCCAGGTCTTTATTGTCCAGATGATAATGGAGCCTCTGCTAAGGAACGCGCGCCGGAAACTCTCCCTGTTCCCCGTATCCGGCCAGAGCTCGTGCTTATGCCAGGCGCGCTTAACTGCTCGGGTGACCGCCTGCCAGAGGGTACGGGCAAACCCGTAATCCACCCAGATCACCACATCTACATCGCGCCATTTGACAGGCCGCGTGCGGTTGTAGTTACCGTCCAGCACCCAGTCAGGCGACGCCTGTAGCGCCTGCTCCAGCTTTGCCTGAAACACATCGTCCGGGGTTCCCTGCCAGTCAGCTTGCCAGTAGAGTCTGTCCATCTCGATATAGGGAATGGCCAGTTCGGCTGCAATCTGCTTTGCCAGCGTGCTTTTCCCGCTCCCGCTGGTTCCGATGACGTTAATTTTCACCTTTGCCCCACTGTGTTAACGAAACTGACCAAATCATAGCGTTTTCATCCTGTTAACGAAACGCTATTTCGGCTCGGCAATTTTTACTGGGAGACGATCTCCCCCTTTCAATTTGGCTTATGTCATTTATTTGCAGCGCCGCCGAAAAACGGCCCTGAAAATATTTTCATTTTTATTACATTTAATAACGATCAGGGATTGAAAATAATTAACGCCGGGTATTTCAGGCAGTCATCATTTCAGAGAGAATAAGCATCAAACAGTTATAAAAAATAATCACATTAATCTTACCGGCGCATTTACCGGACGTTTTTTTATTCTTGCACATCATCATGGAGTTACTCATGAGGCGTAACACTCCCGTTGCAGCAGGGCGAGACCAGGACGGGGTATATTTCCGTGCGAAATATACCCGCCCGGGACGAGATCGCGGCCAGTGAAAAACTGTATGAAAAAGTGCGTAATAACCCGTTGAAACATTACCGCTTTTATAAAGGATTACTGGTGCGGAGCGGACTATTTTCGTTTTTGTCGCTCTTTAAATGTCTCAGCACCGATAAACGAATCTACCTGGGTATTACAGCGACGGGATTACTCTCCTGCCTGACGGTGTATTTATTCCCGGATAAACTTGCGCAGGCGATTGTCGTTTTTGGCGGTTAGCCGTTCGGGTACTGTTCGTCGGTGACTTTTTCCAGCCATGTTACCGGGCTGCCGTTAACGGATTCGGCGATGGCAATATGCGTCATCGCCGTTTGCGCGCTTGCGCCGTGCCAGTGTTTTACGCCGGGTGGGATCCAGGCGATATCGCCCTGATTCAATATTTCCGCCGCTTTGCCCCACTCCTGTAACCAGCCGCGACCCTGCGTCACAATCAGCGTTTGGCCCAGGGGATGCGTATGCCATGCGGTACGCGCGCCGGGCTCGAAGGTGACGGTTGCTCCGCCGACGCTGGCGGGTTCGCTTGCCTGAAATGGCGCATCTATGCGGACGGTGCCGGTAAACCAGGCTTCCGGCCCCTTTGCTGAAGGTAATGAACCGCTGCGGATAATTTTCATCTTATGCTCCTCTTTTACTGTTGCCTTAACAGTAGCGCAAAGCAGCCCGGCGCATTAGAGTGCATAATCAGATAAAACACATGACTGAAATTCATAAAAAGAATCGCGATGCTAAAAGAAAACGTCAATGACCTGCTTTCATTTATGGTGGTTGCCCGCGAGCGCAGCTTTACGCGCGCGGCGGCGCAGCTGGGCGTTTCGCAGTCGGCGCTGAGCCATGCCATGCGCAAGCTTGAAGCGCGGCTGGACGTTCGCCTGTTAACCCGCACAACCCGCAGCGTTGTTCCCACTCAGGCAGGAGAGCAGCTCTTTACGCGCTTAAGCCCGCATTTGCTGGAGATCGAGCAGGCGCTTACGGCGCTTCGCAGCGCGGGCGACAAACCGGCAGGCGCGATTCGCCTCGTCGCCGGCGAGCATGCGATGGACGCCGTGCTCTGGCCGGTACTCAGGGCGTTTATGGCGCAGTATCCAGACATTAACGTTGAAGTGACGATCGACAACGGCCTGACGGACATCGTGGATGGCCGTTTTGACGCGGGCGTGCGCCTGGGTGAGCAGGTGGCGAAAGATATGATTGCAGTACGCATCGCGCCGGATATGCGCATGGCGGTGGTCGGCTCCCCGGATTATCTTGCACGCTTTGGCGTGCCGCAGACGCCGGAACAGCTTGCCAACCACCGCTGCATCAACATGCGCCTGCCCACGCGCGGGGGATTGTATCACTGGGAATTTGAACGCGACGGGCGCGAGCTTCGCGTGCGGGTTGAGGGGCAGCTTACGCTGAACAACCTGTCGCAGCGCATCGACGCTGCGGAGAATGGCCTCGGCCTGGCATACGTGCCGGAGGCATCGATTCTGGAGGCGCAGAGTGAAGGACGGCTGATTAGCGTCCTAAAACCGTGGTGCCCCACTTTCCAGGGATATCACCTCTATTATCCGAGCCGTCGGCAGCACACTACTGCGTTCAGGTTACTTCTCGATGCCCTGCAGCAGCAGAAATTTATACCATCTGGTAATAATTAAGGGAATCTGATGATTAAATCATCAGCCTCGCCATTGTTTTGTCTAAAAAATCATCACGATTCAGCGTGTTGTGATCCCCGTCTGCTCTGACCACACGATTTCCTTCGACGTGCATCACTTTCGGCACGGTTATATTTTGCGTCGCTTATGAATTGCAGGTAGGATGCCTCGCCATGTTTCGCCTTATCCATACGCAGAATGACTGGGAAGGCGACATGTGTTTGCGCAGAAGCAATCGTTTGTATTGCGCTCTGCCAGGCAGGACTATCACGATAATGGTTCAGACAGGCAAACAGGTAACTCAATGAAAACAAGCAATAAAAGCGCAGCCGATCATCATGCTGCTAAACGTCGCTGGTTGAACTCCCACGAAGAGGGCTACCACAAGGCGATGGGCAACCGTCAGGTTCAAATGATCGCCATCGGCGGCGCTATCGGAACGGGTCTGTTTTTAGGTGCGGGTGCACGCCTGCAGATGGCGGGCCCGGCTCTCGCCCTGGTCTATCTGGTGTGCGGGATCTTCTCTTTCTTCATTCTTCGTGCGCTGGGCGAACTGGTACTGCATCGCCCTTCCAGCGGCAGCTTCGTCTCTTACGCCCGTGAATTCCTCGGTGAAAAGGCCGCTTACGTGGCGGGATGGATGTACTTCGTCAACTGGGCGATGACCGGTATCGTCGATATCACCGCCGTGGCGCTGTACATGCACTACTGGGGCGCGTTCGGTGACGTGCCGCAGTGGGTCTTTGCGCTTGGCGCGCTGGCGATTGTCGGCACCATGAACATGATTGGCGTGAAGTGGTTCGCGGAGATGGAGTTCTGGTTTGCGCTGGTAAAAGTGCTGGCCATCGTGGTGTTCCTGGTCGTGGGTACCGTCTTCCTCGGCAGCGGCAAGCCGCTGGACGGCAATGCTACCGGCTTCCATCTGATAACCGATAACGGCGGATTCTTCCCGCACGGCCTGCTGCCTGCGCTGGTGCTGGTACAGGGCGTCGTATTCGCCTTTGCCTCTATCGAGCTGGTGGGTACCGCCGCGGGTGAATGTAAAGATCCGCAGACCATGGTGCCAAAAGCCATCAACAGCGTGATCTGGCGTATCGGTCTGTTCTACGTCGGTTCCGTGGTGCTGCTGGTTCTGCTGCTGCCGTGGAACGCCTATCAGGCGGGCCAGAGCCCGTTTGTGACCTTCTTCTCTAAGCTGGGCGTGCCTTACGTTGGCAGCATCATGAACATCGTGGTCCTGACGGCGGCGCTCTCCAGCCTCAACTCCGGCCTTTACTCTACCGGTCGTATTCTGCGCTCGATGTCGATGGGCGGCTCTGCGCCGAAGTTCATGTCGAAGATGAGCAAGCAGCACGTACCGTACGCCGGTATTCTGGCCACGCTGGTGGTGTACGTCTTCGGGGTGTTCCTCAACTACCTCGTGCCGTCACAGGTGTTTGAAATCGTTCTGAACGTTGCCGCGCTCGGCATCATCGCTTCCTGGGCCTTCATCGTGGTTTGCCAGATGCGCCTGCGCAAAGCCATTAAAGAAGGCAAAGCCGCTGACGTCAGCTTTAAGCTGCCCGGCGCGCCGGTGACCTCCTGGCTCACCCTGCTCTTCCTGTTCAGCGTGCTGGTGCTGATGGCGTTCGACTACCCGAACGGCACTTACACCATCGCGACCATTCCGCTGCTGGCCGTACTGCTGATTGCCGGCTGGTTTGGCGTGCGTAAGCGCGTTCACGAAATCCACAGCACCGCGCCGGTTCATCCTGAAGATGAAAAACACGACGCGCCGCTGGTGGAAGAAACCTCGCGTTAATAAAAAAGCCGGGTGGCGGCTTCGCCTTACCCGGCCTACATTTCTTTATTTTGTAGGCCCGGTAAGCGCAGCGCCACCGGGCAATTCCCACCTTACAGCGCAATACGAATCACGTCGTCAGGCTGAGTGGCTTCCTGCTGGCGGGTAGATTTTTGTTTCACCGTCACGTACAGCGTTTTGCCGTCGGCAGACAGCGCCAGGCTGTTCGGGTAGACCGGCGTATCGAACGTTTTGGTCACCTTGTACGTTTTCCCGTCGATCACGCTCACCTTACCGGCTTCACGGTGCGTCACGTAGGCTTCGTTGCGGGCCGGGTTAAACAGGACCGCCAGTGATTCCGGCGCGGCGATTTTTTCGATCACGCTGCCGTCTTTCAGGCTCACTACCAGCACTTCCGGCTGTTTTGAATCGGTCAGGAACGCGCGCTGACCGGCAGCGTCGAGGCTCAGGTTCAGGTAGAAGTGCTCTTTTCCGTCATCCTGCACCTTTTTACGGGCGATAATTTTATTGCTGGCCGTATCAATCGTTACCAGCTCACCGTCCGCATTCGTGGTGTAGAGGCGTTTGGCCTGCGCATCCAGCGCCAGGCCGGTGCTGTAGGTACCGGTGTGGGTAATGGCCTCTTTCAGCTTCAGCGTGGCGCCATCCACTACCCAGATCACGCTCTCTTTACCGACACCGGTGATGTAAATCGTGTTGCTCGCGTCATCCGCCACCAGCTGGCGCGGCTGCAGCGGCTTGACGGTGTCGCTGCGTTGACGACCATCCAGCACCAGTCGCCCTTTCACGTCGCCCGTTTTGGCATCAATCGCGGTTACCGCACCGTTGATGGTATTACCGAACCACAGCGTTTGGGTCGCGTTGTCAAGGGTGGCGCCAAAGGGTTTGAGATCGCTATGAATGGCCTGCGTCACGTCCAGCGTGACCGGATCAAGACGGTAAACAATGCCGCCCTTGTCGGTTTTACGGCTTTGCGACGTCGCCACCCACAGCGCATTCTCCTGCTGGCTGACCGCCATTTCATAAGCCCCTTTGCCCACCGCTTTGCGCAGCACCTCTTCGGCGGCATGCGCCTGGAACGTTCCGGCAAGCAGTAAGGTGGCAGACAGCAGCGACAGACTCAGGCGCGGCGAGCGCAGATGACGTAAAAACATAACAATTCCTTTTCTGAAAAGAGGGTCTGGGCTGACATCACTTCCGGCAGACAACGTCATGGCATTGTCTTTTGATAATGAGAATAGTAATCATTAATTAGTGGAAAGTGGAGTTTTTCTTTCCCTTCTCGCCTTTCATTAACGCAATGTGCGGTTATAGTTTTCAAAACATTTACAAAACCTTTAACATGTATGGACATGTTCCATTTGGTTCGTTTACATCACAACCGGTTTTATTCATGAAAATCATTTCTGCCCGTAAGGCTTCTCTCCCGCTGCTGCTGGTTCCCGTTATCTTCGCGCCGCTGGCCGCAATGAGCGCGGAGGAGCAGACCATGATCGTCAGCGCGACGCCGCAAACCGTATCGGAACTGGATACCCCGGCCGCGGTCAGCGTCGTCAATGGCGATGACATGCGCCAGGCCGCGCCCCGCATCAATCTGTCAGAATCACTTGGCAGCGTACCCGGGCTGCAAATTCAGAACCGTCAGAACTATGCCCAGGACCTCCAGCTTTCGATGCGTGGGTTTGGCGCCCGCTCAACCTTTGGCGTGCGCGGGATCCGTATGTATGTCGACGGCATCCCAGCCACCATGCCGGACGGACAGGGCCAGACCTCTAACATCGATCTCTCCAGCGTCGAGAGCGTTGAAGTGCTGCGCGGCCCCTTCTCTGCCCTGTACGGCAACGCCTCTGGCGGCGTGATTAACATTAATACCCAGACCGGGCAGCAGCCGCCGACCATTGAAGCCAGCAGCTATTACGGCAGCTACGGTACCTGGCGCTACGGCATGAAGGCCACCGGGGCGATGGGTGACGGCACCCACGCGGGCGATGTGGATTACACCGTTTCCACTACCCGCTTCACCACCACGGGCTACCGCGACCACAGCGGCGCGCGGAAGAATCTGGCCAATGCGAAGCTGGGCGTGCGTATTGATGACGTCAGCAAGCTGACGCTGATTTTCAACAGCGTGGACATGAAGGCCAACGATCCGGGCGGGCTGAGCTATCAGGAATGGCAGAATAACCCGCGCCAGTCTCCGCGCGGCGATCAGTACAACACCCGTAAAACCATCAAGCAGACCCAGGCCGGTTTGCGCTACGATCGCCAGTTCAGCACCCAGGACGACCTCAGCGTAATGATGTACGCCGGCGAGCGTGAAATGACGCAGTACCAGTCGATTCCGTATCAGCCTCAGCTGAAAGCCTCCCACTCCGGCGGGGTGATTGATATGCAGCGTCATTACCAGGGCATTGATACCCGCTGGACGCACCGTGGCGAACTGCTGGTGCCGGTGACCTTTACCACCGGTCTGAACTACGAAAACCTGAGCGAGGATCGTCGCGGCTACGAAAACTTCGTGATGAACAACGGCGTGCCGGACTACGGCGTGAAGGGTAATAAGCGCCGGGACGAACGCAACCTGATGTGGAACGTCGATCCTTACCTGCAAACGAGCTGGCAGCTGACGCAGAAACTCTCTGTTGATGCCGGTGTTCGCTACAGCTCGGTCTGGTTTGATTCCAACGACCACTACGTTACGCCGGGCAACGGTGATGACAGCGGTGACGCCAGCTACCACAAATGGCTCCCGGCGGGCTCCGTGAAGTATGCGGTGACGGACGCATGGAACCTCTATGCGGCCGCAGGGCGTGGCTTTGAAACGCCAACCATCAACGAACTCTCCTATCGCGCCGATAGCCAGGGCGGTCTGAACATTGGCCTGAAGCCGTCCACGAACAACACGTACGAAGTGGGCAGCAAAACCCGCATCGGCAATGGCCTGCTGACGGCCGCGCTGTTCCGTACCGATACGGATGATGAGATCGTGGTGGATGCCAGCGCGGGCGGACGTACCAGCTATAAAAACGCCGGTAAAACCCGTCGTCAGGGGGCAGAGCTCGCCCTCGACCAGCAGTTTGCCGAAAACTGGAAGCTGAAGCTGGCCTGGACATACCTCGACGCTACCTACCGCACCAACGTCTGTGGCGATGCAGACTGTAACGGTAACCGTATGCCGGGTATCGCTCGCAACATGGGTTACGCCTCGTTTGGCTGGCAGCCGGAGGAAGGCTGGTACGCGGGTTCTGACGTGCGATACATGAGCGACATCATGGCCGACGACGAGAACACGGCGAAAGCGCCGTCGTATACGGTGGTCGGGCTGAATACCGGGTATAAATTCAACTATGGCAACTGGGGCATGGACGTCTTTGGCCGCGTCGATAACCTGTTTGACAAAGAATATGTTGGCTCGGTAATTGTCAACGAATCCAATGGCCGTTATTACGAACCTGCGCCAGGTCGTAACTACGGGGTCGGGCTGTCGGTCTCTTATCGCTTCGAGTAAGCTAAGAGAAGCGTTTATTATATTAATGAAATAACCCTCCTGATGGCTTATTGCCCTCAGGAGTTATTCACCAGATAAATAATTAGCTGCGGTATATAGTCGCTCTGTTAAATAATCTCTCAGTTAAAATATTGTCGCTGTAAAAGCACATTCGCTTCATCAATCACCTTATCAATCGCCTTCTGGCAGGCAACGACATCTCGTCGCTCAAGGGCGGAAAGGAGTTCTTCATAGTGATATGTCGACGCTTTGATGTCGTTAAGCTCCTGATGCAGATAGTTCATACAGGGCCCGATGCGCACCCAGAGCTGTTCAATTAACGCATTGAGCGTCGGCATTTCCGCATACTGATAGAGCGTAAAACGGAAGACGCGATTCGCGTGAAGCGCCTGCTGAACGTTTCCGTTGCGCATAGCCTCATGAAATGCCTCTGACATGTTGCGCAATGTCTCCAGCTTGCTCTCCGACATATTCTGGCATGCGGCGGCGACCGCCATCGGCTCAAGCTGTTTTCTGATCGCGTTAATCTCGTTATAACGCTCCAGCGTCACCTCCGGAACCAGAAAGGCCTGCGCGGGCGTGGCGTGTAATGCCCCCGATGACACCAGCCGTAAAAGCGCCTCCCGAACCGGAGTAATACTGGTCCCTAATTTATCGGCGATCTCTTTGGTAATCAGTCGCGCCCCAGGTTTGAGGGAGCCCGTTATTAACGCGCCTTTCAAACTGTGTTCAACTTGCATGGTAAGGCTAACCCTTTGGGCTTTTTCTAAGTGATCCAAATCAAGCATGTTCAATTCCTGTAGCTAAAACTTAATGCTATTTTAAGCGTCAGTTAAATAAACGACGCTGTTCCGATATATCCTGTATCGTCATGCCTGGTGGTGGGAAGTACGTAAAAACAGCAAAAAAAAGCAAAGTTTGTTTTTTTTCGGTTTCGCGCCCATTCGGGATCCGGACGCGAAAAACCATGTCCGTTAATTAAAGACAATATATCGTATCTTCACAAATAAATATGGCGGGAAACCCCCGCCATAATGCTTTTTATTTATTGTCAGCCGCGACGCGAATCACGACTTTGCCGAAGTTACGCCCTTCAAGCAGGCCAATCAGCGCATCGGGGGCATTCTCCAGCCCGTCCGTCACCTGTTCGCGATAGTGAATTTTGCCCTCCTGCACCCAGCGTCCCATCTCTTCCTGGAACTCCTTAATGCGGTGCCCGTAGTCCTGGCCGATGATAAAGCCCTGCATACGAATGCGCTTTTTCAGGATAGTCGCCATCAGGAGCGGCAGGCGGTCCGGCCCCTCGGGCAAGCCCGTCGCATTGTAGCCGCTCACCAGGCCGCACACCGGCACCCGCGCGGAGGTATTCAGCAAGGGCAGCACGGCGTCAAACACTTTCCCGCCGACGTTTTCATAATAGACATCAATGCCTTTCGGGCAGGCGCGTTTTAGCTGCTCGGCAAAATCGGCCGCGTGGTGATCCAG
This sequence comes from Enterobacter sp. 01-M-03-SI-ECC, assembly GCF_047530215.1. Taxonomy (NCBI): domain Bacteria; kingdom Pseudomonadati; phylum Pseudomonadota; class Gammaproteobacteria; order Enterobacterales; family Enterobacteriaceae; genus Enterobacter; species Enterobacter sp. 01-M-03-SI-ECC. The sequence goes on from NZ_JBLKDA010000003.1 coordinate 120,163, forward strand.
ACACTGGTCAAACCCGAGGACCTCCACGGCATGGCGGCATTTCTCTGCGCCGCCGGCCACGCCGACCACCCGGCAACCTTTGATTTTGCCGATCTGCCCTACTGTCGCGCCCACCGGCCCGGTCGCCGCGGCCACCACCAGCGTTTCACCCGCTTTCGGCTGCCCGATATCCAGCAATCCCATATAGGCGGTAAAGCCCGGCATGCCCAGAATCCCCAGCGACCAGGACGGATGCGAGGGATTATCGCCCAGCTTGACCAGGCCGCTGCCGTCGGAAAGTTCATACTCCTGCCAGCCGCTGTAGCCCAGTACCCATTCACCGGCTTTGAAGTCGGGATGGTTTGACTGCTCAACGCGGCTGACCGTTCCCCCCACCATCACCGCACCAATCTCAACCGGCGGGGAATAGGACGGCGCATCGCTCATGCGCCCGCGCATGTAAGGGTCCAGCGACAGCCAGACGGTCCTCAGCAAGAGCTGCCCTTCACCAGGCGCCGGAACGGACTGCGTTTCCAGACGAAAATTTTCCGCGACCGGCGCGCCCTGAGGACGGGAGGCCAGTACCCAGCGGCGGTTTTGCGAAACAGAGTGACTCATCAGGTTCTCCTTCTGGTACAAATGTCATTACAGCCTGGCGCACGATCGCCGTTATCGCATTAGCATTACGAGCCAGACTGGTTGAGCCGTACAACCAGATAGATACAGGTTTCATTCGTTTCGTTGATGAACCGACAGTCATTTGGCGGCCCCAGCTCAAGACAGTCTCCGGCATGCATTTCGTGACGCGTATCGCCCTCCTGAAACACCAGCTCACCGGACTGGAGCCAGATAAGCTGACGTGCCAGCGCGTAAGAAGAGGCAGGCATAGGGACATCGCTGCCCGCAGGCAGTTCAACCTGAACAAGGTCGATGGGCAGATCGGTACGAGGAGAAACATGGCGGCGGAGGTAGTGCGTCTGCGGGTCGCGCCAGACGGGCTGGTTGGCAAGGCGCAACAGCTTGCCTTCCTGCATTTCGGCCCGGGCAATCAGCGTGGACATGCTGATGCCAAACGCGCCGGACAGGCGGGCAAGCAAGGTGGCCGTAGGGCTACTGTCTCCGCGCTCTATCTTGTGGATCATGGCGCGGGAGACGCCTGCCCGGTCAGCAAGCTCGCTCAGGGACCATCCGCGAGACTCGCGCTCGAGGCGAATTCTTGCGCTAATCCGTTGATTCATCGTGTCTGTTATGGTGTTCATGACGTCATACTATAGTGTATGAACGGCATTTCAATGGGCTTTTGATAACAAAAAAATATAGTTTATGCCGTAGCGATCGGGTGAGACGCTTGTGTAATATCGTAGCGATAACGTAATACTATAGTGAACAACACAGAGGTTAATCATGATCGTTCGTCATGCCTGCAAAGAAGACTGCGCTGCGATAGGCGAAATCTACAACCACGCGGTGCTGCATACTGCCGCGATCTGGAACGATACAACCGTCGATACCGATAACCGCATCGCCTGGTTTGAGGCGCGCACGCTTGCGGGTTACCCGGTTCTGGTGAGTGAAGAAGACGGCGTGGTGACCGGTTACGCCTCTTTCGGCGACTGGCGCGCCTTCGACGGTTTTCGTCATACGGTGGAGCATTCGGTCTACGTGCATCCGGATCATCAGGGCAAAGGCATTGGCCGCCTGTTAATGAAGGCGCTGATCCACGAGGCCCGCACCATCGGTAAGCACGTGATGGTGGCCGGCATTGAGGCGCAGAATCATGCCTCTATTCATCTCCACCAAACCCTCGGCTTTGTGACGACCGGGCAAATGCCGCAGGTGGGGACCAAGTTTGGCCGCTGGCTGGACCTAACCTTTATGCAGCTGCAGCTGGACGAGCGCAGCGATCCGGACGCTATCCCATGAATCAGTCACTGACGCTGGCGTTTCTGGTGGCGGCGGGCATCGGCCTGGTGGTGCAAAACACCTTAATGGTGCGTATTACCCAGTCCTCCTCCACCATTCTTATCGCGATGCTGCTGAACTCACTGGTCGGCATCGTGCTGTTTGTCAGCATTCTGCTGCTGAAACAGGGCCTTGCCGGATTCAGCGAGCTGGCGGCGACGGTCCGCTGGTGGACGCTGATCCCGGGGCTGCTGGGGTCGTTTTTTGTGTTTGCCAGTATTAGCGGGTATCAGAACGTTGGCGCGGCGACGACCATCGCCGTGCTGGTCGCAAGCCAGCTGATTGGCGGGCTGGTGCTGGACGTGCTGAGAAGCCATGGCGTTCCGCTGCGCGCCCTGATTGGCCCGGCGTGCGGCGCGGTGATGCTGGTCGTCGGGGCCTGGCTGGTGGCGAGACGCCAGTTTTAATTGCTACAGGATAGTGCCGCCTTTGGTCAGCTGTTCCTGACGGGCGTCCATCTCCTCTTTATGCTGCTTGCCGTGGTGCGAAATCGCGGTACGCAGGCGCTGCTGCTGGGTATAACGATCATCCCGGCTAAGCTCTGCATCATCGCTTAATTCGATCAGCAGTTCATTCATGTGGCTTATTACGCTCTCTTCGATGGCGGCATCGACGCGGGCGGTGACATCGTTTAAATGTGACATTGTCACTCCTCGTGAATTGCCGGGTGGCGGCTACGCCTTACCCGGCCTACAGGGGGAACCGTAAGATGTAGGCCGGGTAAGGCGTAGCCGCCACCCGGCGATAAAATGCTTAATTCAGCTTCGCTTTGGAGAAATCGCTGCCCATCAGGCTCACGCTGTACCCGGTGACGTTGCTGCGGGTCGCGTAGAACGTTTTGCCGTTAGCCAGCGCGATCCACGGCGCCTGCTGGTAGAAGATCTCCTGCGCCTGGCCGTAAAGCTTCGCGCGCTCGGCCGGGCTGCTGGTCAGCTTCGCTTTTTGCACCAGGGCATCATACCCCTTATCGCACCAGCGCGCGGCGTTTGATCCGGTTTTAATACTGTTGCAGCCCAGCAGCACATCGGCAAAGTTGTCCGGGTCGCCGTTATCGGACATCCAGCCAAACAGCGCGGCGTCATGTTCGCCTTTGCGCATTCCGGAAAGGTATTCGCCCCACTCGTAGGAGACAATTTTGGCCTTCACGCCGACTTTCGCCCAGTCGCTCTGAATCATCTCCGCGATACGACGCGAGTTCGGGTTATACGGACGCTGAACCGGCATTGACCACAGCGTGACTTCCGCCCCTTTCTCCAGGCCCGCCTGCTTCAGCAGCGCTTTCGCTTTTTCAGGATCGTAGCCGTAATCCTTCAGGTCTTTATTGAAGCCCAGCATATTTGGCGGGATCGGCGATTTTGCCACCGTACCCGACCCCATAAAGACCGCATTGACGATAGCCTTCTTGTCGGTCGCGTAGTTCAGGGCCTGACGCACCAGCACGTTATCAAACGGTTTTTTCTCGGTGTTAAACGCCAGATAGCCGACGTTCAGCGCGTCGACCGAGTGCAGCGTCAGGTCTTTGTTGTTCTTGATTACGTCAAACTGAACCGGAGACGGCGCAGGAATAATCTGGCACTCGTTGGTCTGCAGCTTCGCCAGACGGGTTTCCACGTTTGGCGTGATAGAGAAGATGAGATGCTTCGTCGGCACGTCGCCTTCCCAGTAGTTCGGGTTGGCAACATAGCGGATCAGCGAATCCACCTTGTACTGCTGCAGCACGTAAGGCCCGGTACCAATCGGCCAGGTGTCTACGTTCTCAGGCGTGCCTTTTTTCAGCATCGCGTCGGCGTATTCGGCGGAAAGAATGGAGGCGAAATCCATCCCCCAGTCGGCCAGAAACGCGGCGTTGGGTTCGCTGAGGGTGAACTGGACGTGGTAATCATCAACCTTTTTAACGTCCTGGATCAGCTTATCGAGCCCGACGTCGTTAAAGTATTCGTAATTGCCCTGCGACACGTTGTGGTACGGGTGTTTAGGGTCTTTCTGACGCATCACAGAGAAAATAACGTCATCGGCGTTAAAATCGCGCGTCGGCTTGAAGTATTTGTTGCTGTTGAACTTCACCCCTTTGCGCAGGGTAAAGGTATAGGTCTTACCGTCCGGTGAGATCGTCCAGGACTCTGCCAGCGATGGAACCGGGGTGTTTTTCACCGGGTCGAAATTGATCAGGCGGTTGTACAGTACCTGAGAGCTGGCCACAAAAGAGGGGCCAGAACTGGCGATTTGCGGGTTGAAGGACTCGGGAGACGCTTCTGAACAGTAAATAAGCGTGTCGTTATTTGCCGCCCATGCGGCACCGGCTGGTAACAGCGCGCTCAGCGCAAGGGCGAGCAGTGTTTTCCCTGTAGACATGGTTATAACCCTGACAGTTTTATTATATAAGACAGTAATAACAGCACAGCCGTTATGACCTGGCAAATAACGAAACACTATCAGGTTATTCTAAAGCCGCGTTTTTTGCTGGTTTTACAGCCAGCGCCCGAAAAGGTGATTTGCCTTAAGGGCCATTATTCGTCAAGCACAACCGTCACTTTCTATGCCGCAAGAAATCGGCCCTTTTAGCGTCTCTTCTGCCGTTTGGTTGCTTCCCCGTTTCGTTAAAGTAACGGTGTGAAGAAGTATATGGGATCAAATCGTGGCAAAAACTCTTTTACGCAGCGGTAACCTGGATGACTTTCAGGCCGTTGGCGGCGGCGGACAAGCCGTTTTTGAATCAGCGTTACAAATCCGGGAAGCGCTCCGGTTGCGCAAACAGCAGACCATCGTCGACTGTCTGGCGATCCCTCAGATCAACGACAGCGGCGACCGCGTGGACTGGTATTCCCCGGTTGAAGGAAGCGTAACCAGCTGGAAAGCGGCCGATGAAGACGATCGTTACCGCGCCCTGCGCTATCTCGAAAACACGCTCGCCAGCGTCGAGTCGCTCAGCAAGAAATGCCTCCAGTCGCCCAAAACCGCGCAGCAGCTTTTTGGCTCTCTGCTGTCGAAGGCATTTCAGTTCCCGGGGGAAAACTTCCTCTTCCTGGTGGACGGAAAGCCGGTCATCTGCTTCTGGGGGTTTGTAAACCTGAACGAGAACGCGCGCGACGATGTTCTTGACTGCCTGCGTGAATCCCTGATCCCTGAACCTGCCCCCGTTGTAATTGAGGATCCGGAACCCGAGCCTGAACCCGAACCGATCGTCACCTTTGAACACGCAGACGAGCCCCTGATCGCCCCTTCCACGGTGGTGCGCATTACCCCGGACGATCTGTATGCGCCCGAGTCCGTCCCGGCTGTTGCGCAACCCGTTCAGGAACCGGCACCGCCGATCGTCGCGAAAAAGCGCCGCGTTCCCTTATGGACGCTGCCGGTTGCCGTCGCGATCGTCGCCGCCGTCGCCGCCCCGCTGCTGTGGCCAAAACAGGCCCCTTCCGCTGCGCCCGCGCAGGCCGCCGCGCCGGAACCCGTGGAGATTGCGCCTAAGCCGATCAAAGCGGTTGAGCCGCTGGCGATGACGTTACCGCTGCATCAGGCAGAGGTGCTGGCGAGCAAAGAAAAAGAACCTGCTCCTGCGCCGCAGCCCGCTCCGGTAGTGATTGTCGCCATCCCGAAAGACGCCATGGTGATGGAGGCGAATCAGGTAAAAGCGGGATCGACGCGCTTCCTGAACGGCACCTGGCGTGCGGTTCTCGACGTGAAAGACCCGGTCACCGGCAAACCGCCGTCAATGCGCTATCAAATCCAGAACAATAAAGGCTTTGCCCGCGTTGTCCACGGCGACAACGTTGTCTGCCGCGCGGACGTGTTCTCCGGCCTGCACAGCAATGGCGAGCTGATGATTAAAAGTCGCGGCACCGCCCGCTGCACCGACGGTTCCCGCTACCCGATGCCGGAAATTGCCTGTAAAGCAGGCACCAGCGATATCGCAGAATGTCGCGCCCGTTATGATGCCAACACCGTCGTCCCACTGACGTTCAAGAAAGCAGGTGCCTGATCCTATGCTGGTAAATCTTTGCGACTATAAACAAAGCGTCACGCTCATTGCCAACAGCGGCGTGCAGTTCCTCGATTTCGGTCTGACGCCGCAGGACTCTGCCAGCAACGGGCGCTTCGTACGTAAAACCGCGAACGGCCCGCTTTTGCGCCTCGATTTCGACCTGGTCAATGGTCGCTATACCCTGCCGGCCATGAACGGCGGGCAGCCTGAAGTGGTCAAGCCGGAAACCACTATCCCGCTGCATCAGTCTCTGGCGGTACTGGACGGCGTCTGGCTTCCGGTTCCGTTCCTGCGCTTCAACCCGCCGCGCACCTTTGTCGAGGGGCCGGATAACTGGGCCCGCGTTCAGGTGCGCAGGCTTGCTACTCCCGATACGGCAGGCAACACGCACCGCGTCACGCTCGCCCTTGACAGCCAGATTGCCGAACATGCCACGTCCGCGCTCTCGCCGGTAGAAAACGACATTCTGAACGGGACCCGTTTCGCGCTGGCCTGGCGAGACAGCGAAGTAGAAAGCTTCCTCGATCAGACCTGGATTGACGGCTGGCTGCGCGAGGCGTTTAGCCAGTATGCCGACGGCGTTGAAAACCGCTCAGAACGCGATCTCCAGCAGGCGATGCGCGGCTTTGAATATCAGGCCCACTGGCTCAACCTGATGACTATGCTCGGTGAACAGCTCACCGTGCCGGAAGTGAAATTTGTCACCCATACGCTCAGCACGCCAGCCATTCCGGTCGACCTGATCCTCGACGTGGGCAATACCCACACCTGCGGCGTCATTATTGAAGACCACGGGGATGCCAACGATGGGCTGCGCCAGACCGCCGAGCTGCAGGTACGCTCGCTCAGCGAGCCGCAGTTCCTGAACGAGCCGCTGTTCACCAGCCGCCTGGAGTTTTCGGAAGCGCGTTTTGGCAAACAGCACTTCTCGGTTGAAAGCGGTCGTGAAGATGCCTTTGTCTGGCCGTCGATTGTTCGCGTTGGCGATGAAGCCCGCAAGCTGGCGATGCAGCGTCTGGGAACTGAAGGCAACAGCGGTATTTCCAGCCCGCGTCGCTACCTGTGGGATGAAACGCCGGTGGTGCAGGACTGGCGCTTTAGCCAGATGAACAATAAGACCCAGCGCGAGCCGCTTGCCACCGCGTTCCCGCTGATGAACCTGATGAACGATGACGGCGAGCCGCTCTTCACGCTGCCGCAGGACGAGCGCCTGCCGGTCTTCTCGCCGCAGTACAGCCGCAGCACCCTGATGACGCACATGCTGTGCGAGCTGCTGGCGCAGGCGCTGGGCCAGATCAACAGCGTCGCCACGCGCCTGCGTCTGGGCTTCCCTGCCTCGCCGCGCCAGCTGCGCACCCTGATCCTGACCCTGCCTTCGGCGATGCCAAAGCAGGAGCGCGAGATCTTCCGTCGCCGGATGTTTGAAGCCATCGCCATCGTCTGGAAAGCGATGGGCTGGCACCCGCAGGATGAGGATTTTGTCACCCGCAAACAGCAGGATAAAAGCGTGGTGCCGGTGCCTGAAATCCAGATGGAGTGGGATGAAGCCAGCTGCGGTCAGCTGGTCTGGCTGTACAACGAAGCCATCTCCCGCTTTGGCGGTCAGACGGAAGCCTTCTTTGCCTCCCTGGCCCGCCCGGACCGTGCCCCTGAGCCGGGTAGCCCGCCGGGCCGCGCGCTGCGCGTCGCGTCCATCGACATCGGCGGTGGCACAACGGATATGGCGATCACCCATTATCAGCTGGACGACGGCTCCGGCAATAACGTCAAAATTACCCCGCAGCTGCTGTTCCGCGAAGGTTTTAAGGTCGCGGGCGACGATACGCTGCTGGACGTGATTCAGCGCTACGTGTTGCCTGCCCTGCAAACGCAGCTGCAGAAATCCGGTATCGCTGACGCCTCGCTGCTGATGGCCTCGCTGTTCGGCGACTCCGGACGCATTGATACCCAGGCCGTACTCCGCCAGCAGACGGCGCTTCAGCTCTTTATGCCGATTGGCCATGCCATTCTTGCCGCGTGGGAATCCAGCGACGTTGACGATCCGCTGGCCGGTCTGCATGCCACCTTTGGCGATCTCCTGGCGCAAAAGCCGACCCGCAACGTGATGAATTACCTGCAGCAGGCGATCGATCATGCCCTGCCCGCGGGTTCCGACGCGTTTGATCTGTTCGCGGTGCCGCTGCACGTCAATTTCCGCGAAATGCAGGATGCGATGCTGGCCGGGCAGTTTACCCTGGCCTCCCCGCTCCACGCGGTGTGCGAGGCGATCTCCCATTACGGCTGCGACATTCTGCTGATCACCGGTCGTCCCGGCTGCCTGCCTGGCGTCCAGGCGCTCATTCGCCACCTGCAGCCGGTACCGGTCAACCGCATCGTCTGGCTGGATAAATACCAGGTACACGAATGGTATCCGTTTAGCCAGCAGGGGCGCATCGGCAACCCGAAATCGACCGCCGCCGTGGGGGCGATGCTCTGCAGCCTGGCGCTCGACCTCCGTCTGCCGCGCTTCAACTTTAAGGCCGCGGACATTGGCGCGTATTCCACCGTGCGCTATCTCGGCGTGCTGGATAACACCGTCAACACCCTGCGCGAGGAAAACGTCTGGTATCAGGATATCGATCTCGATAAACCGGGCGCGAAGCTCGACGCGCGTCTGCACTTCCCGCTGCGCGGCAACGTCACCCTCGGCTTCCGCCAGCTGGAGAACGCGCGGTGGCCCGCCACGCCGCTCTACACGCTCAGCATTAACTCGGCTGAACTGGCGAAAGCGATTGCCGGTGACGGCGTGCTGAACGTGCGGCTCAGGCTCTGCGGCGGCAGCAAGCAGGAAGGTCCGGAGGCCTTCGAGCTGAGCGACGCCTGGCTGCAGGACGGCACCCCGGTTGCGCCTGACGCATTAACCTTCAAACTGAACACCCTGGCCGACCGCCGACACAGCGGCAGCCACTACTGGATCGACAGCGGGAGCGTATATCTGAAATGACAGCGACGACGACCACCACTCAGGCCTTAATCGGGTGGATTAATGAGACGCGCCTGAACGCCCCTGTGCTGGATAACGATGCCGACGCCCTGCTCGCACGCATCAACGCGCTGCAGGCGCGGGAGCAGGCCATTGAGCGCGCCACGACCCGCCAGAGCAGCATTGGGCTTTACGGACATTCGCAGAGCGCGAAAGCACACCTGCTGTTATCGCTGTGCGGCAGCGGTAATGGACGCCTGAACGTGACTCCCGGACAGCGGACCTTTGACTATTTTTCGCATATCAATCCGGGACATGCCCTGACCAACATGGCCGTCCGCTTCACCCGGGAAAACCCGGAAGTGGCTGATGATGCGTTCCCGCTGCGTCTGCGTCTGGTCTCCGAGGCCGAGCTGGTACAGCTGTTTATTGCCCGCACGACGCTGCATCCGCAGATGCGCGCGGTGGATAAGGCGGTCATTGAGGCACGTCTGGAGAAATGGCGCGGGCTGCGCCAGCCGCAGGGCGTGCCCGGCATCACGGCGCAGGAGGTGGGTGCCATTGCCCGCTTCTGGAAGAGCACCGTCCCCGCCGCTAAGCAGCAGATTGATGATGCCCTTTGGCACGCGTTTGCCCAGCTGGTGCCATCACTCGATCTCAGCACGCGGGCCAGCGTCTGGTCGCTGCTGTGGGGCGAGCAGCAGGAGCTGACCCAGCAGTGGTTGAAACTGGCCCACGTGCTGCACCAGACCAGCCATGCCAGCGAGCTTGCTGCCCCGCTTAGCCTGCTGGTGGACAGCTTTGGGCTGCCGGGTGAAGGGTTCCTGACGCACGACGGCACGTTAGATCTTCAGGACGCGCAGGAGACGCTGCTTCATCCGCTGAACGGCAGCGAGATGCTTAACGCCATCAGCCTCCCGGTCGATGTGCTGGCCTTCCTGACCCGCGAGCTGGTGCTGCCGGTTGAGAACGGCGCGCTGGACCGCGTCGACATTATTGATATTCCGGTGTTTGAAGATAACCGTGCCGACCCGCTGCGTCAGGCGAAATCCCAGTGGCTGCTTGAGCATTACCGTCAGCAGCTCCAGCCGGATGTGCTGGTGATTTGCAATGCGACGGCGCAGCACGAACAGACCGCCAAAAAAGCAAAAGTGCTGATGAACTGGGTGAAGGAGACGCAGCCTGCTGAAGAATCGGCCCTGCCGGGGCTGGTGTGGGCGATTACCCCTCACGACGCCCGCTTTACCACCCGACAGAATCTTGATGAGGCCGTACAGCACCTGCTCGGAAAGCCGGGGCTACGCTGGGGCACGCTGCAGGCGCTGGACAGCCACAGCATGCAGCGCGTCATCGAGTGGCTGTCTCAGGCCACGCTACCCGCGCAGCGACAGAAGCGTCTCAGCACGCTGAAAGCCCTGCTGCGCCAGGAGCTTACGTCGCTGATGCATAGCTATCTGGCGCCGCTGGTTGAGGAGCCCGGGACAAAACGCGCTCAGGCCGAAAACATGGTGCGCACGCTGCAAAGCAGCGCCGCCCGCCACGGCGAGCTGCTTGAAGGCCTTCTGCCGCCGCTGAAAGCCTTTGAAACGCTGCTCGCGGTTCAGCAGCCGCGCGAGGAGCAGGTGAACGGGCTGTTTACGGACGCTATTGACCTGTTTGCCGAGAGTGCGCAGGAAAGCACCGGCCTGTTCCAGACAAAAGACAAAGCGCGTCTGGCGCACAGGGTCTGGATAAATCATCTTCGTCAGTGGAGCCGCAACGAGGCCACGGCCGCCCGTCTCGGGCTGGATCCTGCGGTGTTACAGCAAATCGCGGACGTGCTGGTGGTCACCAGCTACCGGCTGAATCTGCCTCAGCAGCTGCAGCGTATTGTCGAAGCGGACAAAAGCAGCGCTGCACAGCTGCATGCCGTGATAGGCAATTTCATTGGCTGGCTGGGTTATGACCAGACTCCCGTGACGGCACGTCCGGCAAGCCGCATTCGCAAGGGCCAGGCCATCTTCGTCACGCCGGTGGTCAGCAGCGGCGAGCCGCGTTTGACGCGCCTGGGGGAACAGCCTGTGCATGCGGCCACCGCGTACGTTTATGACTGGCTGGTTGCGCTCTATAGCCGTGCAATAGAGAACGTTGATTACCAGCATCCGCATGATATTCAGCCTGGCGCACGTCAGGCACTGCGGGATTTAATAAAGTAGCCGCCTTTCTTGCCGGGTAGCGCTGTGCTTACCCGGCCTACTTTTCACAGCAATCATAAACCGCACAATCATTACATTGTCATACACCCGGATAGCGTCTGCGCCAGCGCAGAGGGGTTTTCCCACGACATGGAATGCCCCGCCGCAGGGATAATTTTTACCTCAACGCCCTTCTGCTGGAGATTTTCCACATCGTCATCCGGCTGAGAGAGTTCGCCGAAAATCAGCGTAACCGGGCAAGCAAGTGACAGGAACTGCGCTTCCCATTCGGGCTCAACGCCCGCCACCAGGCTCGATGCACCGCGCCAGACGGCATACGGGGCATTGCTCTGCAGGCACCCCGCCCACGCCGTTTTTTCTGCACCGAGCATGGCGTCATAGCCCTGCGTCAAAAACTGTTGCTCGGTTTGCGCTGCAATGGACCGGCTGAACATTCCCCCGCCCGCATGAAAATTGGGCTCTGACACCATCAGCCCCTTCACGCGCGCTGCCAGCAGCCCCGCCGTTTCGATAGCAATGCTGCCGCCCATGCTGTGGCCGTATAGCCAGAAGGCATCCAGCTCAAGGTGGTTAATCAGCTCCGCCACAACGCGCGCCTGGTCGGTGGTTTTATAGCTGTAGTGCTCGGGCTTGTCGCTGTAGCCGCTGCCGGGCAAATCAATGAGAATCGCTCTGCGCGCGCCAAACAGCGGGTCATGAACGACGCGGGGATATTCATAGGAAGAGGCGCAGCCCAGCCCGTGAATAAACACCACGGGATCGCCGGTGCCGGGCAGATCATGCCAGCGCACGGTACAACCGGCCTGCTGCGAGTAAAAACTGTTCATAAGCACTCCTTTTACGATGCACTGTTTATTTATACAGTCATCGTGTCGGGAATGCCATATTCATCTTTTAAAAATGGAAGCGTGCTTCAGAAAAGCGAGATCAGCAGCGCAACGGGAAAGCTCATTGGCCAGGTTGACCCCACCAGAAAAGCGCTGAGCAGGCGGATACGTTTGCGGTCTTTAGAGAGGAACCAGGTAATTAATGCGCAGATGGCAGCCATGATTGCGTAAAAAACCAACATCTTTTGATACAACGTCATTCTGTACACCAGAGCCGAAAAAATAACCGCACGCAATATGCGTCATATGTTGATACAGATCAAGTTTTTTCGTTACAGAATAACCACTTAAAAATTACGGCTAATAACAATTGATTATCTTGCGTAACACCCATCGTGGGCGTGGCGAACGCCTGGCCGCGCGTGCAGCCAGGCATGACGGGCTTAGTGTTTGATCATGACGTGCCGCACGACCGTATAGTCCTCAAGCCCGTAGACCGACATATCTTTGCCGTAGCCGGATAACTTCATGCCGCCGTGCGGCATTTCGCTCACCAGCATAAAATGGGTATTCACCCAGGTGCAGCCATACTGCAGGCGTGCGCTAAGGCGATGAGCGCGGCCCACGTCCTGAGTCCAGACCGATGACGCGAGTCCATATTGCGAATCGTTCGCCCAGGCCAGCACCTGCGCTTCATCGTCAAACTCTGTGACGCTCACTACCGGGCCGAACACTTCGCGCTGAACGATGGCGTCGTCCTGTTTTGCCCCCGCCAGCAGGGTGGGCTGGAAGTAGTAGCCCGCCCCCTCTCCTTTGCTTCCGCCCGTGACCACGCGGATATGAGCGAGCGCTTTCGCCTCATCGACGGCCTGACAGACGCGCGAAAGATGGGCCGCCGAGCTGAGCGGCCCCAGTTCGGTCGCGGCATCTTCCGGCGCGCCCATGTTGAGGCTGGCTACCGCTGCGCCCAGCTTTTCCACCAGCGCTGCATAAATTCCCTTCTGGGCATAAATGCGGCAGGCCGCCGTACAGTCCTGCCCGGCATTGTAGAAACCAAACGTCCGCACCCCTTCGACAACCGCATCCAGGTCCGCATCATCAAAAACGATCACCGGCGCTTTTCCGCCCAGCTCCATGTGGGTGCGTTTAATAGAGGACGCCGTATGGCCGATGATATGCTCCCCGGTCGCAATCGAACCGGTCAGCGAGACCATACGCACTTTTTCATGCCCGGTGAGCGGGTCGCCGACCGTTTTCCCGCGACCAAACAGGACGTTCAGGACGCCTGCCGGGAAGATATCTTTTGCCAGCTCTCCCAGCTTCAGCGCGGTCAGCGGCGTGATCTCTGAGGGCTTAATCACCACGCAGTTCCCTGCCGCCAGCGCGGGCGCCAGTTTCCAGGCGGCCATCATCAGCGGGTAGTTCCAGGGGGCAATAGAGGCAACCACCCCCACCGGATCGCGGCGGATCATCGACGTGTGGCCATCAAGGTATTCCCCGGCGGCCAGCCCGTTCAGGCAGCGGGCTGCCCCGGCAAAGAAACGGAAGACGTCCACCACCGCCGGAATTTCATCCCCCAGCGCGCAGTGCAGCGGCTTGCCGCAGTTGAGGGATTCAAGCCGGGCAAATTCCTCGCCGTGGGCTTCAATCGCATCCGCCAGCTTCAGCAGGCACTCGGCGCGCGTCTTCGGCGTGGTTTGGCCCCACGCCACAAAAGCACGGTCGGCCGCCAGCACCGCCGCGTCGACCTGCGCCGCTGACGCCTCAGCAATCTCCAGCAGGCGCTCTCCGGTGGCCGGGTTATAAACCGGCTGTTTTTCTCCCTCTCCGGCTACCAGTTTTCCCTCTATCAGCAGTTGTGTTTGCATAGCATTTTCCTGTTGAATTCACCGTTATTTCCCGCTGCCGGCGATGTTCTCGCCGTCGCGGGTTAGCCACCAGGCTCCCAGAATGGGAATCGTTGTCACCAGCATCACCAGCAGCGCCACCACGTTGGTGACCGGCACGTCGCGCGGACGGCCAAGCTGGTTGAGCAGCCACAGCGGTAACGTGCGCTCGTGTCCCGCCGTAAACGTTGTGACGATTATCTCGTCAAACGACAGGGCAAACGCCAGCATCCCCCCGGCCAGCAGCGCGGATCCCAGATTGGGCAACACCACGTAGCGGAAGGTTTGCCACCCGTCGGCCCCGAGATCCATCGACGCCTCCACCAGGCTCCAGGAAGTGCGTCGGAACCGGGCAATCACGTTGTTAAACACCACCACCACGCAAAAGGTGGCGTGACCGACGACGATGGTGAAAAACCCCGGCTCAAGATCGATCGTTTTGAACGCCGTCAGCAGCGCCAGGCCGGTGATGATCCCCGGTAGCGCAATCGGTAACAGCAGCAGCAGCGAGATCGCATTCTTGCCGAAAAACTCGCTTCGCCACAGCGCCGCTGCAGCAAGCGTGCCAAGCACGAGGGCAATCGCGGTTGAAAGCGCGGCAATTTGAAGTGACAACGTCACGGATTCAATAATGTCGCCGCGCCCCGCCGCCACGCTAAACCACTTCAGCGTCAGCCCCTGCGGCGGGAAGCTGAAAGCCGCGTCTTCGGTGTTAAAGGCATAAATTGCGATTATCAGCAGCGGGAAGTGCAGAAAGATGACGCCTCCCCACGCTGCCACTTTCAGGAACAGCGGTGCGCGTTCAGAGTGCATCGAAGGCTCCCAGACGTTTCACGAACGCCAGATAAAGCGAAATCAGCACGATGGGCACCAGCGTGAAGGCGGCCGCCATGGGCATGTTGCCAATCGCACCCTGCTGGGAATAGACCATGTTCCCGATGAAGTAGCCCGGCGGCCCCACCAGCTGTGGAACGATGAAATCCCCCAGCGTCAGGGAAAAGGTGAATATTGAGCCCGCCGCAATCCCCGGGATCGCCAGCGGCAGAACCACATAGCGAAAGGTCTGACGCGGACGCGCGCCGAGGTCGGCCGAAGCCTGCAGCAGCGAGGCCGGCAGGCGTTCCAGCGCCGCCTGCACGGGCAGGATCATAAACGGCAGCCAGATATAGACGAAGACCAGAAACCGTCCCAGCCCGGAGGTGGACAAGGTGTTGCCGCCGATTGCCGGGAGCGTCAGGAGCGAGGTCAGGATCGGCTCCAGCCCCAAATGGCTGAGAAACCACTGCGCCACGCCGTCCTTCGCCAGCAGCAGCGTCCAGGCGTAGGCTTTAACAATGTAGCTCGCCCACATGGGCAGCATCACGGCGATATAGAAAAACGCTTTCCACTTGCCCCGGGTGTAGCGCGCCATGTACCAGGCCATCGGGAAGGCGAGGATGGCGCTGGCAATGGTTACCGCAATCGCCATCGTTAGCGTGCGCAAAATGATGTCGTAGTTTGCAGGATTGAAAAGCGCCTGAATGTTCGCAAGGGTCAGATCCGGCGTGACCGCCATGGTGAAATCGTCAAAGGTGTAGAACCCCTGCCACAGCAGGGTCAGCAGCGATCCTAAATAGACGATGCCAAACCACATCAGCGGCGCAAGCAGGAGCAGGAACAGGCCGAGCGACGGCTTACGCCAGAACAGCGCGGTCATGCGGCTCAGGCGGCCGCGTGAGGCGGGAGGATGCGCAACGCTTGTAGCCATTTCACCTCTCCTCGTGCAGGCGGATCATCGCCTCGCGTGACCACGACGCCATAACGGCCTGCCCCGGCGCAATGCCGCTCAGCGGTGAGGTTTCACTGAGGTTGGCCTGGCTCACCAGCAGTTTGGCACCATCGGCAAGCCTCAGCTCAAGGCGCGTGGCCGCCCCCTGATACTGAACGGCCTGCACGATGCCCTGAACCTGAACGTCACCGAGTTCATTAAGGCGAATATGCTCCGGGCGCAGGGAATAGCTGCCGTCCATGCCGCACAGTTTCTGCGCGAGGCCGGCATCAAAGACGTTGGACGTGCCGACAAAACCGGCGACAAACGGCGTGCGCGGACGCATGTAGAGATCGCGCGGGGTATCCACCTGCTCGATGCGGCCGTTATTGAATACCGCCACCCGGTCCGACATGGAAAGGGCTTCGCCCTGATCGTGGGTAACGAAAATAAAGGTGATGCCGAGCTCCTGCTGAAGCTTCTTCAGCTCGAACTGCATCTGTTCGCGCAGCTTAAGATCGAGCGCGCCCAAGGGTTCGTCCAGCAGCAGGACGCGCGGTTCATTGACCAGCGCGCGGGCAATGGCGACGCGCTGGCGCTGGCCGCCGGAAAGTTGCGACGGCTTGCGGGAAACGGCAAAGCTCAGGCCCACTTTTTCCAGGGCATCGCGGGCCCGCGCGTGGCGTTTTTTCTTGTCGACGCCTTTAACCATCAGCCCGTAGGCAACGTTGTCGAGGATAGACATATGCGGGAACAGCGCGTAGTCCTGAAAGACGGTGTTCACATCCCGCTCCCACGGCGGCAGTTCGCTCGCCTCCTTGCCGAAGATAGAAATCGTGCCGCCAGAAAGCTGCTCAAAACCGGCGATCAGACGCAGGCAGGTGGTTTTGCCGGAGCCCGAAGGCCCCAGCATGGAGAAAAACTCTCCGTCACGAATCGCAATGGTGACCCCATCCACCGCCCTTACGTCGCCGTAAAGACGGGAAACATTGTTAAACTCGACCGCGTACGTCATGTTCTGCTCCCGGGCAATTAACGACCGCCCATGATGGCGATGTAATCCTGCGTCCAGCGGCTGTAAGGGACAAATTTGCCGCCTTCAGCGATGGGGGTTTTCCAGAACATGATTTTGTCGAACTCGTTATACCCGTTTGTTTCGCAGCCTTTATCACCTAACAGCGTGCTGGCCTTACACCCTTCCGGCACCACGGGCAGGGAGCCAAACCATGCCGCCAGATCGCCCTGTACTTTCGGCGTCAGCGACCAGTTCATCCATTTGTAGGCGCACATCGGGTGTTTTGCCTGCGCGTGCAGCATGGTGGTGTCCGCCCAGCCGGTTACCCCCTCTTTCGGGAAGACGGTGGCGATGGGCTGGTTTTCCCCTTTCAGCGCATTTGCCTGATACGGCCAGGCGCTGGAGGCCACAACGCCTTCATTTTTGAAGTCGCTCATCTGGACGGTAGTGTCATGCCAGTAGCGGTGGATCAGCGCATGCTGGTCGCGAAGCACCTTGAGCACCGCGGCATACTGAGCTTCGGTGAGCTGGTACGGGTCTTTGATGCCCAGCTGCGGCTGCGTAGCTTTGACGAACAGCGCGGCGTCGGCAATATAAATCGGGCCGTCGTACGCCTGCACGCGCCCCTGGTTGGTTTTCCCGTCCGGCAGATCCTGTTTGGTGAAGACCACGCTCCAGCTGTCCGGCGGCGTCGGGAAGGTTTTGGTGTTGTACATCAGCAGGTTTGGCCCCCACTGATACGGCGTGCCGTAGACCTTCCCGCCGACGTTAAACCATTCCCCTTTTACGATGCGCGCGTCGAGAGTTTTCCAGTTCGGAATTAGGTCGGGGTTAATGGGCTGAACGCGTTTGCCCATGATCAGGCGCAGGGAGGCGTCACCCGAGGCGGTGACCAGGTCATATCCCCCTTTCGCCATCAGGCTGACCATTTCATCCGACGTGGCCGCCGTTTTGACGTTGACCGCACACCCGGTCTCTTTTTCAAACTGGGTGACCCAGTCATAGTTTTTATCCGTCTGTCCGCGTTCGATGTATCCCGGCCAGGCGATAATATCCAGCCGACCTTCCCCGTCGCCAATGGCCTTTGGTGGTTCTGCGGCTTGCGCTGTCATGATAGTCATGCCGAGCGCGCACAGGCTGCTGCGGGCAAATTTTTTGCTCATAAGAGTTACTCCTGTCGCAATGAAATTTAGCGGCAGCCGTGCCCTAAAAATATCTCCCTTATTAAACGTAGACCGCGCAAATGCGCCGCACCGTACGGCTTCAGGAAATTTCATCAAGGTGTGACAGAGGGCGCATTCCCCGTTAACTGGATTATAGACAAGGAGTTAGCCGCGGGAGACGGTATGCGGATTTCCTATGACCGGGCACCGCAAAATATTCGCAGCGCCGTTATCAGGATAAGAATTGATTATTTAAATAACGGGGAAAGGTTTATTCCAGCATCGTGCTAATTAATTTACCTAACTGAATCACCGCCTGCTCCTCTCGCTCTCCCCAGGCCCATGAGGTATTAAACCGGAAGAACGGCGTCCACGCGTCAGAGGTGGAAAACATCTTCCCGGGGGCAATGCTGATGTGGTGCGTTAAGGCTTTTTCGCTCAACAGCCCCGCATCCAGCTGCGCCGGAAGCTCCAGCCATAAAAAGTAGCCGCTGTCGTTATGGTGGATTTTGACCCCGGCAGGCATATGGCGCAGAAGTGACTGCCATGCCTGCTGCTTTCGCTCGGCGAGCGTACGCCGCAGGCGGCGCAGATGGGCGTCGTAGCGCTTCGTCGCCAGGTAATCCACCAGCGCAAGCTGTACGGGAGAGCTGGTGGAGAGCGTGCTCATCAGCTGCAGCTGCTGGATCCGTCGCGCGTGTTTTCCTGCCGCCACCCAGCCGATGCGAAAACCGGCCACCAGACATTTTGAAAAGGACGAGCAGTGCAGCGTCATGTCCTGACGATCCCATGCTTTCGCCGGGAGCGGCTTTTCGCGGCCAAAATAGAGCTCGCTGTAGACGTCATCTTCAATCAGGGGGACATTGTGCTGCGTTAATAGCGCGACGAGCCGCGCTTTTTTCTCCGCGCTCAGCGTGAAGCCAAGCGGGTTCTGGCTGTTGGTCATGATCCAGCAGGCTTTAACCGGGTACTCATTCAGCGCCTGTTCGAGGGCATTGAGATCGATCCCCTCGCGGACATCCGTCGCAATTGACAACGCTTTGAGCTTGAGACGCTCCAGCGCCTGCAGCGCGCCGTAGAAGCAGGGGTTTTCGACAATCACCCAGTCACCCGGCTCGGTGACCGCCTGCAGGCTCAGATTGAGCGCTTCGAGCGCGCCAGCGGTGATGACGATCTCTTCCGGGGAGATGTTCATCCCCTGCTGCGCGTAGCGACGGGCAATGGCGTGGCGGAGATCGACGTTCCCCGGCGGCAGGTTCTCAATAACGCTCATCGCCGTCGCGGTTTTGCTGACGTTCGCCAACGAGCGGTTGAGCTGCTGCAGCGGGAAAAGTCGCGGATCGGGAAACGCGGAAGCAAAAGGGACAACGGACGGGTCGCGGCTGGCCTGTAAGACGTCGAAGATGTAGGTGTTAATATCTACCGCTTCGTCACGCATCACCTGGGCAGGTGGCGCGGGCTGTTGTGCGGTCGGGCGCGAGGCAACGTAATAGCCCGACTGCGGTCTGGCGACAATGCGCCCCTGGCTTTCCAGCATCTGATACGCGTGGCCAACGGTCATAAAACTCATGCCGCTGCTTGCCACCTGCTCTCGCAGGGAAGGCAGCTTATCGCCCGGCAGCCATACGCCAAGCTCAATCTGCGAGATAATTTGTTGCGCCAGACGCTGGTATTTTTTCATCAGATTCTCCTTATGACCGACAGTGTATATCAGCAGGAGAAAAAGAGAAGATTTAGCTAACTGTTATAGTTTGGAAGGTGAATTACTTACGGTACTCGGTAACGTGGCTTTGCGCCTGACGCGCAGCGGCCAGGTGATCGAGCGTAATCATCGACGATTTGCAAAAGATGCATTTCGCGCCGAGTGGGTTTTTCTCAGACACATCGAAGACTGAGGTACGGTACTGCGAACCATGACAGCATGGGCAGCGAAAATGGATATAAGAAGTCATAGGATTCTCCTGACACGTAAAACGTAAATTACTAATGGGCCGATTGAGCAATGATGGTTTTAAACAAAACGAATCGGAAAGTAGATAAAGACCCAAGAGAGGCTGCGGAGAGGCACAACGTGATGAGAACTGCTTTATAAAACTACATCAGATATTTATTTGGACTCAAAACCAGAAGACCATTAACGCACGGCGCTGACGATAAAGCAAGCGGTTTTATGCGGAAAATTCATAAAAACATTGTTTAAAACAGTGATGTCCACATTACATTGGGGTATTGATTAAGCCTATCGCTACAATCAAGCACATAACACCATGAAATATAAATAATTTATATAACATTTTTTGCCTAATTGGCTTGTCCGTTTTGGAGTATTAAATTAATCACAAATACCATTTACTTAATTAGAAAGGAGCTTTTCATGGCAATTCCAGCATATTTATGGATAAAAGACGACGGCGGAGCGGATATTAAAGGGGCGGTTGATGTTCAGAATCGGGAAGGAAGCATAGAAGTTAATGGTTTCTCCCACAATCTCAGTCTGCCTACCGATGGTCTTACGGGAAAAATCACCGGTACTCGCAAACATTCATCCATAATCATACAAAAAGAATTTGATTCATCTTCACCGTATCTTTATAAGGCGGTTGCAACGGGTCAAACTCTTAAATCGGCTGAATTTAGATGGTACAAGATTAATGATGCAGGGCAAGAAGTAGAATATTTCAACATGTTACTTGAAGGGGTGAAAATTGTCGGCGTCTCACCAATGATGCACGACACAAAAGATCCAACAAAGGAAAAACACAATCACCTCGAGTGTGTAGAATTTCGATATGAAAAAATTACCTGGAAACATTGTGACGGTAACATTATATTTACCGACAACTGGAATGAGAGACTGCAAGCATGAGGTACCCAACTCTAGCGGTCTCTCCTCACCCACCTTATGATATTTCATCTTTCTCTCCTCCAGGCGTTAACATCTTGAGTAATATGATGCTAGCAAGATTTCACCGGGGACCATCAGCGTTAACATATGCTTGGTTTTATCAACAGGTCAGGTTACATGGCCCCTGGGATTATAAAACCAGAATAGGCCGCCAATACGAGAATTTTGGTAATTTTCATTATGGTGCGGTGGGTACTGCGGCTGGAATTTCTTCCCCCGTTCTGTTACGCGCAGCAGGCTGGGCGCAGTCAAAGTCAGGGAATGGTCAGTCAAAAGATGGACACTGGTATGGTTCCCCCCCTTTTGGGGATGATCCGACCGATCAATTCTGGATAAAATGCGGAATAGACTATGCAACAAGAACGGGTTTTTAAAAAACGCTATATTCTCATACCTGCATTATTCGCACTAGCCTACGCCGGATGGGTTTTCTGTTTTATGAACTTCCCTGTCGAACAAGAGTTACGTTCAAAGGTGAAAGTCAATAACTGGGCTGTGTTGTATGTCACACAAGCTAATGCCGGGGCCATGACATCATACACCTATCACTACTATTTACTGGATGCCAAAAGAAGTGAGGCAGATTTTTTATCGCATATTGATCAGGCCGCGCCATTCATGGTGACTAACGATCCTGAAGTGAAAATCGATGTTAAAGACGATGGAGTATATCTGCGTGTTCGAGGGGACGTATACTCTTTCCATAATACGTCTAAACTCGCCAATATTCTTCTGGATGCCTCCCCCTACTGATAGCGGCAGGGGTTCATTGATTTTTCCGCGCATGAGGAAATGTACCCAATAGACGGGAAACTGTTATAGGTAAATATGCCGTGTCTGTTTCTGCAACCCAGAGCTGGCGCGGCTTAGAATGGCATCGACATAATTACATCGCGGAGTTTTGCATGTTTGGTTTGGATGCTTTTCACCTTGCACGGATACAGTTTGCCTTTACCGTATCCTTTCACATTATTTTCCCGGCCATCACCATCGGCCTGGCAAGCTATCTTGCCGTGCTCGAAGGGCTGTGGCTGAAAACAAAAAATCCGGTCTGGCGCTCCCTGTACCATTTCTGGTCGAAGATTTTTGCCGTCAACTTTGGCATGGGCGTGGTCTCCGGGCTGGTAATGGCCTACCAGTTTGGCACCAACTGGAGCGGCTTTTCGCAGTTTGCGGGCAGCATTACCGGCCCGCTGCTGACCTATGAAGTGCTTACCGCCTTCTTCCTCGAAGCCGGGTTCCTTGGCGTGATGCTGTTCGGCTGGAACAAAGTCGGGCCGGGCCTGCACTTCTTCTCCACCTGCATGGTGGCGCTGGGCACCATTATCTCCACCTTCTGGATACTCTCTTCGAACAGCTGGATGCAGACTCCGCAGGGCTATGAGATCGTCAACGGTCAGGTCGTCCCGGTGGACTGGTTTGCCGTGGTGTTTAACCCCTCCTTCCCTTACCGCCTGCTGCATATGTCGATAGCCGCCTTCCTCAGCAGCGCCCTGTTTGTGGGCGCATCCGCGGCATGGCATCTGCTGCGCGGGAATAATACCCCCGCCATCCGGGCGATGTTTTCGATGGCGCTGTGGATGACGCTGATTGTCGCCCCCATTCAGGCCATGGTCGGCGATATGCACGGGTTGAACACCTTAAAGCACCAGCCCGCCAAGATTGCCGCCATTGAAGGCCACTGGGAAAATCCGCCGGGTGAACCTACCCCGCTGCTGCTGTTTGGCTGGCCGGATATGGAACAGGAGCGCACCCGCTTTGGGCTGGAGATCCCCGCGCTCGGCAGTCTTATCCTGACCCATAGTCTGGATAAACAGGTCCCTGCGCTGAAAGAGTTTCCAAAGGAAGACCGGCCCAACGCCACCATCGTCTTCTGGTCGTTCCGTATTATGGCGGGCCTGGGCATGCTGATGCTGCTGCTTGGGGTGGCGGCACTCTGGCTACGCTACAAAAAACGCCTGTATTCGTCGCGCCCTTTCCTGTGGTTTGCGCTGCTGATGGGGCCATCCGGGCTGATTGCGATTCTGGCCGGGTGGATCACCACCGAAGTGGGCCGTCAGCCGTGGGTGGTGTATGGACTTCAGCGAACAAAAGATGCGGTTTCCGCCCACGGTGACCTGCACATGAGCGTCAGCCTGCTGGCCTTCTTCGTCGTCTATACCTCGGTATTCGGCGTGGGTTACAGCTATATGGTGCGCCTGATTCGGAAAGGCCCGCAGGCGCATGAGTCTTTCGCCACCGAGTCCGACGGACGTCCGGCCCGCCCGCTTTCTGCCGTAACAACTGAACATAAGGAGCAGCCATAATGGGTATCGATCTCTCCATTATCTGGTTCGTCATTATCGTCTTTGCCACGCTGATGTATATCGTGATGGACGGTTTTGATCTGGGGATCGGCATTCTGTTCCCGGCCATGCACAACGCCGACGATCGCGACGTGATGGTCAACAGCGTCGCGCCGGTTTGGGACGGTAATGAAACCTGGCTGGTGCTGGGCGGTGCCGCCCTGTTCGGCGCATTCCCGCTGGCCTATGCGGTGATCGTTGATGCCCTGACCATTCCGCTAACGTTAATGCTGATCGGACTTATTTTTCGCGGCGTGGCGTTTGAATTTCGCTTTAAGGCCACCCCGGCGCACCGTCCCTTCTGGGATAAAGCGTTTATAGGCGGTTCGATTCTGGCGACGTTTACACAGGGCGTGACGGTAGGTGCCGTCATCAACGGCTTTGCCGTTACCGGACGGTCCTACAGCGGCGGCCCCTTTGACTGGTTCACCGCGTTTAACCTGTTTTGCGGCGCGGGTCTGGTGGTGGCCTATGCGCTGTTAGGCTCGACCTGGCTGGTGATGAAAAGCGAAAACGCGCTGCAACAGCGGATGAGAGAAATGTCGAAAACGCTTTTAATCGTGCTGCTGGCGTTTGTTGCGGCGATCAGCCTCTGGACGCCGCTGGCGCAACCGGCCATCGCTGCGCGCTGGTTTACGCTGCCAAACCTGTTTTATCTGCTGCCCGTCCCGGCGCTGGTGGTGATGTTTAGCCTGTACCAGTGGCGCTGCCTGAATAATCCCGACAGCCATAGCCGACCGTTTATCCTGACGCTGGGGCTGATCTTCCTCGGCTTTAGCGGGCTTGGGATCAGCATCTGGCCGCATATTATTCCGCCGTCGATCACCCTGTGGCAGGCCGCCGCACCGACGCAAAGCCAGGGCTTTATGCTGGTGGGCGCACTGTTGATCATTCCCGTTATTCTGGTCTACACCTTCTGGAGCTACTACGTATTTCGCGGCAAAGTTAAGCATGGGGAGGGTTATCACTGATGCAACAACCGGTCTGGAAAAGATTGCTGTGGCTGGCCATTATCTGGGGCGGCAGCGTGCTAGCGCTGGCTGCGGTCAGCATGCTCTTCCGCATGCTGATGACGGCGGCAGGATTTAAATCGCACTAACGTCATTCCGGGCAACCGCTGCGTTGCCCGGTACTTCCCCCCTCGCACTTTCAGATAAACCCCATTAACGCCCGGCAGAGTATCGTTACACTGGAAAAAGATTCACAGTATTTATAGTTTGAGAAGAAAAATGAAAAAGCTCATCGCGTTAAGCGTTATTAGTCTTGTCCTTACCGGGTGCGTTAATCCGGGTAAAGCCTCCGTACAGCCGGAGCAACTTAAAAGCCACCGCTTTGTGCTGGAAAATGTGAACGGTAAGGCCGTGAAGAGCGGAACAGCGCAACCTGAAATCAGTTTTAGCGCGCTGCCTGATATCAGCCTGGTGAACAACATCAGCGTTTCTGGCCAGATGTGTAACCGCTTTAACGGACAGGGGAAATTGTCCGAGGGCGAGCTTAAGGTCAAAACGCTGGCCATGACGCGCAAGCTCTGCACGGAACCGCAGCTGAACGAGCTGGATCAGGCCATCGGCGACATGCTGCGCAAAGGGGCGCAGGTCGACCTGACTGAAGACCAGTTGACGCTGGCGACAGCCGATAAAACGCTGATGTTTAAGCGTGCAGAATAATCAATAGTTACCGCAGCTTCCCACGGCAAGCGACTGTTCACTGCAGCGTTTGCCGTTTGGCAAGGCGCACATCCCAATAGCAGAACCATCTAGCTGGCGGGCGACGGACAGCGAACCGCCAATCATCGCGCAGTTGGCCTGACCTGAACTGGACATCGCCGCCTTCATTCCCGGCGCGACGTGAGCGGCCGTAGCCTGCTGGACTGGTTCACTGCTACATGCCGACAGCAATAATGCGGCACACCCTACCAAAAATGCTGAGCGCATGCTCTCTCCCCCATAATTAATGCGAAACCTATGCATAATAGGCATCACATCCCGTGTCGTCGAGAGCGGAAGTGCGTATTTATGCGCTTCAGAAACAATTTCTCGCAATTTTTTCGCCAAAAGTTTGATCTACTCATTGATGGCGAGAATACCGAGGACACAAAAGCGAAAATCGTAAAATCCCCCGTTTGCTAGAATACACAGATAATATTCAGGGTTTGTCGCCGTAAAACAGACCCCTATTTTTTTGCGCAATGTAAGGGTGTTGTCCTATGCAAACTATTGACGGTAATGGTGCAGTTGCCTCAGTCGCCTTCCGCACCAGTGAAGTTATCGCCATCTACCCAATTACGCCAAGTTCAACCATGGCTGAGCAGGCGGACGCCTGGGCGGGTAACGGGTTAAAAAACGTCTGGGGCGATGTCCCAAGGGTCGTTGAAATGCAGTCCGAGGCCGGTGCGATCGCCACGGTACACGGCGCGCTGCAGACCGGTGCGCTTTCCACGTCGTTTACCTCCTCTCAGGGATTGTTGTTAATGATCCCGACGCTTTACAAGCTCGCCGGTCAGCTGACCCCCTTCGTTCTGCACGTCGCTGCGCGTACCGTTGCCACCCACGCGCTCTCTATTTTTGGCGATCACTCTGACGTGATGGCCGTGCGCCAGACCGGCTGCGCGATGCTGTGCGCCAGCAGCGTCCAGGAAGCCCAGGACTTTGCCTTAATTTCGCATATCGCCACGCTCAAAAGCCGCGTGCCGTTTATTCACTTCTTTGATGGTTTCCGCACCTCTCACGAAATCAACAAAATTGTCCCGCTGGCTGACGAGACTATCCTGAACCTGCTCCCGCAGGCGGACATCGACGCGCATCGCGCCCGCGCCCTTAACCCGGAACATCCGGTTATTCGAGGAACGTCGGCGAACCCGGATACGTATTTCCAGTCTCGCGAGGCCACGAACCCGTGGTACAACGCGGTGTACGACCATGTTGAACAGGCGATGAACGACTTTGCCGCCGCAACCGGTCGTGAATACAAACCGTTTGAATACTACGGCCACCCGCAGGCGGATCGGGTCATTGTGCTGATGGGATCAGCCATTGGGACCTGTGAAGAGGTGGTTGACGAGCTGCTGACGCGCGGCGAAAAGGTGGGCGTGCTCAAAGTGCGTCTTTATCGCCCGTTTTCGGCTAAACATCTGCTTTCCGTTCTGCCTGAAAGCGCGCGCGCGGTGGCGGTGCTCGATCGTACCAAAGAGCCCGGCGCGCAGGCGGAACCGCTTTATCTGGACGTCATGACCGCCCTGGCAGAAGCCTTTAACAATGGCGAACGCGAAACGCTGCCGCGCACCGTCGGAGGGCGCTACGGTTTGTCCTCCAAAGAGTTTGGCCCGGACTGCGTGCTGGCGGTATTTAACGAGCTCAGCGAAGCGAAGCCCAAGCCGCGCTTCACCGTCGGCATTTATGATGATGTGACCAACCTGTCCCTGGCCTTGCCGGAAAACACCCTGCCCTCGACCGCCAAACTTGAGGCGCTGTTCTACGGCCTGGGCAGCGACGGCAGCGTCTCCGCGACCAAAAACAACATCAAAATCATCGGTAACTCTACGCCGTGGTACGCCCAGGGGTACTTCGTTTATGACTCCAAGAAAGCCGGCGGCCTGACCGTTTCCCACCTGCGCGTGAGCGAACAGCCCATCCGCTCGGCGTATCTTATTTCTCAGGCTGATTTTGTTGGCTGTCACCAGCTGCAGTTCATCGATAAATATCAGATGGCCGAGCGCCTGAAGCCCGGCGGTATTTTCCTCCTGAATACGCCGTACGGCGCGGATGAGGTCTGGTCACGGCTGCCGCAGGAAGTGCAGGCGGTGCTGAACCAGAAAAAAGCCCGGTTCTATGTCGTCAACGCCGCCAAAATTGCCCGCGAATGCGGCCTTGCTGCGCGTATTAATACCGTGATGCAGATGGCCTTCTTCCATCTGACGAATATCCTGCCGGGAGACAGCGCGCTCGCGGAACTGCAGGGCGCAATAGCCAAAAGCTACAGCAGCAAGGGGCAGGAACTGGTCGAGCGGAACTGGCAGGCGCTGGCGCTGGCGCGCGAATCGCTGTTTGAGGTGCCGCTGCAGCCGGTGAATGCCGCCAGCCCGAACCGCCCTCCGGTCGTGTCCGATGCGGCGCCTGATTTCGTGAAAACGGTAACGGCGGCGATGCTGGCCGGCCTGGGTGACGCCCTGCCCGTCTCGGCGCTGCCGCCGGATGGAACGTGGCCGATGGGCACCACCCGCTGGGAAAAACGTAACATTGCCGAAGAGATTCCTGTCTGGAAAGAGGAGCTGTGCACCCAGTGTAACCACTGCGTCGCGGCCTGCCCGCACTCGGCCATTCGCGCCAAAGTGGTGTCGCCGGAGGAGATGGAATCCGCGCCGTCCAGCCTGCACTCTCTGGACGTGAAGTCCCGCGATATGCGCGGGCAGAAATACGTTCTGCAGGTCGCCCCGGAGGATTGCACCGGCTGTAACCTCTGCGTTGAGGTCTGCCCGGCGAAAGACAGGCAGAACCCGGACATTAAAGCCATCAATATGATGTCGCGCCTGGAGCACGTTGAAGAGGAGAAGGTCAATTATGACTTCTTCCTGAATCTGCCGGAAATCGACCGCAGCAAACTGGAACGTATTGATATCCGCACGTCACAGCTGATCACGCCGCTGTTTGAGTACTCTGGCGCCTGCTCCGGCTGCGGTGAAACGCCGTATATCAAGCTGCTTACCCAGCTGTACGGTGACCGGATGTTGATTGCCAACGCAACCGGCTGTTCATCTATCTACGGCGGTAACCTGCCCTCCACCCCGTACACCACTGACGCCAACGGTCGCGGTCCCGCGTGGGCAAACTCGCTGTTCGAGGACAACGCCGAGTTTGGCCTGGGCTTCCGCCTGACCGTTGACCAGCACCGCACACGCGTGATGCGCCTGCTCGATCAGTTTGCCGGGCAGATCCCTGCCGAACTCAATGCCGCCCTTCACGCAGACGCAACGCCGGAAGTGCGTCGTGAGCAGGTTGCTGAGCTGCGCCGCTCGCTTCAGGGCGTAGCGGGAGCCGAACAGCTGCTGACCGACGCTGACGCCCTGGTCGAAAAATCGATCTGGCTGATTGGCGGTGACGGCTGGGCTTACGATATCGGCTTCGGCGGGCTGGATCACGTGTTGAGCCTGACCGAAAACGTCAACATTCTGGTTCTGGATACACAGTGTTATTCCAATACCGGCGGTCAGGCGTCAAAAGCCACACCGTTAGGCGCCGTGACAAAATTCGGGGAACACGGTAAACGCAAGGCGCGCAAAGATCTCGGCGTGAGCATGATGATGTACGGCCACGTTTACGTCGCGCAAATCTCGCTGGGTGCCCAGCTTAACCAGACGGTAAAAGCAATTCAGGAAGCGGAAGCGTACCCGGGTCCATCGCTGATTATTGCCTACAGCCCTTGCGAGGAGCATGGCTACGACCTGGCGCTCAGCCACGATCAAATGCGTCAGCTGACCGCGACCGGCTTCTGGCCGCTGTACCGGTTCGACCCGCGTCGCGCAGACGAGGGTAAATTACCGCTGGCGCTGGATTCGCGGCCGCCGTCAGATGCCCTGGCCGAGACGTTAATGCAGGAACAGCGCTTCCGTCGCCTTAACGCGCAGCAGCCGGAGGTGGCCGAACAGCTGTGGAAAGATGCCGCTGCGGACCTGCAAAAACGCTATGACTTCCTGGCACAAATGGCGGGTAAAGCCGAAAAACCGACCAGCGACTAGTTCCCCTGCCCGGCTTGTCCGGGCATTTTTTTTGCCATAAAAAAAGCCCGGCGCATTCACACCGGGCAAATCCAAATAATCAATGAAAATCTATTTAGTTTCCTTAATAGCATTCACGTTAATTATGGATGAATCATCTTAAAGGCATATAACGCCATCAAGACTATCGCAATTAACGCCTGATTAATAATTTCAATTTAATATGCTTACCCCTAAATCATTCATAAAACCAATGACCATTACTGCTGATTTATTCAGTTTAGATTTTACTTAATTCGTAACAATAATATTTTATTGCTCTTACACGGGAGTGATTTAGCATGGGACAACTTTCTCTTTCTGAAAGTTCAACAGGTAATTAAATAAAAACAACTGCAAAGGAATATCACAATGCAAAGAAAAGTACTGGCCCTGATGATTCCGGCTCTGTTAATGGCTGGCGCAACGCATGCAGCAGAGATTTATAATAAAGACGGCAATAAATTAGATCTGTACGGAAAAGTAGATGGTCTGCACTATTTCTCCGACGATAAAGGCGCTGACGGGGATCAAACCTACATGCGTCTGGGCTTCAAAGGCGAAACCCAGATCAACGACATGATGACCGGCTACGCGCAGTGGGAATACAACATTCAGGCCAATAATACCGAAGGTTCGGATAACCAGTCCTGGACGCGTCTGGCCTTCGCGGGCGTGAAAGTGGGCGACTACGGCTCCTTCGATTACGGACGTAACTACGGCGTGCTGTACGACGTGGAGGGCTGGACCGATATGCTGCCTGAGTTCGGTGGAGATTCTTATACCAAAGCCGACAACTTCATGACCAGCCGCGCCAACGGCGTGGCAACCTACCGTAACACCGACTTCTATGGTCTGGTGCAGGGTCTGAACTTTGCGCTGCAGTATCAGGGCAAGAATGAAGACGCCAGCAACAATCAGGAAGGCACTAACAACGGCCGCGACACGCGTCACGAGAACGGCGATGGTTTCGGCATCTCTACCACCTATGACTTCGGCATGGGGATCAGTGCGGGTGCCGCCTACACCTCTTCTGACCGCACCAACGAGCAGGTGATGAATACGACTGCGGGCGGTGACAAAGCGGATGCCTGGACTGCGGGCCTGAAATATGACGCCAACAATATCTATCTGGCGGCAATGTATTCTGAAACCCGCAATATGACCCCGTACGGCAATCACACCGACGCCGTGGCGAACAAAACCCAAAACTTTGAGGTGACCGCACAGTATCAGTTCGACTTCGGCCTGCGTCCGACCCTTTCCTACCTGCAGTCTAAAGGTAAGGACCTGGGTAACGGCCAGAGCGACCAGGATCTGGTTAAATACGCTGACGTAGGCGCAACCTACTACTTCAATAAAAACATGTCCACCTACGTTGATTACAAAATCAACATGCTGGATGAAAATGACAGCTTCTACAAAAACAACGGCATCGGTACGGATGATGTCGTAGCGTTAGGTATGGTTTACCAGTTCTAATTATCAGAGCCCGCATGATGATGCGGGCTCCACCATTTTTGAGGTTCGTCACAAAAAATGGGTTCTGGAGTCGTATGGTTGAGGGTAAGTTGAGAGAAAGCTGTTTAAAATGAGTTGAAAGTCTTTACATCACTAAGGATAACAGCGTTGTTTGGTCGTGTATCCGTTGCCGTACTTACTCTTCTCGCGCTAATCTGGATGGCGTTAATTTTTGATTTTGCAGATATTGTCGGGCATCTCGGCGCTGTGTTGAACCACCTGGATGGCGGTTAACCTTACTCCCGGAAAATAAAAAGCCACCAGCAGTGCCGGTGGCGGATTAACACTTAGACGCACTGTTTTTTCACAGGTTGAAGCCACCCGTGAGCTCAACGGTGAATGCCACCGCGGCGCAATGGCACTTCACATCTCGTCTTTTAGCCATGCGCTATACCCCTTTTCTCACCAGCTCAGCCGCTTTCACGAAAACCTCGTCTTCTACTCCATCGCCTTTTTGCCTGCCGAGCCTGACCAGTTCATCGACAATACTATTGCGATGGATCGGTTTTTGCGCTGAAACCAGCCCAATAACGGCTGCTCCAATCGCCAGCCCCACCAGTCCTGTTTGTTCGTCTTTGTTTTTCATATTCATGCTCCCTTGTACAACACAAAAAGCGTAGCATGAATACGCTAAAACGGAATGACGAACAGATTCAAACAGGTACGACCTCTAAAATCGACAGATACGAACGGGTGTCTATTATTTTGTTCAGCTTCAGGTTGGCGTGTTTAAACAAGGCCTGATACTCAGGCTCCGTTCTTGCCCGCCCGCCGTCAAAGCTCGTTAACAGAAGAAGGTCAATTTCAAATCGGCCCTGCTCGTTATTTTCCTTTTTGATAAGCGGTTCAAAAATTAATAACCGGGCGTTTTCTTTCATCGCGTTTCTGCAGCATTGAAGTATCTGAACTGCCTTCTCATCAGGCCAGTCCATCAAAATATATTTGAGGAGATAAATATCCGCTGCTGGACAGGCTGTAAAAAAGCTGCCCTCTACGGTCTTCCATCGACTATCGTCATTTAATCGTGACAGCCGATTGCGCGCAAGCACGTCTTTTTGATCAAACAGGATACCGGTTAAGGTCGGATTTCGACGTAAAACGGCCAGCAA
This sequence comes from Enterobacter sp. 01-M-03-SI-ECC, assembly GCF_047530215.1. Lineage (NCBI taxonomy): Bacteria > Pseudomonadati > Pseudomonadota > Gammaproteobacteria > Enterobacterales > Enterobacteriaceae > Enterobacter > Enterobacter sp. 01-M-03-SI-ECC. Next base: position 151,507 of record NZ_JBLKDA010000003.1, read on the forward strand.
TAAATTACCCAGCCCACCGGCGATGTCCGCAACGACAGCGTGTTCAGGGAACGAATAGCTATCTGCGATGACTTCATTCTCTACGGATGACATAGAGGCCATACCGGCATGAAAAATGTTGCCTTCATTCACCGTATCGTCATGCTGCCAGTAGTCGTAAAAAGGCTTACCAAACAATTCATTAAAAACAGGTTTACCCTGGACTATTTCATCCATTTTTGCCGCTGGCTGCCAGAATGTTTGGTCTGTTAACATAAGCACCGCCGCACGCAGCGAAAATTCGTGATCGGAACGCAGGAATTGGGCAGAATGGCTAAGACCGTATTCCGCTTCGGAGACTTCGTTAAAGATCCCACGCGATGATAATAAGCGCATGATGCGGTGAAGAGAGCTGTCATCGACATTAAGCTCCTTCGCCAGCTGCTTAACGGATTTACTTCCTTCAACCAGGCGATCTGCAACGCCTAATATCGCGACAGCCCGGAGTGCTGCATGCCAGACAAACCCCATGCTTTGCTCTAATAAACACATTCCTTCTTTACGGCTTAGTAAATCCAGACTATTACGTTGTGACATTTACTGCTCCTTATCCATAAAGGTGTGTTAAACAGCTAAAAGGTCGCTAGCAAGCGTATGTCTGGCAGTGAGCTTTATCCATAAATTAAGAAAGGTTTATTTATGCGGTGTCGTACCGATTAGCATACAGTTTATTTAAATACGTAAATAAGCAGGGCCACTTACACAACAAATGGATTAATAACAAGCAAAAATTATTATTTTATCAATGATTACAAAATAGCAAAAAAAATACCTATCGTAAGACAGGTATTTACTATTTAGAATCTTGGTGACAACCCATATTTCGGCACTTTGATATTTGCCGCCCAAATTTTAATATCGTTTTGCAGAAGAATCGTAAAATCAGATTTCAGGTGCGTCACCATACCATTGACGCTGTCCGCATCCACCACTGAAAAGTGTTCAATTTTGTTCTGTCCTATCTGAACACAGTCATATCGGGCAGGCAGGATTTTACCATTCACGTTTAGCGACGGGTTATTCTCACCACAGCGGCCCTCAGTAATATATGACACCAGCAGATTAGCGGATTTTCTTCCGGGCTGGGATACGCTTACCATGACGGGAAAACCTTCTGAGGTCTGCGTCATGTCATAAAGAACCGCATTTTTGATATACCAGGTATTATATTCTCGCTCCTGAAAAGCAGCCCAGGAGGGTACAGAAAAGACAACCAGCACTGCCAGCGCAATAGATTTTATTTTCATGGGATGTTGTCGTCCGTGTTGTTGCTCGTATTATTCAGATTGTGCAAAAAACAGCAACACCTTAAGAATTGTCCTACTACTATTGGCAGTTATGGCTGATTCAGGCAATACCTTCATAAAGAAGAAACCGGCGTGAAGTGATAAACCGCCGCCATTGCGGCGATGCTGACGACAATGCTTAAAAAAAAGTAAGTTTTAAAGGGCTGCTTTTGGGTTTTATGGCGAAAGAGCTGTTGGCCCGCGATGGCACCAGGCCAGCCGCCCACCGCGCCATACAGCAGCAGCGTGGCTTCCGGGACCCTGCGCATCCCTTTGCGCGCCGCCATTTTATCTGCGCCATAGATGACTATCGTCAGCACATTGATCAGCAAAAACCACATAGCCAAAGGGTTCGGGGCAAAAAGGCTGCCGATTACAGCCGCGATCGGGAGTAAATAACAAAAGCGATTAAGGATCATAGTATTCGTCACGAGAGTGTTTAGCGGTTTTCGACATCGCATTATACGCAACTTGCCAATCTATCACGCAGCGAATACTGACAACTGAACATTTAAATTCAGTTCAGCAGCCCGGCACCGACGTTCACCGACAGACCCAGGATCGCCAGATTGAAAACAAATGAAATCACTGACTGAAGCAACGCGATTTGCCGCATGTCGGTGGTCCCGGTCGCCACATCGGCGGTCTGCGACGCGACGGCGATGGTGAAGGAAAAATAGATGAAATCCCAGTAGCCCGGCTCATCCGGTTTTTCCGGAAAGATCATCGGGGTGACGTCTTTACTTCGGTGCAGGTAATGGTGGTGAGCGTAATGCATGGCAAATGAGGTGGGCAGCAAGGCCCAGGAAACCACCAGCGTGGCGCCCGTCAGCAACAGATGCAGCACGCGCGGTGTTCCGGTGAGGTGCTTTAGAGAGGTCAGCTCAATCAGAATAGCCAGGATGCTGGCCAGGCAGCCAAGAATCACCATGCCCAGCACCAGCCCCGCGCTCTCATCCTGAATTCTGGCAATATGCGGAATATCCTGTACATCCGTCCGTAACATTCGAAACCACATAAAGAACAGATACAGCCACGCCAGCACGTTCCAGCCAATCAGCAACCGCTGCAGATACCCCAGTTCGGGAGGAAGCACTAAAAAACAGATGAACCCGGCCAAAATCGCTATCAGTAACCGAAAGCGCCCGTGAAAGTAAGTTCTGAAAGAAAAGAGCATGATATGCGTTTATTAGCGAAGGGAGGATAGCTTAACTATAGATCCACTTTTAGCGTCGCTGTAAAACGTGCTGGCATTTGCCACCGGAATCCGTACCATACGCGGCAGACGAATTTTGCCCCTATTGGCTCCGAAGGTAGTACAAATGCAACAGAATCAAGAAATTAATAAAAAAGAGCAATACAACCTGAATAAACTGCAAAAGCGACTGCGCCGTAACGTGGGCGAAGCCATTGCAGACTTCAACATGATTGAAGAAGGCGATCGCATCATGGTTTGCCTGTCAGGGGGGAAAGACAGCTATACCATGCTGGAGATCCTGCGTAATCTTCAGCAAAGCGCACCGGTGAATTTTTCCCTGGTGGCGGTTAACCTTGATCAGAAACAGCCGGGGTTCCCGGAGCACATCCTGCCGGAATACCTCGAGCAGCTGGGCGTTGAGTACAAAATCGTCGAAGAAAATACCTACGGCATTGTGAAAGAGAAAATCCCGGAGGGGAAAACCACCTGCTCACTCTGCTCCCGTCTGCGCCGTGGCATTCTGTATCGTACCGCGACGGAGCTGGGCGCAACCAAAATTGCGCTGGGCCACCACCGCGACGATATCCTGCAGACGCTGTTCCTCAACATGTTCTACGGCGGCAAGATGAAAGGCATGCCGCCTAAGCTGATGAGCGATGACGGTAAACACATCGTGATCCGCCCGCTTGCCTACTGCCGTGAAAAAGACATTGAGCGTTTTTCTCAGGCTAAAGGGTTCCCTATCATTCCATGTAACCTGTGCGGCTCTCAGCCGAACCTGCAGCGTCAGGTGATTGGCGACATGCTGCGCGACTGGGATAAGCGCTACCCGGGCCGCATTGAAACCATGTTCAGTGCGATGCAGAACGTCGTCCCTTCCCATCTCGCGGACGTGGAGCTGTTCGACTTTAAAGGCATCAACCACGAATCAGAAGTAGTAAATGGCGGCGATCTGGCGTTTGACCGGGAAGAGATCCCGATGCAGCCAGCGGGCTGGCAGCCTGAAGAGGATGACAATCAGCTGGACGAGCTGCGTCTGAACGTGCTGGAAGTGAAATAATCGGTTAGCGTCTCAGACACAACGTCTGAGACGCTTCATTCTTTATTTCAGCAGACGTACGCGACAGGTTTTACCCTTGATTTTCCCGTTTTGTAGCTGCTTCCATGCCTTATGAGCAACCGCCTGGCGAACCGCCACATAAACATGTGCCGGATGAACCGCAATCTTACCGATATCCGCCCCGTCCAGACCGATATCTCCGGTCAGCGCGCCCAATACATCCCCCGGACGCATCTTGGCTTTTTTACCGCCATCAATGCACAGCGTTGCCATTTCGGCCTCCAGCGGCACGAGCTTCACGCTGCCCGGTGCACTCAGCCAGTTGAGCTTGATCTGCAACATTTCAGCGAGAATATTGGCGCGCTGCGCCTCTTCCGGCGCGCAGAAGCTGATAGCCAGACCGCTGTTGCCCGCACGTGCGGTACGCCCAATACGGTGCACATGCACTTCCGGATCCCACGCCAGCTCATAGTTCACCACCAGCTCAAGGGATTTGATATCCAGACCGCGCGCAGCGACGTCGGTTGCGACCAGGACGCGGGCGCTGCCGTTAGCGAAACGAACCAGGGTCTGATCGCGATCGCGCTGTTCCAGATCCCCATGTAGGGACAATGCGCTCTGCCCGGCGGCATTCAGGGCATCACAGACCGCCTGACAGTCTTTTTTGGTATTACAGAACACCACGCAGGAGGCAGGCTGATGCTGGCTCAGCAGTTTCTGCAGGAGCGGGATCTTCCCCTGCTGCGAGGTTTCAAAGAACTGCTGTTCGATGGCGGGCAGCGCATCGACGCTGTCGATTTCAATGGTGAGCGGATTTTTTTGCACGCGCCCGCTGATGGCGGCGATAGCGTCCGGCCAGGTGGCAGAGAACAGCAGCGTCTGGCGATCGGCCGGGGCGAAGCGGATCACCTCGTCAATCGCGTCGCTGAAGCCCATATCCAGCATCCGATCGGCCTCATCCATCACCAGCGTTTGCAACACATCCAGCGAGACGGTGCCTTTTTGCAGGTGATCCAGCAGGCGGCCGGGCGTGGCGACAATAATGTGCGGCGCATGCTGGAGTGAATCACGCTGCGCGCCGAACGGCTGTCCGCCACAGAGGGTTAAAATCTTGGTGTTGGGCAGGAAACGCGCCAGGCGACGAAGTTCACCCGCCACCTGATCTGCCAGCTCGCGGGTCGGGCACAGCACCAGAGACTGGGTCTGAAAAAGCGCCGCATCAATGTGCTGCAACAGGCCAAGGCCAAATGCCGCCGTTTTCCCGCTGCCCGTTTTCGCCTGAACGCGCACGTCACGGCCCTCGAGAATGGCGGGCAAGGCGGCCGCCTGAACAGGCGTCATCGTGAGGTATCCCAACTCGTTGAGGTTATCGAGTTGGGCGGCGGGCAGAACATTCAGGGTAGAAAAAGCGGTCACAATAGTCTCTCGTGGTGATCTTTGCGGTCAGATGGCGCGTATCCTCGCAGATCTCGCGGTCCGATGCGACAATTTAATCGGTTCTTCATCGGGCGGCGGGTCGGGCATCGGCTGCGGACGCGGGATGGGGTCAGGCATTGGCACCGGATCGGTCGGGATGGGATCGGATTGACGCGATTGTTGCAGTAGCAGAGCGTTCAGGATGCTCATCATTCCCTCCAGAATTTGCTGTCGTCCCTTTTAGGGTAGACGCTGAGAATCAGGAGGCAAAAAAAAAGCCGACTATTAAAGTCGGCGTCGTACGAATCAATTGTGCTATGCAGTAATTCAAAAAAGGAAGTAAGACAATATGGAGCGCAACGCCCATCGCTTGACGTTGCATTCACCTGCGGGAGTAATATTGCACCTTACGGGGACGATGTTTATTGACTTCGCTCAATTAAAAGCGCGTTTTGAACTTGGTAAAAGCGGAAAAAAGCGTAAATTTACAGCCATTTACTACGATGCAACCACCATGCAACACCACCAATCAAAACAACTAACATCACGCAAAACGCCGTAAAGCCGTAATGGTAGGCATTGCCCGGAATGCCGCCCAGGTTGACGCCAAACAGCCCGGTAAGAAAGGTGCTGGGTAAAAACACCATCGCCATCAGGGACATCGTGTAGGTTCTTCTCGCCAGCGACTCCTGCATCACCTGGGCGATTTCGTCCGCCATCACCGCCGTTCTCGCGATACAGGAATCAATTTCATCCAGGCCGCGGCCCAGCCTGTCGGCAATATCCTGCATTCTGCGGCGCTGATCGTCATTCATCCAGGTAAGCCTTTCGCTGGCGAGGCGCGCATAAACATCGCGCTGCGGCGTCATATAGCGGCGCATTACAATCAGCTGCTTACGTAACAAGGCCAGAAAACCGCGCGGCGGGATCTGCTGATCGAGCAGGTTATCTTCCAGGTCGATGATTTTGTCGTGCAGTTCTTCAATAAACTCGCTCGCATGATCGGTGAGGGCGTCACAGACGTCCACCAGCCAGCTGCCGCAGTCGACCGGCCCGGTGCCCTCTTTCAGATCGTTGACGATATCATCCAGCGCCAGCACCTTACGCTGTCGGGTGGAGACAATCAGCCCATCGTCCATATAGACCCGCATCGCCACCAGCTGATCCGGACGTTCATCCGTGCTGCCGTTAATGCAGCGCAGGGTGATCAGCGTGCCGTCACCCATTCGGCTCACGCGGGGCCGCAGGCTTTCACCCGCCAGCGCATCGCGCACGTTGTTAGGCAAGAGCGGGGTCGATGCCAGCCAGTCAGCGCTGTCGGTGTGGGTATAGTTCAGATGTAGCCAGCAGGGATGCGCACTGTCGATCACATCATTATCTTCCAGCGGCCGGGCACCGCCGCGACCATCCAGCACCCACGCAAAAACTGCGTCAGGAACGTTCAGTTCAGATCCTTTAATGCTTTCCACAGCGCCTCCACCTTTTGAGCTCTTTCGGTGTCAGTCTAGCCTCCATCAGGGGTTAAGCAACAACTATGTATGCCATCGCGCTGAAATCGCTCAGGAAATGTACATGCGGGAATGTCGAGCGTCGAGATTGAGCGTGTAGGCCGGGTAAGCGCAGCGCCACCCGGCATGAAATTGCGGCGGTATCAGAGAGAGTGCTCTGGCCGCTGAAGGAAGGAGGACGAGCCGGTAGATAATGAGGAGAGGGAACCCGGGTCGAGTCTAAAATTACGCGTCCGGGCCTGCAGCTCAATCACCTGATTGCGCAGTACATCAGAGGAACCGTTGAGTTCTTCCGCCATTGCCACGTTACTTTGCGTAACCCGCTCCAGCTCCGAAAGCGCCAGCGTGATCTGGGAAATGCCCTTCTCCTGCTCCGACGTCGACGCGGAAATGTCGTCCATCAACCGGCTGACATTCCCCGAGCCGGTCACGATTTCGTGCATGTTTTTCTCTGCCTGCGACACCACGCTGGCTCCCTGCGTGACGTTGCTGCTGGTGACGTCAATCAGCGTTTTGATGTTCTTCGCGGCCTCTGCGCTGCGGTGTGCCAGGTTTCTGACCTCTTCCGCAACGACGGAAAACCCCTTACCGTGATCGCCCGCCCGAGCCGCCTCAACGGCCGCATTGAGCGCCAGGATATTCGTCTGAAACGCAATGCCGTCAATCAGCGAAATGATCTCCGTCATCTGCTGGGCGCATTCGGTAATGGACTGCATATTGCTGGCGACCTGCCCCATGAGCTCGCCGCCCTTGCGCGCCTGTAGCGTTGCAACGTTTGCCTGCTCGCTCGCCAGACGGGTGTTATCAGCATTGTTTTTGGTGCTCGCGGCCATTTGCTCCATGCTGGCTGCAGTTTGCACTAAAGACGCAGACTGCTGCTCGGTTTTCACCGAGAGCTGAGCGCTTCGCGCCGAGAGTTGATCCGACAAGGTCATGGCGGTCTGCGATGACGCCCTGATCTCGCGCACCAGCGTCGCAATGTTGCCGGAAAGGCTGTTGATCCCGGGGATAAGCCGGCCCGCACAGTTATTGCCAAATTCGGGGATAGAGACGCCCAGGTTTCCTGCCGTCACCTCTTCAATACTTTTCTTCACCGTATTGATCGGCGTGACAAGATACTTCGTCATATAGACCCAGAGCAAAAATAGCGCAACGAAGTTGATGGCGTTAAGCGAAATAAAGAGAGACGGATTGCTGGAAAATAAAACAACGACACCTGCATTAACTAAAAATAGCGATACGAGGAACCCAATAATAAAGGTCCTGATGCTCATATTTTTTAGCATGATAATACCCACGTTTTATATTTTGGTCGGCACTTAGACTTATAGCATTGGCCCGCAAGTTTTTCATTGCAAACGGCGCTTGTTTTTAGTTTCGCCGTTAGCATCCTGAGATTTACCTTAAGTCAGATAAAAAAGAACGTATTAGTGAAAATGTTCTGCTCAGCATGCTGTGATACTGGTCTCCGGCCATGTTAAGCGATAGGATCGCCCGCGGTGAAACGATACGATCGCCCACCTGTTTAAGGAGCTTTGCTACTATTATTCTCTTTTGTTTAGCAACGCTTAAGAAATTAACCATAGAATATATTTTATATTCTTATTAAGTTTTAGAGTATTAATATGACTGGTCATTTTTCACGATAAATAACTAATATGGTTTGAATGCGCATGTTCGTTGCCAGATAAAGAAGTACCCGGCAGGCGAAATCGGTAACCCTCTCAGGCGTGGGATTGCATAATGCTCAATATATCGTGGGACCCTGTGTTAATCGCTATCTCTTATCTGGTGGCGTTTATCGCCTCCTTCGTGGCACTGGACAGCGCCGGGAAGATCCCCCTTTCCAGCAGAAAAGCTGCCCTGTTCTGGCGCATTGCCGGTGGGGTTACGCTGGGCATTGGCATTTGGTCGATGCACTTTATCGGCATGCTGTCGATGCAAATGCCCATGATGATGAGCTACGACCTGTGGTTAACCCTCGCATCACTGGGCGTCGCGGTAGTGGCTTCCACCACGGCCCTTAATATTGCCGTTACGGGCAAAAAACGCTCCCCCTTTCGACTGCTCCTGGCCACGGCGATCCTGAGCGCTGGCGTGGTGTCGATGCACTACATTGGTATGGCCGCGCTGATGCTGGATGGCAGCATCATCTGGGATCGCCGCTGGGTGGGGCTGTCCGTGGTCATTGCCGTTGTTGCCTCCGGCACGGCGCTGTGGCTGGCCTTCCGTCTGCGGGATAAACACAAAGGCGTCGTTATTGAACGCATTCTCGCGGCCGTCGTCATGGGCGCCGCGATTTGTGCGATGCACTATACCGGCATGAGCGCCGCGCAGTTTCAGGATATGGCGCATACCCTGCCCGGGGGAATTGGCGAGCTGGGGTTATCCATCTGGGTTTCAGTCACCACGCTCTGCCTGCTCGGCGTGATGTTAATTATTTCACTTGTCGATTCACACCGGCGCACCGGCCGGCTGACGGATAATCTGCAGCAGCTCAACCGCCAGCTTGAGCTACAGGCGCGCTTTGATGCGCTCACCGGGCTCGCTAACCGTCACCAGATGGATCTGCGCATGCAGGATTGTCTGCGCAGCGCGTTGCTGAGCAACAGGCCATTCGCCGTGATTTTTCTGAACGTCGATCACTTCAAGCGCATTAACGATACGTGGGGGCACAGCGTCGGTGATGAGTTTTTAATCGCCGTTGCGCAGCGCATCACCGCCCGGCTCACGCGCGAAATGACGCTGGCAAGGCTGGGAGGAGACGCCTTTATCCTGCTGGTGCCTGAATGTGATGACGACAAGCTCAACGCCCTGCTCACCGCGTTGCTGGAAGATGTTCGACGCCCGCTTTCGATCTGCGGGCATGCGCTGAGCGCCACAATCAGTGCGGGCGTCAGCCTCTATCCCCGGGATGGTGAAACGCTGCACGAGCTGAAACTCAAGGCGGATGCCGCCTTGCACCACGTCAAAGAAGAGGGCCGAAACGGCTGGACGATTTACCGGGCCGAGATGTCAACCGCTATCCCGGCGAAACCCGGCTTCCTGCAGGCGCTCTCTCAGGCGCTTGAACGCGATCAGTTTGAACTGTGGTACCAGCCAACCTGGTATGCACAGGAGAAAACCATTCACGGTTTTGAAGCCCTGCTGCGCTGGCGTCATCCTGAGCAAGGCGTTGTACTTCCTCATCTTTTTATCCCTTCGCTGGAACAAACTGGCTTAATTATTCCCGTAGGCAACTGGGCCATTGAAGCGGCATGCCGACAGCTTCATTTCTGGACTGAGCAAGGCTTCAGCCAGTGGACGCTCTCGCTCAACCTCTCCCCCGTCCAGTTCGAGCAGCCCGACATTTTCACTATCGTGTCGTCAATGCTGGAGAAATATAACCTGTCTCCGTCCAGGCTGATTCTTGAGGTAACCGAGAGCACCGCGCTTAAAAACCTCGACCGCAGCATTGAGTTACTCAATGCGTTTAACCACGCGGGGATCGTCGTCTCGATTGATGATTTTGGGACGGGCTACTCCAACCTGCTGATGCTGAGCGTGCTTCCGGCTAAAGAGCTTAAGATCGACCGAAGCTTTGTCACCTCGATGCTGGAAAATGAAAAAAGCTACAAGCTGGTTGAAACCATTATCAGTATCGCCAGGACCATGGAGATGAACGTGGTGGCTGAGGGGATTGAGACGGAAGAGCAGCAGGCGGTTCTCACCCGTCTCGGCTGCGATTACCTGCAGGGTTACCTCTTCTCCCGCCCCTTACCTGCTGAACAGGTGCCGTGGCTGCTTCTGCAAATAAACTCCGACAAGCAAATTGTACCCATTGGTAAAATTCATCCGGAACATGCATTTGCTTCACAAAAAAATCATGCCTGACGGGGTTAACTGGAGTATGTTTCAAAGGAGTACACGCGAGTCAATTCTGTCATGATTGTCAGGCACACGTTGCCGATGACCAGGAAACGCCTATGTCGCAACCTTGTTTTGATGCATTAAATGTAATTAAAACACCCGTCTGGCTTATTTCACCCGTGTCGGAACAGATCGTTTTTGCCAATGCGGCCGCAATGCAGGCCATGGGGAATAAAACGCTCGACGGGCTGCGCAAAGGGATCTATTCCGCCAGGGCACAGACCCTCCTGTCGATGTATGTGCCTGAACTGAAAACAGAGCAGGAGATCGTCGAAATCTGGACGCTGAGCCGGGATGGACAGGATACGCCGTTAAGCTGTCGTCTCTCGCTTGCCCACTACGCCCCCTGGGGAGATGTCATTGTTTTTGAGGGGATCTACCCACCAACGCTTTCAGGATTAAAGGCCAGCCGGTCCGCCACCTATCGACGGAAAAAACAGGGTTTTTATGCGCGCTTTTTTGAGACCAACAGCGCCCCGATGCTGCTAATCGACCCTGCCCGCGATGGCCAAATCGTTGATGCGAATCTGGCCGCGCTCAATTTTTATGGTTATTCACATGATGACATGTGCAGTAGACATACCTGGGAAATTAATACCCTGGGGCGAGACGTGCTGCCCATCATGACGGCGATTGCCGCACTGCCGGGGGGACATAAGCCACTCAATTTTATTCACCGCCTTGCCGATGGCTCCACCCGTCACGTTCAGACCTATGCCGGGCCCATTGAGATCTACGGTGACAAGCTGATGCTGTGCATCATTCACGATATCACCGAGCAAAAAAGGCTGGAACAGGAGCTGGAACATGCGGCGTTACGTGACTCCATGACCGGGCTCCTCAACCGGCGGCAGTTCTACGCGATTACCGATCAAAGCAGCCTCAACTATCTTCCCGCGCAACAGCAGTTTAGCCTGCTGCTGGTGGATACCGATCATTTCAAAAACATCAACGATCTGTTCGGTCATCTGAAAGGTGATGAGGTTCTTATCGCCCTCTCGCGAACGCTGGAGGCCTGTAGCCGGGAGAACGACATGGTGTTCCGCTGGGGCGGAGAAGAGTTCGTGATCCTGCTGCCGCATACCGCGCTCGATACCGCGCTGCAGATTGCCGAGTCGATCCGTGCAGCGGTTGCCCGCATTACGATCCCGGGCCTACCGCGGTTTACCGTCAGCATTGGCGTGGCTCGGCATAATCAGGGCGAGAGTATTGATGAGCTGTTTAAGCGCGTGGACGATGCGCTGTATCGCGCCAAAAATGATGGCCGTAATAAAGTCCTTGCTGCATGAAACTGGAGTATCCGGGAAAGCCCCGCTACAATGCCCACCTCGAATGAATTAGCGCAGGTGGGTAAAAGCTTCAATGGGAAAAACAGAAATAATACTCACCTTAATTGTTTTACTGCTTATTATATTTGGCTTATGGTTTATTTTTAGCGGTGAGGTCTGGTATCTCGTCGAGTTTCTCGAAAATAGCCTTTACCCGACCTTCGACGCACCGTAACGCACGTTTGATTTCCTGTTTCACCTACCGACTTTGTCAGGTATCTGCATACCTGATGGCCGCGTAAAATACGCGTCGTTATCCTCCAACAACGTTGATAACGAATCATTTATTCACTTGCTTATGTTGCCCGTGCTCTGACGGGCTTTTTTATCTCCGGCCATTCAGCCCCGCAACATCAGCAAAGCATCCTGCCGATTAGTCTTGATAGAAAAAATACGATCCATTCTGGTCAGCTTAAACAGGTCGTGAGTGTTGCTGTTGAGGGAACACAGCACCAGTTCCCCCCTGCCGTTTACACTCTTGAGTATCGATACCAGCGCACCGAGACAGCTGCTGTCAATAAAATCGACATGGCTGAAGTCCAGCACGACCTTTTTATGACCTTTCTCCATAATCTCCAGCACCTGCTGCTTAAAGGTTGATTCGACGGACGCATCCAGTCTGCGAACCAGCGGAACAACGATCTGTACGTCATTTTCACTCTGTATTTCAATGTTCATCATCATCCTCGGCATTTGCTGTAGCACGCTGGCTTTTCGAGTCACCGACATCGTTTCCAAAAGATAGCAGGGGAAATACCCTCAGCACTCTATTCCCCAAATATCTTTTGCATAGCCCTGAATGGTTCTGTCACTCGAAAACTCTCCCATTCGACTGATATTTAACAGGGCCTTCCGATGCCACTGGTCGGGATGTTCAAAATCCGCCATTGCCTGATATTGCGTTTGACTGTAGCTGTCAAAATCCAGCAGATGGCAATAATGATCGGCTGTGGTTAACATACGGTGTAACGGTGCAAAAACTTCACGATCGGCGGTAAACAGGCCGGAGACGAGCGTATCGACTGTGCGCATCACTTTCGGATGGCTTTGACGATAAAACCGATTATTATCGCCATTGCCCCGCATTTTAGCGATGTCTTCAGCAACAGCGCCAAAAAGATAGAAGTTCTCCGCCCCGACAGCATTAAGAATTTCAATATTGGCACCATCATACGTACCGATGGTTAACGCCCCGTTTAGTGCGAATTTCATATTACTGGTTCCAGAGGCCTCCGTTCCGGCCGTGGAGATTTGTTCAGAAAGGTCCGTTGCCGGTATAATGCTTTCGGCTAACGAGACTTTGTAATCCTCAAGAAAAATGACCTTCAACTGCCCGGCAATACGCGCATCGCTGTTGATTTTATTCGCCACCGTATTAATTAACTGAATAATAAGCTTTGCCATTCGATAACCGGGTGCCGCTTTACCTGCGAAGAGATGCACCTTAGGCGCTATCGTTCTCCCATTTTCTTTGATATCGAGATAGAGAGAAATGACGTGTAAAATATTCAGAAGCTGGCGCTTGTATTCATGTATGCGTTTAACCTGGCAATCAAACATCGCCATCGGATCCAGCATGATCCCATAGCGCTGTGAAACAATATCGCTCAGCGTGGATTTGTTTTTGAATTTAATACTGCGGATGCGATCGATCGCCCCCGTATCATCCGCATGCTTCTCCAGCTGGCGGAGCAGATGTAAATCCGTCGGCCATCGGGTACCTATCTGCTGATTCAGAAACGCAGCAAGATTTGGGTTAGCCTGCTGCAACCACCTGCGCGGCGTGATCCCGTTGGTCTGATTGATGAACTTATCGGGCGTAATGAAGTAAAAATCAGGTACCAGATGTGTTTTGATAAGCTCGGAATGGAGCTTTGCTACCCCGTTCACGCGGTGGCTCCCGACGATGGCCAAATTTGCCATCCTGATACTTTTATCGTTATCCCCCGAAAAGAGAGATAAGGAGGAAAGCAGGTGCGGTTCGTCCGGCCAGCGGGCGGCGACATCCTCCAGGAAACGGTGGTTAATCTCAAAAATAATCTGCAAGTGACGCGGCAGCAGTTTTTCAAACAACGCTACTGGCCAGGTTTCCAGGGCCTCTGGCATCAGGGTGTGGTTCGTGTAGGCACAGGTTCGCTGGGTGATATCCCAGGCCTGCTCCCAGGGAAGGCTATGTTCATCTACCAGTATCCGCATCAACTCGACAACGGCCAGCGCTGGATGGGTATCATTTAACTGGATAGCCACGTGATGTGGCAGTAACGAAATGTCGGTGCCAGTCTCAGCGTATTCCCGAAATATATCCCGCAAGGTACAAGCAACGAGAAAATACTCCTGCGTCAGCCGCAGCTCTTTACCGGAAAGGACCTCATCAGAAGGATAGAGTATTTTTGATATATTTTCGGAGGCGATTTTTTCACTCACCGCTTTGATATAATCACCGTGGTTGAAAATATGAATATTGAAAGAATTAGAGGCGACAGCACTGTATAATCGAAGTTTATTCGTGGTGCTCCCCCTGTAGCCAGAAACGAAATAGTCATTCGGGATACCCACGATGGTATTCCACCCCATCCACATCGGGTTATAATGTCCCTCAGCATCATCTGCATGCTCGATATAACCCCCGATGGGGATCAGCATTGCCTGGCTATGATGTTCAACGAGCCAGGGCGAGCGCATGGAATGCCAGTCGTCCGGATGTTCAACCTGCTGTCCATTCTGAAAAGATTGCCTGAACAGACCATATTCGTATTTGATACCGTGCCCCGATGCCGCAAGGTCTAACGTGGCCATAGAATCAATAAAGCAGGCTGCCAGGCGCCCTAGCCCGCCATTTCCAAGCGCGGCATCGGGCTCTTCATCAAAAATAGAATCGAAATCAAATCCAAGGTCATTGACAGCCTGACGCATATCCTCCAGCAAGTTCATGTTCATCAGGTTGTTGCGCAATGATTGCCCGAGTAAAAATTCCATCGAGATATAATAAACGCGTTTTTTCTTTTCCGCGGATTGCCGGGCCTGACTCTCGAGAAAGCGATCTTGCTGAAAATACCGCACGGCCAGCGCCACCGCATTGAATATATCGCCGTTGGTAGCCTTGTTCACGTCAACGCACAAAGTATATTTTAACTGTGTTTCGACAAGCTCACGCAACTCGCTGTTAGTGAAAGACATAGTGACCTCACTGACGTGACTGGTTATATTAAATATGCAGTACACAAGATATTATTTTGTTCAAGTGTAGACGGCGATGTTCAACTCAGGCAATTTTTGCCTGTTATGTTGTTTTTGAATCGTCAGGGAAATATCGGCAGTGAGTTTCGTCTGATAAGAACCGGTTTTTGCGGTTGCGGTAGAGGATCTGAAAGAGCAACTGGCGCCGGGTTTCGCGCCAGTTCAGTGTGTGACAGAAGTAATCTTACCTTAACAATAATTCCCTGTCCGCTAGTGCTTCTCTATATACATCGTCCGGCTATACGCCACATCTTCCGGGTTAGTAATGGGATAGCCTTTCACCCAGGGCTTGATCAGGCGGCCGTTGGTGTACTGGTAAATGGGCGCAATAGGCGCTTTCTCCATGAGGATCTTCTCCGCCATGTTGTAGTCCGTATTACGCGCTTTCGCCGTGGTTTCCAGCGTCGCCTGGTGGATAATCTTATCGTAAGCCGGGTCGTTGAAACGCGAGATGTTGCCGCTGTGGGTTGAGGTCAGCAGCGACAAGAAGGTTGACGGCTCATTGTAATCGCCTACCCATGATGCGCGGATCACGTCGAAATTGCCGGTATTACGGCTGTCGATATAGGTTTTCCACTCCTGGTTTTGCAGTTTGACATCCACACCGAGATTTTTCTTCCACATCGACGCCACCGCAATGGCGATCTTCTGGTGGTTTTCCGAGGTGTTGTACAGCAGGGTCAGCTTCAGCGGGCGCTGAGGGCCATAGCCTGCGGCCTGGAGCAGGGTTTTCGCCTGAGCGTTCAGCTCCTGCTGGGACATCTGCTCGAACGGTGAAGGTTCAGGCGTGAAGCCCGCCGTCACGTCGGGGGTGAAATGCCAGGCCGGTTTTTCACCGGTTCCTAATACCTTTTCCGCCATAATGCGGCGATCGATCGTCATACTCAGCGCCAGACGCACGCGGGAGTCGGCCGTCGGTCCCTTTTGCGTATTAAACGCGTAGTAATAGGTCCCGAGCTGAGGCGGCGTATACACCTGTCCCGGAATGTCCTTCAGCAGCTTCTGATACATGTTTTTGGGGAACGATTCGGTAATATCAATATCCCCTGCCAGATAGCGTTTGGTGGCGGACGATTCCTGGTTAATCGGAATGAAGGTCACCTTTTGCAGGACAGTTTTCGCATTGTCCCAGTAGTGGGTATTGGGCACGACAACCAGTTTTTCATTCACCACGCGATCGTTCAGGACGTAGGCGCCATTCCCCACCAGCGCTCCGGGACGCGTCCACTCTTTCCCGCTTTCAACGTTCGCTTTTTGCACCGGATAGAAGGCAAAGTTTGCCGTCAGGTTGCTGAACCACGGTAGCGGTTTGTCCAGCTGAACGCGTAACGTTCTGGCATCCACCGCCGTCACGCCCAGCGTGTCAGGCGCCGCTTTGCCGTCGATAATGGCCTGCGCGTTGCTGATGCCCGCCAGCGCCGCAAACCAGGCAAACGGAGAAGTGGTTTTCGGGTCTACCAGACGCTGCCAGCTGTAGACAAAATCCTGTGCGGTGACGGGCGTACCGTCCGACCATTTCGCATCGTCACGCAGGATGAACGTCCAGATACGGTTATCGTTGCTCTGCCAGCGCGTCGCCACGCCCGGGGTCAGTTCCCCCTTCTCGTTCTGATTGACCAGCCCTTCAAAGAGATCGCGAATCACCTGAATCTCGGGTAAACCCACCGCTTTTGCCGGATCGAGCGAAGCCGGTTCATCTTTAATATGCCTGACCAGCTCCTGTTTTTGCGCCAGTACCGTGCCCTGGGGCACGTCAGCCGCGTACGAGAGTGTAGAAAGTCCGCACAGGAACAGTGCAGCGCAGAGACGCGAAACAGGATGCTTCATAAGATCCCCTTTAATGAATTCAGGTAACAAGCAGATGCGTAATTATTTGTTTCGAAACAGAGAAATGCAAATACCTTCGTCAGGAATAGTGATTTGAGGCAATTCTGAGCCACCAAGGAAACTATTTGATTAACCGCGTGTTTTGCACAACACTGCCAGTAGAGACTTCTTAATCAGGATTTCGTATGGCAACCACCCGACCACGCGCGGAACGCGGCGCCTTTCCACCGGGCGCGGAGCAATATGGCCGCTCATTTTTAGGCGCATCGCTAATCTGGTTCCCGGCGCCCGATGCCGATCGCGACAGCGGTCTGATTATTGCCGGCACCCACGGCGATGAGAACTCGTCTGTCGTCACGCTCTCGTGCGCGCTGCGGACGCTTACGCCATCACTGCGGCGTCATCACGTGATTCTTGCCGTCAATCCGGATGGCTGTCAGCTTGGGTTACGCGCGAATGCGCGGGGAGTCGACCTGAACCGTAATTTCCCGGCGGCAAACTGGCGCGCCGGAGAAACGGTGTATCGCTGGAACAGCTCCGCCGAAGAGCGGGACGTGGTGCTGCTGACGGGAGACAAGCCCGGCTCGGAGCCAGAAACGCAGGCGCTTTGCCAGCTTATCCATAAGATCCACCCCGCATGGGTTGTCTCCTTCCACGATCCGCTGGCCTGCATTGAAGATCCGCGCCACTCCGACCTTGGCGAGTGGCTGGCCGGGGCATTCGCTCTGCCGCTCGTCACCAGCGTAGGGTATGAAACGCCGGGCTCGTTCGGAAGCTGGTGTGCCGATTTAAGCCTGCCGTGCATCACCGCTGAATTCCCGCCGATTTCCTCCGACGAAGCCAGCGAAAAATACCTAAAAGCAATGGTGGAGCTTCTGCGCTGGCAGCCTCAAAGATGAAGCACGCCGCTGGTGAAATTCAGCGCAGGTGAAACGTCAACCGCCAGCCAGGTCGGGCCATCCAGATCCGCGAAGCGGACCTGATTGACCAGCGGCAGCGCCGCGCCGATTGCCCGGGATGTGCAGAGCATGCATCCCAGCATCAGGGCGAAGCCCTGCGCCTGCGCTTCCGCCGCAAGGGCCAGCGCTTCCGTCAGCCCGCCGGTCTTGTCGAGCTTGATGTTGACCATGTCATAGCTGCCCTTCAGCTCGCTCAGACTCTCGCGGGTGTGGCAGCTCTCATCCGCGCACACGGGCAACGGATGGATAAAATTCTTCAGCGCCGCATCGTCCTTAGCTGGCAGAGGCTGCTCCAGCATCGCCACGCCCAGGTCGGCCAGCAGCTGGCATCGCGCGGCCAGCCCTTCGGGATGCCACGACTCGTTGGCGTCGACAATCAGCGTGGCAGCGGGCACCGCCGAGCGAATGGCGACCATCCGCTCGCTGATCAGGCGGTCGTCGAGCTTCACTTTTAGCACCGTGGCGCCGGCGTCATAGAGCGCTTTAGCGCTGGCGGCCATCTGCTCCGGCTCACCAATTACGACCGTTTGCGCCGTCACGACCGATGCGGGCAGCGCCACGCCCAGCAGGGACGGCAGGGATTGCTGCCGCCTGGCGGCCTCAAGGCTCCAGAGCGCACAGTCGATGGCGTTGCGCGCCGCCCCGGCAGGCAAACGCTGCTGCAGCGCCTCCCGCGTGAGCCCTTTTTGCAGGTCAGGCACTAGGGTCATGATCTGCGCCATCACCGAGGCAAGGCTTTCCCCATAACGCGGGTAAGGCGTGCATTCCCCGACGCCTTTCACACCCTCGTCTTCGATTTCAACCACGACCACGCTGGCTTCGCTTCGGCTGCCGCGGGAGATCACAAACGGGGTATGCAATGGCCAGGCTTCTTCATAGACCTTAACGCTTCTCATCACTGACTCCTTGCGGCCCGTAAAGGCGAAAAATTTGGTTTGCCGTGTTATCCGCTGATGGCATACACTAGCCTCG
This sequence comes from Enterobacter sp. 01-M-03-SI-ECC, assembly GCF_047530215.1. NCBI lineage: Bacteria > Pseudomonadati > Pseudomonadota > Gammaproteobacteria > Enterobacterales > Enterobacteriaceae > Enterobacter > Enterobacter sp. 01-M-03-SI-ECC. The sequence goes on from NZ_JBLKDA010000003.1 coordinate 170,246, forward strand.
ACGTTAACTATATGTAAACAGGAAGATATCTATGTCACAACTCGTTCATTTCCAGGGCAACCCGGTTGCTGTAGCAGGTTCCATTCCGCAGGCTGGCAGCAAAGCGCAGGCTTTTACCCTGGTGGCTAAAGATCTGTCTGACGTCACACTGGCTCAGTTTGCGGGCAAACGCAAAGTGCTGAACATTTTCCCAAGCATTGATACCGGCGTGTGTGCCGCATCCGTGCGTAAATTCAACCAGCTGGCGACCGAGATGGACAACACCGTTGTGCTGTGCATTTCCGCTGACCTGCCGTTTGCCCAGTCCCGTTTCTGCGGTGCCGAAGGCCTGAGCAACGTCATCACCCTTTCCACCCTGCGCAGCGCTGATTTCCTCGAGAAATACGGCGTCAGCATCGCGGAAGGCCCGCTGAAGGGTCTGGCAGCACGTGCTGTACTGGTTCTTGATGAGAACGACACCGTTCTGTTCAGCGAACTGGTTAACGAAATCACCACCGAGCCGGACTATGCTGCCGCGCTGGACGTGCTGAAAGCATAATAAGTCCTTAGCATTCTATACAGCTTATTCGCAACCTCGCCACGGCGGGGTTTTTTATTTCATCAATGCTGAATCGTTAAAGCATAAATGCTCGAAAATCACATTAATCATGCAATAGGTAAGATAAGATGTAATGTTATCGTGATCGATAACGCATAATAATCGTTAAAATTCCCTATTTTCACCCCCAGTGAAGCCCATCACATTTCCCTTTTTGCCTAAACATTAGATTTGCTTACGAAAGAAAATAATCGTTTCAGCAAAAAGGATAAAATATGAAGATCAAATTCGCGTTTACGCTCCTCGCTGTCCTGATTTCTGGCCATGCAGCGGCTAAAACCTGGGTGCTGACAAGCGCTGAAAGCAGCGTAGAGAAAGGAAACTGGAAGATTTCCAGCGAGGAGCTGAACGTTCAGGATAATACGTTCAGCATTGAGCAAAAGGTTCTGCACGGCGGTAAGCAGGAAGGCAGCAAAGTCATCATTATTACCAGCAAAGATGGCCTGACCATTACCCTAAGCCCGACTCGCGGCATGAACATTCTGCACGTGGAAGGATTTGGCACCCGGCTGGGCTGGAATTCTCCGGTTAAAGAGGTCGTTAACCCGGCCTATATCAATCTTGAAAGCCGCAACGGTCTCGGCTGGCTGGATGGTTTCAACGAGATGATGGTGCGCTGTGGCTATGAGTGGACGGGACACCCGGTTATCGCGGACGGGCAAATTTATACCCTTCATGGCCGGGCCGGTAATACGCCGGTGTCGCAGGTGGAGGTTGAAGTGGCGGATGCCGCTCCGCATGAGATCCGCGTACGGGGTTTAATCAAGGAGAGCACGTTCAAAAAAGCGGATCTGCAAACCATGACCGAACTGCGCTACGTGCCCGGTACCAACCGGTTCAGCCTGCACGATGTGCTGACCAACCACGCCGATTACCCTCATGATTACCAAATCATTTATCACAGCAACTTCGGGACGCCGATCCTCGAAGAAGGCGCCCGCTTCCTTGCGCCAGCGGTCAGCGTGAGCCCATTCAACGACTACGCCAAAGCGGGCGTTAACGACTGGCAAACCTATGCCGGGCCGACAAAAGGCTTTGATGAGATGGTCTTTAACATTCAGCCGCTCGCGGACAATAACCACGAGACGCTTGCGGCGGTGGTCAATAAAGCCGGAGATAAAGGGGCGTCAATCCAGTTTGATACCCGCCAGCTGCCCGTGCTGACCTTATGGAAAAATACCGACACCCTGAAGCAGGGTTATGTCACGGGCATTGAGCCGGGCACCAGCTACGCCTACCCCGTCACCATTGAACGCGAGCAGAAGCGGGTTAAGCAGCTGCAGCCAGGTGCCAGCGCGCAGTTTGATCTGACCTATACCCTGCTGCATAGCCCGCAGCAGGTGAAAGAGGTCGAAAGCAGGATTGCGTCTATTCAGGGCGAGACAAAAACGGAAATCATTAACACGCCGATGGCGAAGGAATAAACCGAAAGCCAAAAGCCTCTTTACAGAGGCTTTTTGTTATTCATCACCTTTCTTATGGTTCAAACCGTACTCGCGCAGCTTATTCGCGATCGCGGTGTGCGAGACGCCAAGGCGTTTTGCCAGCTTGCGGGTGCTGGGGTAGCTGCGGTACAGCTGGGTCAGCACCGAGCGTTCGAAACGGCTGGTGATATCGTCCAGCGACCCTTCCATCGCCTCTTCGCCTACCGATACCGTACCGGCGTCGTAATCCGGCAACAGGATATCCTGCGGACGCAGCTCATAGCCTTCAAGCTGGGTCAGCGCGCGATAAACGGCGTTTTTGAGCTGACGAATGTTGCCCGGCCAGCCGTAGCGCATGAGCACCGTGCCGAGATCGGCGGACAGCTTCGGACGCGGCACCCCCTGCTCGTCGGCGAAGCGGGCGACGAACAGCTCCGTCAGCGGCATGATGTCCTGCGGGCAATCGCGCAGCGGCGGAATATTCAGCGTCAGGACGTTGAGGCGATAATAGAGATCCTCGCGGAAGATCCCCTTTTGCACCAGCTCCACCAGGTTTTTCTGGGTGGCGCAGATGACGCGCACGTCCACATGCACTTCGTGATCCTCACCGACGCGGCGGAACGTACCGTCGTTCAGGAAGCGCAGAAGCTTAGCCTGCATACGCGGCGACATTTCGCCGATCTCGTCCAGCAGCACGGAGCCGCCGTTGGCCTGCTCGAAGAACCCTTTCTTGCCTTCCGGCGCGTGGCCAAACAGCTCGCTTTCAACGGCATCTTCCGGAATAGAGGCGCAGTTAAGGGCCAGATAAGGCTTAGCCGCACGCGGGCTTGCCAGATGGACGGCGTGCGCCAGCAGGTCCTTCCCGGTGCCGGTATCGCCGGTAATCAGCAGCGGCGCGGTCAGGCTGGCAAGCTTGCGCGCCTGATCCACCACGTGGCGCATTTTCGGGCTGACGGCAATAATCTGGCTAAAGGCTCCCACGTCCTGGCTGGAAATGTTTTGCAGCTGGCGACCCATGCGTAGCGTCGAGCGCAGCATGATCACCGCCCCGGTCAGCACGCGGGTATTCCCTTCCCCTTTCAGATAGACCGGCGTGATTTCCATCAGGAAATTCTGCCCGTTGATCACCACATGCTCGCTGTGCGTGTTCTGCGGGTTGCTGTCCAGCCAGCGCTGGAAGTTAAAGCCGGGGATCAGCTGCGCGGCATGATGATTGCTCAGCTTCTCCTGGCTCTGGGCGAAAAGCTGGCAGCTTGCGTGGTTAACGCGCTCAACTTTGCTTTTCAGATCCAGGGAGAGGAACGGCTCCGGCATGGCTTCCAGCAGCGCGCTCAGCGCCAGGTGCTCGCGCTCGGAGGGCATCCAGGGAATGGTGCGGACATCCGTAACGCCAGCGATACGGCGGATTTCCGCCATCAGGCTGCTGAAGGTATTAAATTCAATTTCGGCAAAATTGAGGTAAATTCGCCCGACAGGGTCGATCTCAATGCCACGTAAATCAATGCTACGTAAAACAAGAAGATCGAGTAATTCGCGGGTCAGACCGAGACGGTCCTCACAGAAGACTTCAAGACGCATGGGAAATTCACCGTTTTAAGCCAATAACAGTAAAATGATATGTCAGAACACGGTGATCCGGAAGATGGCTGTCAACAAATATTGACAGCCAGCACGATTAGTGAACAAAACCTCAGGGAGCCGGTTTTTTATTGAGCGTCTCTTTGAGCTGGCCGATCAGTTCACGTCGAAAATCCCCCAGACGGGGCTTATCGCCGTCAATCCACGGCAGCGGACGGCAGACCTCCATCGCTTTTATCCCCAAACGCGCCGTCAGCAATCCCGCGCCGATCCCCTGGGCTGCACGGGCTGAAAGGCGCGCCGCCAGATCCTGCGACATCCAGTCCATGCCCACTTCGCGCACCAGCTCGCTCGCCCCGGCAAAGGCGATATTGAGCAGGACCAGCTTAAACAATCTGATCCGGCTGTAGTAACCCAGCTCAATACCGTAAAGGTTCGCGATACGGTTGATCAGGCGCAGGTTACGCCAGGCGATAAAAGCCATATCGACCAGCGCCAGCGGGCTGACGGCAATCATCAGGGTGGATTCCGCCGCTGAACGGCTAATTTCGCGCCGCGCCTGGGCATCCAGCACCGGCTGTACCATATGGGAGTAGAGCGTCACCACTTCCCGGTCATTCTGGGTTTCATGGATGGCGGCATACCAGCGCTGAAGCGCCGGATGCGACTGATCGATACCTGCCTGGCTGGCCAGCTTTTCACAAAATGCGCGACCTTTGCCGGTCCCGTGGCTGTGGAGCAGATCCCGCGCTTCGTCACGCTCGTGCGCGCGCTGTCGCAAACGCCAGAGCCGACGCCACTCGGTGGCAACCGAACCGACGCCTGCCCCCACAATCAGCGCACCCGCGGCGCATCCGCCCAGCGCCACCCAGTCCTGCGTTTGCCAGGCATTCATCGTCCACTGCACGCCCTGCCCAACCACGCTTACGCCAAACAGCGCCAGACCGGCGGTGACCATCCGACGCCACAGGCTGCGTTTTGGACGCAGCGCGGCATCCACGACAGCCTCTGCCGGACCGTCCTCAACAGCGGGCTCGTCCTGCAGCGCAGGGGCGAAATTATCGGCCTGAGTACCGCTGAACGTCTGCGCCGTTTTGAACGCCTCCTGAGGGTTCTGCTCAAGCGTTCCGGTAAAGTCTATGCGCGGTTTTAACGGTTCCGTCATCGCAATTTATCTCCAATCAAAAACTCCAGCGCCGCATCCAGACGGATGTGCGGTAAGGGCCTGTCGACGCTCATTGCCTGCGGGCGGAAGGCTTCAAACTGGAAGCCCTGGTTCTGCCAGAAGGCCTGACCCGGCAGCCGCGCAGGCACTTCGCCCGGATAGACGGTGAGCGGTTCGCCGTCGCTGAGCCGGTTGCCGCGCAGCGCCGGTATTTTCTCGCCGTTGAGGTCAATCAGCCCGCTTTGCGTCGCCTGGACGGACGCGAGCCCAAGGCAATCCATGCCGATCCCTTCGAAGGCGGCGTTTTGCCAGGCGTCCTGCACCAGCTGCTGCAGCAGCGATACCATATTGGCATGCTGGTCGACCGTGACGTGATCGGCCTTGGTGGCCGCAAAAAGCAGTTTGTCGATCACCGGTGAGAACAGACGGCGAAACAGCGTCCGCTGCCCGTAGTGAAAACTTTGCATCAGCTGCGTCAGCGCGAGGCGCATATCGTTGAATGCCTGCGGCCCGCTGTTGAGCGGCTGCAGACAATCCACCAGCACTATCTGGCGATCGAAGCGTAAAAAGTGATTTTTATAGAATCCCTTGACCACCTTTTCGCAGTAGTAATGGTAACGCTCGCGCAGCATCCCGGCGTTCGTATGTTTGTCCGCCTGCGCCAGCGTCGACTCGCCCACCCCATCCACGTCCGGCCACGGGAAGAACTGCAGCGCGGGTGCGCCCGCTAAATCACCCGGCAACACAAAACGCCCCGGCTGGATGAAGTGCAGCCCCTCCTGCTTGCACTGATGCAAATAGTCCGTCCACGCCCCGGCAATGGCCGCCAGACGGTTTTCATCGGCGGGCGCAAGCGGGTCCAGGCCCTCGCAGAGCTGTCGCCATTTAGCCGACCACCCGGCGCGCTGCCCCTGCAACAGCCCCGTCATCTGCCGGGACCAGCTGAGGTAATCCTGCGCCAGCATAGGCAAATCGAGCAGCCATTCGCCGGGGTAATCGACGATCTCAAGATACAGGGTGGAGGTATCCTTGAAGTGGCGCATCAGGGATTCATTCGAGCGAAAACGTAGCGCAAGGCGAATTTCACTCACCCCTCGCGTCGGCGTCGGCCACATAGGGGGGTCGCCATAGAGCTGCGCCAGCCCTTCGTCATAGGTGAAACGGGGAATACCAAAATCACGCTGCGGGACGCGCTTAACGCCCAGCAGGCGCTCTTCGCGAACCGCGCTCAGTAACGGCAGACGCGCCCCGGCGTGCAGGTGCAGGAGCTGGTTTACCATTGCGGTGATAAACGCCGTCTTACCGCTGCGGCTCAGCCCCGTCACGGCCAGACGCAGATGACGATCGACGCCGCGGTTCACCAGTGAATTGATTTCGTTTTTAAGTCGCTTCATCGCCGTCCTTCGTTGCCTGGAAGCCTTGAATGCATCGTTTCAGAATACAATAAATGGGGGCAGATCGTTGATTATCAATTCTTATTTATTGCTATTGCCGTTTTCTCTCCAGTAAGATGAACGACATTGCTGTCAGTCCGGAGTGAGTAAGGTGTATGTCACCCACCATCTATGATATCGCACGGGTTGCGGGCGTATCGAAATCAACCGTTTCCCGCGTTCTGAATAAACAAACGAATATTTCTCCCGAAGCGCGCGACAAAGTGCTGAAGGCGATTGACGAATTAAATTATCAGCCCAACAAACTGGCCCGCGCCCTGACGACGTCAGGCTTCGATGCCATTATGGTTATTTCAACCCGCTCCACTAAAACCACTGCCGGCAATCCGTTTTTCTCCGATGTGCTTCACGCCATTACGGCAAAAGCGGAAGAAGAAGGATTTGATGTTATTTTACAGACGTCAAAAAGCAGCGAAGACGATCTGCTGAAATGCGTGAGTAAAATAAAACAGAAGATGATCAAAGGGATCATTATGCTGAGTTCACCGGCAAATGAATCCTTTTTTACCACGCTGGATGCGTATGGCGTACCGATCGTGGTTATCGGCAAAGTCGAAGGTGAATATCAGAATATTTATTCCGTCGACACGGATAATTTTCATGACAGCGCCACGCTCACCGAGACCTTTATTAAAAACGGTCGCCGTAAAATTGCCTGCCTGCATGCGCCGCTTGATTATCATGTTTCAATCGATCGTCTGGCGGGCTATAAGGCCAGCCTGGAAAAGCATCATATTGCCATTAACCCCGAGTGGATCAGGGATGGCGGTTATACCCATGAAAGTGCGCTGACGGTGGCGCTGGAATTGTTGTCCTCGCCCACGCCGCCTGATGCGGTATTTGCGACCGACAGCATGAAGCTGCTCAGCCTTTATCGCGCGGCGGATGAGTTGAATCTGATGATCCCAGAGCAGGTGGTGATAGCCGGATACAGTGACCCGATGCTGTCTCTCGTTTTAACCCCCGCCCCGGGCGGCTTTGATATCCCCATCCGAAAGCTCGGGGAAGAGAGCAGCGATCTTCTGTTCAGACGCATTGCGGGACATCCCGTCCCGCGAAAAGTGCTTGTTGATACCCACTTTCTGCTGGCGGCCTCTCTGCGCTAAAACCAGGGGCCGTTCGCCCCTGGAATTTACGGTCAGAACGCGTAATTTACCCCGACGCCCGCATAGTGGAAGCGGTCATTTTTACCTTCGTCATGATTTTCCCATTCATAGGCGTACTCCAGCGTCATGGATAAACCATTGTTGAAATCGTAAGCGTAGAGAAGACCGAGTCGGTTGAAATCGTGTCCTTCACGCTCAGGATCGTCCTGCCAGTCCCAGTTCGTCCAGCGATCCAGCCCCAGACGGGTATAAGGCGTCAGGGTGGTCTGGCCTAACGAAATGGGCAGATAGGCACGAATTTCCTGGGTAGAAAACTCGCCGTTATTACGGGAACCGTCCATGTTGAAACCGCGCTCTAAATAGTAATTTACTTTAGCTGCAAAGGTTTCGTTAAGCGTCCAGGTAAAGCCCGTTTCCGTTTCGACGCGGCTGTCAGCATAGCCGGTTTTTGCCAGGTCGTTGGCAAACTGGTACATGGCAAACCAGCCGCCAAAGCGCCAGTCGTCGGTTAATTTAATATCCCAGTCAGGCTGAATTTTATAGCGCTGCATATTTGCGCTGCCGTCTCTGGCGCCGTGTTCATCTTTAAAGTGATAGCTATAATTACGGAAACCGCCGGTCAGACCGAAAGTAAAATCATCGGTTCCGATAAAACGATAGCGTAATTCAACTTCAGGACGATCGAAATAGGTCCCGCGGGTCATGCTGCTGTAATCAACGGGCCCTTCCTGATACATTGCGAGCGAGATTGGGTAATGCTGCCAACTTACTGATTTAGTGTATGATGGTGATTTTAAGGTGCTTGCGTGGCTTCCATTTCCATCAGATGTCCTTCCTGCTCCGCTACTGAAGGCGTGGTGCGTAACGGCAAAAGCACTGCCGGACATCAGCGCTATCTCTGCTCTCATTGCCGTAAAACATGGCAACTACAGTTCACTTACACCGCCTCTCAGCCCGGTACGCACCAGAAAATCATTGATATGGCCATGAATGGCGTCGGATGTCGCGCCAGTGCACGCATTATGGGCGTTGGCCTCAACACGGTTTTACGTCACTTAAAAAACTCAGGCCGCAGTCGGTAACCTCGCGCATACAGCCGGGCAGTGATGTGATTGTCTGCGCTGAAATGGACGAACAGTGGGGCTACGTCGGTGCTAAATCACGTCAGCGCTGGCTGTTTTACGCGTATGACAGGATACGGAGGACGGTTGTGGCGCACGTCTTCGGTGAACGCACTCTGGCCACACTGGAGCGTCTTCTGAGCCTGCTGTCGGCCTTTGAGGTCGTGGTATGGATGACGGATGGCTGGCCGCTGTATGAACCCCGCCTGAAGGGAAAGCTGCACGTTATCAGCAAGCGTTACACTCAGCGCATTGAGCGACATAACCTGAATCTGAGACAACATCTGGCAAGGCTGGGACGGAAGTCACTGTCGTTCTCAAAATCGGTGGAGCTGCATGACAAGGTCATCGGGCATTATCTGAACATAAAACACTATCAGTAAGTTGGAGTCATTACCCGAGATTGTCCAGGCATCCCAGGTTGCATTAAACCACACGGAGGGTTCATACAATCCGTCTTTATCCTCTCCCTGCCCTTCGACGTTTTCAATTTCATACATCGCACCAATATTAAACGCCCACTGTTTAGCTGTTTCTGATGCTTGTGCGCAGCTAACCCCTGCGCACAGCAAGAGCGCAGCACTTTTTAGTAGAGTACTCATCAAATATTCCCTTTATAAGTAACAAACAAAAAACCGGAAATAGGTATTTCCGGCGAACACCTTTCTTATCTAATAGCCGCTTCGGTTTCAGCGTCGAAGAAATGGCACTTATTCATATCGAACTGGATGCCGATACTGTTCCCTGCGGCATAATCATTCGCGGCACCCGCGCGAACAGCCAGCTCATGGCCGCCAACCGTGGCGTAAAGCATAAACTCCGCACCGGTCAGTTCGGCTACGCTGACTTTCGCCGCGATATTCTCACCGCTGTTCTGCAGAGTAAGAATATCTTCCGGGCGGATCCCAAAGACTACGGCTTTACGCTGATACCCTGCGGCATGCAGTGACGCGAGCTTGTCTTCCGGGATCGCCAGACGCAGCGTTTCCGTGACGAAATAGCGGTCGTCGATAGCGCCACGAACAAAGTTCATGGCCGGCGAGCCGATGAACCCCGCGACAAACATATTTGCCGGTTCGTTGTATACCTGCTTCGGTGCGCCGACCTGCTGAATAATGCCGTCTTTTAAAATCACGATGCGGGTCGCCATCGTCATGGCTTCCGTTTGATCGTGGGTTACGTAAATCATCGTGGTATTGAGCTTCTGGTGCAGCTTGCTGATTTCAGCCCGCATCTGCACGCGAAGCTTGGCATCGAGGTTGGAGAGCGGTTCATCCATCAGGAACACGCCCGCTTCCCGCACTATCGCCCTGCCCAGCGCCACGCGCTGACGCTGACCGCCGGACAGCGCGCCTGGCTTGCGCTTAAGGTACTCGCGTAACCCGAGGATCTGCGCCGCCCAGTTAACGCGCTCTTCGATAACCGCAGGCGCAATCTTTTGCATCTTCAGGCCAAACGCCATGTTGTCGTAGACCGTCATATGCGGGTAAAGCGCATAGTTCTGGAACACCATGGCGATATCGCGAGACTTGGCGGGCACGTCGTTCATGCAAACCCCGTCAATAACCAGTTCCCCCGCGCTGATCTCCTCCAGACCGGCAATCATGCGCAGCGTTGTGGACTTACCGCAGCCAGAAGGCCCGACGAAGACGATAAACTCCTTATCGTCGATTTCGAGATTGAAATCCTTCACCACGTGGACCTGGTTATCATAGATTTTCTGAATGTGTTTCAGAGACAGTTGAGCCATTGTTAATTCCTTATCAATACGCCCGGGATGCCCAAAACTCGGTCAGGCGTGTCCAGGTCAGTTCCCGCGTTGAATGAAGTTGTAATCCCGCATGTTTCAGGCCAGATCCAATCCCAACCGATAGCATTCCCGCCGCGTTGATCGCCTCGACGCCCGCAGGGGCATCTTCGATGCCGATAGCCTCTTCAGGACGGACATTCAGGCCTGCACAGGCGGCGAGGAAGATCTCCGGGTCTGGCTTCGAACAGATAATGAGGGACGCATCGGCGCAAAAATCAAACGCGTGCTGAATGCCAAGGGCACGCAATATGGCAGGGGCATTCAGGGAAACGGAGGCGAGCCCAATTTTGACGTTCGCCGCACGTATATCCGCCAGGAGGTTGCGAATACCGGGCAGCAGTGAATACTCCGTCAGTGACGCCAGAGACTGCACATAGCGCGCGTTTTTTTTCGTCGCCAGCGCGAGGCGCTGCTCATCGCTGAGCATCCCCTTTTTCCCGCCATGCTTCAGGATGCGCTGCAGGGAATCCATGCGGCTAATGCCCTTCAGCTGCTCGTTAAACACCTCGTCGATGGTGATGCCGATTTCCTCCGCCACCGCACGCCAGGCCAGAAAATGGAGGTGTGCGGTATCGGTTATCACACCGTCCAGATCGAATACAACGGCTTTAAGCGTCATGTCGCCCCTCCGTGGTAGCGGTCCCATTTGTGGGTGCAAGAAAGTCCTTATAAGCGCAAACCTGATGCCCCGAGACGCGTAGCGTTTTGCCCCACAGCGTCAGCGTGACCGGAGCCGACGTCACAATGGTTAGCACCTCGTGTTCACAGGTGAAGCGCAGCGTTGCGTTCCGCCAGCGCAGGGGGAACGCCAGTCTTCGCCAGTGGGCTGGCAACCGTGGGGAAAGATGCAGCTCCCCTTCCACTATCTGCATACCGGCAAAGCCCTGAATGACCCCGGACCAGATAGCGCCGGTCGCAGCGGCGTGAATTCCGTCATCGCAGCTGTGGGGATCGTCTCCAAGGTCAATGGCGACGCCATCACGCCAGAAGGCGTAGGCACCTTCGGTGTCACCACAGCGGGCGGTGACAATCCCGTGAATGGCCTTGCTCAGCGAAGAGTCGTGGATCGTGCGGGGCTCGTAGAATGCCAGATTGGCGGCGCACTGCTGCGGCGTAAACCGCTCCGGCAGCAGATAGGTCAGCATCACCACGTCAGCCTGCTTAAGGATCTGCATGTCGTTCACTTCCGCACGGGAATAATCGAGCAGAATGGTCTGCTTGCCCGCCTTCGCTTTATAGCGGCTCAGGTCAATGGCAGGCTTCGCCATGAAGGTATCATCCTGCGGGATCACGCCGTCTGAACCGGCTTCCGGCAGCCACAGGCGCGTCAGGAACCGCGTGGCATTCTGCGTAAAACCGTCATCCTCCCGCCCGAACATCGCCATAAACCGGCGGGCGCAGGCAACGTTATGCCAGGCCAGATAGTTGGTGTAAGCGTTGTTGTTCACATGTTCGGTGTATTCGTCCGGTCCGATGACGTCATGGATTTCGAGACGATCGTTGATTTCCGTTGCGCGGCCCATCCAGAACGAAGCGGTTTCCATCAGCAGCGTCAGGCCTTCATGGCGCATAAAGGCATCATCGTGCGTCGCCTGCCAGTAAGCGACGACGGCCCAGGCAATGTCCGCCACGATGTGGTGTTCCGCCAGCGCGGAGGCCACCTTCTGGCGCGTGCCGGTGCGGATATTGATAGCCGCGAACTCCGGCGTCTCTTCCTGACCGCTGGCGGCGCTTTCCCAGGGGAACAACGCGCCGGGCCAGCCGTTGCGACGGGCTTTTTCCCGCGCCCCGGCCAGGTTGAGCCAACGATAGCGCAGCAGGCTACGGGCAGTTTGGGGACGCGTGAAGAGATGGAAAGGCAGCAGGAAAATTTCGGTATCCCAGAAGACGTGGCCTTTATACCCTTCTCCCGTTAGCCCTTTGGCGGCGATGCTGCTTCGCTCATCATGGGCAGGCGTCATGGCCGTCAAATGCCAGACGGCGTAGTCCAGCGCCATCTGATCCTGATGCTCCGAAGAGTCCACCTCAACCCGCGCGTCACGCCAGACATCTTTCCAGGCATAGGATGAGCTCTCAAGCAGCGCGTCATAGCCTCTTGCCGCACAGGCCTTAAGATCGGCCAGCGCGTTGTGAGCGAAAGACGCCTGCGACAGCGCTTTATCACTGCGGTGGGTCACCCAGACGATTTTCTCAAGCGTGACGGTGTCACCCTTCGCGATCGTCAGCGAATGATGAACGCTGAGACGACGATTTTTGGCGGTGAAGCAGCTGTCGCTCTTTGCGGAGAGCTGACAAAATGCCGAAACAACAACGTCTGACGCACGGTCCTGCGTTTCATACACGCCCTGCATGTACTGCTGGTCAAACACTCTGACCGATATTTCGTCCAGATGCTGTCTGCCGCTGTTCGTTTGCGTGGCATCAATGCCGGTTTTCAGCACGGCCTGCGTGGCGGCATCAAGCGGGGTGATCGAAAGCTGCATGGCCACCAGGGGTAGCTGGTCCAGCGACACAAAACGTCGGCTCTCCAGCCGATACCGTTTTCCGTCAGGCGCGCGCCAGACGACGCTGCGACGAAGTTCGCCATTGGCAAACGCCAGCCCGCGCTGCCACTCAAGAATGTCGCCTGACAGGAGCGTGAAGTTGACGCCATCCAGCTCAACATCCATACCGATGATATCCGGTAGATTGATGAGCTCAGTGGTCTCGTTACGCCCCGCCCGGTGATAGAGCCCCGCAAGATACATGCCTCTGGTTTGCCGGGTGTAATCTTCTTCGTGCGCAGCGCGGATCCCCATGTAGCCATTGCCGCAGGCCATAATGGAGCCGTATTTATTCAGGCTGTGTGGACAAAAGCCCGGTTCGGTTAATACAGACACGTTTAGCATAACGTCACGCTTTCCCCTGTTTCTGCTGATTGATACAGCGCGGCGACAAGCTGCTGGATAATCAGCCCCTGCTCTGCATCGGCGATCGTGACGGGCTCGCCCTGAACATGGCGCACGAAGGCATCCATGCTGCGCCTGTGACGCTGGTCGTCAGCCTCTTCACGCTGCGAGAGGGTGACTAAAGTTCCGGCTTCGTCGTGGTAGATGTGCGCCGGGAACAGCGTCGCCCCCGCCTTTTCCCCGCAGAACGCGACGTTCATGATCGATTGCTCACGGATATTGAGCGCAAACGACGTGTCGAGGCGCAGAATGCCGCCGTTGCAAAATTCAATGGTGCCAAACAGGGCATCCTCAACGGTAAACTGCGTGGGGTCCCATTCACCAAACTGGCCGCTGCTTTTTCGGTTGCCCAGCCTTTGAAAGCTGTGTGCCGTCACCCGCTTAACCGCCGGGAACCCCAGCACGTACATCGCGGCATCAAGCATATGGATGCCGATATCAATCAGCGGCCCACCGCCCTGGAGCGTTTTGTTGGTAAAGACGCCCCAGCCGGGAACCCCGCAGCGCCGCAACGCCTGCGCCGAGGTGTAATAAATTTCCCCCAGCGCTCCCTTCATCACGGCCTCGCGCAGCAGCTGCGTATCGAGAGCAAAGCGATGGTGAAAATCATACGCCAGCACTTTCCCTGCCCTGCGTGCGGCCATGCGCATCCGGTCGGCCTCCTGCGGTGTCATCGCTGGTGGTTTTTCACACATCACGTGGCAGCCGGCTTCCAGCGCGGCCATGACGTGCTCGAAATGGAATCGGTTAGGCGAACAGACGCTCACCACATCCGGCTTCGCCGCGTCGAGCATGTCTCGCGCATCCTGCCATACCGAGGGAATACCATGACGTTCCGCAAACGCCCGAGCCTGTTCAGGGTGGCTGTCCATGACGGCCACCATCTGAACATCACTGCGCGTGGCGTAATACGAGGCGTGCACTTTATCCGCGACCTGCCCGGCGCCAATGATGGCAACGCGCAGAGGCGAAGGTGTAGAAGCACTCATCACGCTCGTCATCCTTAGCATTTACGCAGATAGGTGAGTGAATCCCGGTATGCCCGAGCCGGATCCTCGGCGCGAACGCGGCACTCATACACCACGTAACCCTGGTAATTATCCGCACGCAGCCGATCGAACAGGCTGGCAAAATCGAGGCTGCCGCTGCCCGGCTGATAGCGGTGGTTATCCGCGATGTGCACATGGCCCAGCAGATCGCGATGCTGATGCAGCGCGTCCGTCAGCGAATCTTCTTCGATGTTCATATGATAGAAATCGCCGATGATCTGCACGTGCTTGAGATCGTTCTCTTCGATATAGCGACGCGCGTCTGCCAGGGTGTTAATCATGTGGTCCTGATAGCGGTTCAGCGGCTCCAGGTAGACGGTGGTGCCGGTGCGCGCGGCCACCTCATCCAGCCAGCGCAGCGACGCACTCACCGCTTTGCGGTCTCCTTCGAGACTGCGTGGTGAGGTCATTGGCGGCAAACGGAAGGTAAACATTCCCCAGGCTGCAGGCACGATAATGCCCTTGCCGCCCACTTCCGCCAGGGCGTCCAGAATGCGTTCAATCTGCTTTAACCCGTTCAGACGGCGCTCTTCGATGAAGTCGCCAATCCAGCCATCGTATCCGCCGCAGGCCGTCGTTACCGGCAGGCCGGTGGCCTTAATCGCCGCCTTCACCTCGGCGAGGTTTTCCACCAGCAGCCTGCCGTCAATTTCATAGCCATCAAAACCCATCGCTTTGATGTACTCGAATTTTTCCATGATGTTGGCCGGGAAAAAGGCCTGGTTCTGTGTTGCGATTTTCATGATTTGCTCTCCTTAGCTTAAAAAGTGACGCCCATTTTGATGCTCAGTTCCGGGTGCCGATCGACATATTGCATATAGCTTTCAGCGCAGGTAGCGAAGGTCACGACCGGGTCGATCAGATCGTAACAATTCAGATAACCGTTCATCAGCAGTTCCCAGCAGGTCTCTTCAATACGCTTGCGGCTCCAGCGCGGGTAGTCCGGGTTTGGCTCGCTGCACGCGCGGGAGAAGACAATCTTCGCGTTGTTGAAGTGCGCTTCGCGCCCCAGATTGAAGCCTTCCGCGAACGGTTTCGCGAACGCAACGTAGGAGATGGTGCCGCCGTAGGCGAGGCCGCGCAGCGCGGACTGGAGGGCATCTGCAAAGCCGCTGGTCTCGATGATCACGTCCGCGCCCTGCTTCCCGGTCAGCTTTTTGATTTCCAGACCGACGTCCGTGCCGATAGGGTTCAGGCAGTGGTCCGCCCCATGACGGCGGGCGATCTCGCAGCGGTGTTCGATAGGATCGACGCCGATGACGACTGACGCACCGGCTTTTTTCGCCAGCTGGATCGCTATCTGTCCGATGGCCCCCAGACCGACCACCACCACAAAGTCGCCCACGCGGACGTTGGCATCGCGCACGCCGCTCATGGCGAACTGCGCCGGATCGTAGCAAACGGCGTTTTTCCAGGAGGCGCCCTGCGGCATTTTGCGCAGCTTGTAGTTGTTCACCCCGTTGACGATAACCGTCTCCTGCAGCGGGCCATAGCAGCAGACGCGATCGCCGGGCTGATATTCCGTGACGTCAGCACCGCATTCAATAATGTCGCCGACGATCATGTTCCCGAGCTGGAACTTACCAAATTCGATCCCGCGCGCGGCACCCTCTTCGCGCGGGGTAAACATCTGCCACTCCGCGTTGAACTCTTCATCGATAAACGGACTGGCGGCGCGGAAATCCACCACTTCGGTACCGTGTTTCGGCGCGCCGAAGCGGGCGCGAATTTTCACTTCATGACCGGCAACCGGACGATCTTCATATTCCACCAGCGCCGCCACGCGCGGCGCTGTCGCAACTAACTTTTTCATGACTGACTCCTTGTTAAAATTGGCCGCCTCAGCCCTTCACGCCCCCGGCGGTCAAACCACTTTTAATAAAACGTTCAGACAGGGCGTACATAATGACCACCGGCAGCGCCGTGACCAGCGATGCCGCCATCATGCGACCCCAGATGTAATCTGGCGTGCTAAAGAGCGTGTTCAGCCCGACCGGCAAGGTGAAATTGCTGGCGCTGGACAGGAAAATGGACGCAAACAGGTAGTCGTTCCACACCACCATGAAGCAGTAGACAAACACCGATACCAGCCCGGAAATCGCCAGCGGTACGGTGATGCGAAAGATGATTTGCAGGCGGTTCAGGCCGTCCATCATCGCGGCTTCTTCGATTTCGTCCGGGATGGTGTCGAAATAGCTGCGCGCATGAACACCGCTGTCGGTAACGTTTGGGTCACCATGGTGATAATCAGCGCCAGCTCGGTGTCGTAGATCCCAAGGGCAGTGATGATTTTGAACAGCGGCACCACCAGCAATATCCCGGAGAACATGTAAACGGTATAAAAACTCGCGTTGATCGTCGTGCGACCCTTAAACCGCAGTTTGGACAGAGCGTAAGCCCCCAGCGTGCCGAGAAACACGGCAATCACCGAGGAGGTCAGCGACACCACCATGCTGTTTCTGAAATAGTCCACAAACGGAAAAATCAGCGGATTAAAGATGTCGACGTAATGCTGCAGCGTCCACGCCTGCGGCAAAATGGTCGGGCTAAGCGATATCGCCTCTTTCGCACTCTTAAACGACGTCATGAGCATCACGAAGAACGGAAACAGCGTGATGACCAGAAACACCGCCAGCCCCAGATAAAAACCAATACGGTTGAGGACGCGTTTATTTGTTGCCATTGAGGTTTACCCTTTTTCTGGTCAGCAGGATCACCGCGAAGATGATCACGAACAGCACCACAGAGATCGCCGCTGCTTTACCCAAGTCGTTGAACGCGAACGCGGTTTTGTAGAGATAGACGCCCAAAATGTCGACCTTGGTCGTCAACAGATAGACATCCGCAAACATGTAGAACATCCAGATGGTTCGCAGCGTCACCACCGTTGCCAGCACCGGCATGATGGCGGGCAGCGTAACGATCCGAAAACGCTGCCAGGCGTTTGCCCCGTCCATTTCCGCCGCTTCGTACAGTGACTTATCAATGGTCTGCAAAATCGCCAGGAATGAAATGAACGCGTACGGGAAGTAACGCCAGATCGCGAACAGCACCACCAGTACAAAGCTGCTGCCAGGATTGTCGAACCACAGCGGCGCCTGGTCATTCAGATGCAGCAGATCGACGCCCAGGTAGTTCACGATGCCGTAGCCGTTGTTGAACATGTATTTCCATGCAAACACCAGCGAAATGGACGGGGTGACGTAGGACAAAATCACCAGTGAACGCGCCGTTTTCCGCATGCGGAATTCACGGTTAAAGAAGATCGCCACCGCGAGCCCCAACCCCGTGCTGCCGATGACCACCAGCGCGGTGTACCAGAACGTCATCCACAGCGAGTGCCAGAACGCGGCATCACCGAGAATGCGGATGTAGTTATCCAGCCCGACGAACACCGCATCAATACGCGGGTTAAGCGGCAAACGTAAGAAACTGATTTCAATATTGGAAATCATTGGCCAGGCCACCAGGCCCCCCAGCAAAATCAGGCTGGGGGCCAACAGCAGCATGGCGAAAGGCATATCTGAACGACCAGAAAACAACGTCTTCATAATTTCCTTCCGCAGAGCGCTCCTATCGTTGTGACATCAGGTCAGTCAGACGCTTCTGGCTGTCGCTAAGCGTGGCGCTGAGATCGTGCTTTCCCACCGTGACGTTATGCACCATGGAACTGATAATGCCGGACCCGGTGACATCGCCCATGCGCGTGAAATTTTTGTCGCCCACTGCGCCAAACACCTGAACGTTAGGGAACTGCGCAATGAGTTCG
The DNA here is from genome assembly GCF_047530215.1 of Enterobacter sp. 01-M-03-SI-ECC. Lineage (NCBI taxonomy): Bacteria > Pseudomonadati > Pseudomonadota > Gammaproteobacteria > Enterobacterales > Enterobacteriaceae > Enterobacter > Enterobacter sp. 01-M-03-SI-ECC. The sequence continues at coordinate 188,268 of NZ_JBLKDA010000003.1, forward strand.
TAAGGCAGTTGCCCAAACGCTTTAATGACCTCGTTGTTTTTCCAGGTATCGGTGCCCACCACGAGCTTGTTCACCGGCAGTGCCGCACCGGGCGACATCATGACCCAGTCGGTTGCGTGTTGAGCCTGTTCCATCCAGGTCACAAATTTTTCAGCCGCCTGAGTTTCCTCTTCATTTTGACCGGTAGTAATCGTCAGCGACGTGACCATGCCGTAAACAGCGGAAGATGTTTCTGTTGGGACGACGAACCCCAGGTTGGCAGGGTTTCCATCCTGGAATACCGCCGGCAGGATGTAGGTTGAGTAAACGGCCATCGGCGCAGAGCCGTTCATGAAGGCATCTTTGATCTCCATGACGTCGTTTGAGCCCGGCATCGTGGTCGCGGCCAGAGCTTTATAAAACGCCAGGGCTTTTGCCATTTCAGGGGTATTGATGTCGACGTTCCCTTGGGCATCAAACACGTTCGCCCCGCCGGAAAGCGCAAACTGGGAGAATGCCTGCTCGGTCATCACGCTTTCCGCAGTGGGCAGCGCAATACCGTAATGTTTTTTGGCCGGATCGTTCAGGCGCTGGCTGGCTTCCAGCAGTTGCTCCCAGTTATGCGGCTCCTGAATTCCGGCGGCAGCAAGCACATCCTTGTGGTACCAGACGCCGGATAGCCAGGCACTGACGGGCACCCCCGTCCAGGCAGAACCGTCTTCCGTGCGAACAACACGCAATATGCCGTCATAGAAGGTATTCTCCCCGACCGCTTTAATGACTTCGCCAATCGCCTTGCGATCCAGCAGCTGTTCCTTATCCATGACTTTCGCGTAGTCATGGCTGACTTCAATCACCTCAGGCAGCGCGCCGGTTCTGGCGAGCGTAATGACCTTGGTGTTGTAGGCATCCTCTTCTACCGGCACCTGTTTCACCGTGATGCCGGGGTTCTCTTTCTCGAATTTTTCGATCAGCTTCGTGATAACCGCCTGACGCTCCTGCTCAACCGATGAATGCATAAACTCAATGGTGACAGCCGATTTTTTGTCATCCTTGCAGCCTGACAGCAAGGCGCACGAAACCAGTGCTGATATCAGCACAATTCGGGGCATTTTCATTTTTAAGGTCCTTTTTAGTTTTCTTTAATCCACAGCACCTGCCACGGATGTAGGGTCAGCGTTTTATCTGTAATATTTTTTCCGGTAATCAACTCCGTTCCGGATTGAATATCGGACTCCACCGTTTGAATGCCATCACTGAAATTAAACAGCGCCGTTATTTTTTCGCCACCATTCGCTGCGCGAACGATTTTTAAAACATGGTCCCCCGAGGCGCTAAAATAAGCCTCGCTGGCAGGATGAAATGCTTTTTCCGCCCGACGCAGCGTGATTAACCGGCTTAATGAGGAATAAACCTGAGAACGCAGGCTATGTTTATCCTCAAGCACGCTATCAATTTGTCCTGCCGCGTATTTCTCACGGTTAATCGCGCGGTTGTATCCCAGGCGTTCAACACCGGCATAATCATTACGGGAACCGAGAATACTCTGAATATAAATTGCAGGCACGCCGGGGAAGCTTAACAGGACGGCATGGGCCAGAATAAACCGCGCAATCCGTTCGCTATCAAGACTGTCGCGCGTACTTAATGCATCCAGATAGGTCACATTAATTTCATAAGGACTGCGCGTCCCATCCGGGTTATTTTTCCAGTTAACCAGTGCCCCTTCAGCCTGAAGTTTCTCGACCAGCGAAAGGATGTCCGACTCGGGTAAAATGCCGCGTAACGGATTCAGCCCAATCCCGTCATGCGAGGCCAGGAAGTTAAACCAGGTGGTTTTTGTGGAAGGCAACGCAAGCGACGCGGCCCACTGGCTCAGCGTCCGAACGTCCTGAGAATGCACCGCATGCAGCACCAGCGGGGGCAAAGAGAACTGATAAACCATCTGCGCTTCATTTTGACCGTCACCGAAGTAAGAGACGTTATCTTTATGCGGCACGTTCGTCTCGGTGATGATTACCGTTCCCGGCGCGACAGCCTCGGTAATGGCACGGAAAAGCTGGATAAGCCGGTGGGTTTGCTCAAGGTGAATGCAGCTGGTTCCGGGTATTTTCCACATAAAGCCCACTGCATCCAGGCGAATGTATCGCGCCCCTTCAATCAGGTAATGCAGCAGCACGTCGACCATTGCGATCAGCACCTGCGGAGAGGCGAAGTTGAGATCAATCTGGTCCTCGCTGAAGGTGGTCCACAGGTGCCGCACGCTGCCATCGTGCATGGTAAAAGGCGTAAGCAGCGGTAAGGCACGCGGGCGCGTCACGGCGGATAAGTCTGTTTCAGGGTCGACAGAAATAAAAAAATCGTCATACCCAGGCGTTTGATTCAGGTAATTAGCAAACCATTTGCTTTTGGCCGACATGTGGTTGCACACGAAATCAAACATCAAGCTGGCTGACTTTTTTAATTCCGCAATATCTCGCCAGGTTCCCGTTTCGGGCGCAACCTCATGATAATCAATGACAGAAAAGCCATCATCTGATGACCACGGATAAAAAGGCAAAAGATGAACATGAGAAAAAGAATGAGAAAGCCATTTGTTATAAAAACGGGTAAAAACCGGCAGCGCCTTCACGCCTTTCGCAGAAAACTGATCGGCATAGGTAATCAGAACAACATCTTTTTCATCCCAGCCTGCTTTACGTTTTTCAGTAATAACAGACGCGGCCTTTCCAATATTTTCCAGCAGCACACTGAGATGGGCTTCAGAAAACGTTTTTCCATAAACAAGATTAATGAGTGCTTTAATTTTTTCGTTCACTTTATTTTCCATGGTAGCGGTCCCACGGAGTGGCAATCTACTCCCATGAAAAATATCTGTCAACGGACCGGGCAGGAGAAAAATGCGATAGCAAAGCAGCTCAGTACAATAGTGTGAGCTGCCGCAAAGAAAGGACGGGGAAAAGAAAAAATAAGGTTAAGGCCCAGCCCCTCTCCCGGAGGGGAAAGGGCTAGCGCCAGCGGGGATCATTGGGACAAGTAGCGGCGAGAAAGCCGTTTTGCCACCTTTTGCAACAGCGGTTCGAGCGCTACCGCCAGCACCATTCTGACCGGCTTGCGGGCAACGGATTTTATCGCCCAGCCCGCCACGCCTGCCGGGCCGAAACGTAACGCGGTCAGCAGGACCAGTTTACCTGCGATTTTCAGGCCGGGTTTTACCTTCTGACCGGCCTGTTGCCAGTGTTGTTTCATCTCATTTCTCTCTTAAAGCTGACGGAAACGACTTCTCAGCGTAAAGGTATCGGATGTGACATAGCGTTCCATTTCCCGTAGCCGCTTCTCACCGGCGGCGAGTTGTTCATCGACGGCATTGAGAAGATCGCTGCTGGTGGGGGCACCTTCCGCAGCCAGTTCCCCTTCCGGCATCGGATCCAGAACAAACGACAGAACGATATATGCCACCAGGGTAATAAAGGCCAGACCGAAGAAGATCGACAGCACCGTCACCACCCGCACCAGCTTAACCGGGACATCAAGATAATGCGCCAGCCCGGCACAAACGCCGCGCACCATGCCCTGCTGGGGAATACGCCACAGCTTTTTGTTCAGATTCAGTCCAGACATTAGCGGTCCCTCCAGTTTGGATGCTCAGCATCCAGGATAGCTTCCAGCGCCTGAATGCGTTCGCGCATTTTGTTCGCCTCATCGGAGAGCTGTACCAGACGCTGTTGTTCGCTCTGGGAAAGTTCGCCCCGTGAAGAACGGTTGCTGTAGTGCAGCCATAGCCAAATCGGCAAAACGAACAGCACGAAAATTGTCAGGGGAATGGCCAGAAAAAGCGCGCTCATGTGTACTCCTTGTCTTACGATGCGGCACGCTCAGGTGCCGCAGGCATTATTATTGGTTGTCTTGCTTCATTTTGGCTTTCAGGGCCGCCAGCTGTTCGCTGATTTCATCATCGGCCTTCAGATCGGCAAACTGCTGATCCAGCGACTTTTGCTTGCCGATGCCGTGGCTCTCGGCTTCCGCCTCCATCTGGTCGATGCGACGTTCAAATGATTCAAAACGCGCCATCGCTTCATCAAGCTTACCGCTGTCCAGCTGACGACGCACGTCGCGGGATGAGCTTGCCGCCTGGTGACGCAGGGTAAGCGCCTGCTGACGCGCGCGGGTTTCGCTCAGCTTGTTCTCCAGCTCGCCAATCTCTTTCTTCATGCGAGTGAGCGTATCGTCCACCAGCGTCACTTCATGTTCCAGCGTCGCGACCATATCCGCCAGCTTCTGTTTTTCGATCAGCGCCGCGCGGGCCAGATCCTCTTTATCTTTGCGCAGCGCAAGCTCCGCTTTTTCCTGCCATTCGTTCAGTTGAGCGGTGGCCTGTTCAATACGACGCGTAAGCTGTTTTTTCTCCGCCAGCGCGCGGGCGGAGGTAGAACGCACTTCAACCAGCGTGTCTTCCATCTCCTGAATCATCAGGCGTACCAGCTTCTGCGGATCTTCCGCTTTCTCAAGCAGCGAGTTGATGTTGGCGTTCACGATGTCGGCAAAACGAGAAAAAATACCCATAATCAAATCCTCATAGTTCTGTTATCAGGCGATGCCCTGCTTAACAGATAATACAAACATCATGCCAACTTTTTATCTTATTGATTTCAATGGGTCTGATTGATTTTCAGGCAATGAAGAACTATTCTTGCCTGGTGAATATCGCTAAGGAGTGGTTAATTTCATCATGCCTGGATACAAAGACAATTTACTCGGCGAAGCGAACAGCTTTCTCGAAGTGCTGGAGCAGGTTTCTCGCCTGGCGCCGCTCAATAAGCCGGTGCTAATCATCGGCGAGCGCGGTACGGGGAAAGAGCTGATAGCCAACCGCCTGCATTACCTATCCGGGCGCTGGGACGGTCCCTTCATTTCCCTCAACTGCGCGGCGCTGAATGAAAACCTGCTCGACACCGAGCTGTTCGGCCATGAAGCGGGCGCCTTTACCGGCGCCCAGAAACGCCATCCCGGACGCTTTGAGCGCGCCGACGGCGGGACGCTCTTTCTTGATGAACTGGCCACCGCGCCCATGCTGGTGCAGGAAAAACTGCTGCGCGTGATTGAGTACGGCGAGCTGGAGCGCGTCGGCGGCAGCCAGCCGCTGCAGGTCAACGTGCGCCTGGTGTGCGCCACGAACGCCAACCTGCCGGAAATGGTGGCACAGGAGAAATTCCGTGCCGACCTGCTCGACCGCCTGGCCTTTGACGTCGTGCAGCTTCCTCCCCTGCGCGAGCGAAAAAGCGACATCATGCTGCTGGCAGACCAGTTCGCGATTCAGATGTGCCGCGAGCTTGGGCTGCCGCTGTTCCCCGGCTTTAGCGATTATGCGCGGGAGACGCTGCTGGCTTACCACTGGCCGGGCAATATCCGCGAGCTAAAAAACGTCGTGGAGCGTTCCGTCTATCGCCACGGCAGCAGCGATACCGAGCTGGACAACATCATTATCGATCCTTTTCAGCGCAGCGCATCGCCGCCGTCCGCCCCTGCGTCTTCTGGCGACGCCCCCACTCTCCCCCTTGATTTGCGCCAGTTCCAGCACGACCAGGAGAAACAGCTGCTGGAGCAAAGCCTTAAGATCGCGAAATATAACCAGAAACGGGCGGCTGAACTGCTGGGTCTGACCTACCATCAGTTAAGGGCATTGCTCAAAAAGCATCAAATGCGCTGACAATATCAGCACTTACCCGCAGACATTTTTACGAAGCAGGCGTAAGTGCGATACACTTTGCAGATCGAACCTAAAAACCTTAAAAATTATGCGTCTGGTTTTATCGTCCTTTTTTGCACTCGGTCTGTTTAGCAGCCTGGCCTTCGCCGCGCCCGGGCAAACGCCGCAGCCTGATATTCGTGACAGCGGCTTCGTCTATTGCGTAAGCGGCCAGGTAGATACCTTCAACCCGCAAAAAGCGGGCAGCGGCCTGATCGTGGATACCCTGGCCGCACAGCTTTACGATCGCCTGCTTGACGTTGACCCGTACACCTACCGCCTGGTACCCGAGCTTGCGGAAAGCTGGGAAGTGCTGGATAACGGCGCAACCTACCGTTTTCACCTGCGCGATGACGTTGCGTTTCAGCGCACGCCGTGGTTTACCCCCACGCGCAAGCTAAACGCGGACGACGTGGTCTTTACCTTCCAGCGCATCTTCAACCGCAATCACCCGTGGCATAACGTTAACGGCAGCAACTTCCCCTATTTCGACAGCCTGCAGTTTGCCGATACCGTCAAGAGCGTGCGCAAGCTGGATAGCCGGACGGTAGAATTTACGCTGACGCGAGCGGATGCCTCCTTCCTCTGGCACCTTGCGACCCACTATGCGTCGGTCATGTCTGCGGAATATGCGGCGAACCTGACGAAAAAGGATCGTCAGGAGCTGCTCGATCGTCAGCCTGTCGGCACCGGGCCGTTCCAGCTGGCTGAATACCGCGCCGGGCAATATATTCGTTTGCAGCGTCATGAGCATTTCTGGCGCGGCACCCCGCTGATGCCGCAGGTGGTGGTCGATCTCGGTTCGGGCGGAACGGGACGCCTGTCGAAACTGCTTACCGGCGAATGCGACGTGCTTGCCTGGCCCGCCGCCAGCCAGCTCACCATTTTGCGCGACGATCCGCGTCTGCGCCTGACGTTACGCCCCGGCATGAATATCGCTTATCTGGCCTTTAACACGGATAAGCCGCCGCTGAATAACCCTGCCGTTCGTCATGCGCTGGCGCTGGCGATCAACAACCAGCGCCTGATGCAGTCGATTTATTACGGCACGGCGGAAACCGCCGCCTCAATTTTACCGCGCGCCTCGTGGGCCTATGACGGTGAGGCTAAAATTACGGAATACAATCCGGCGAAAGCGCGTGAACAGCTGAAGGCGCTGGGGGCGGAAAACCTGACGCTGCAGCTTTGGGTGCCGACCAGCTCCCAGGCGTGGAACCCGAGCCCGCTCAAGACCGCCGAACTGCTGCAGGCGGACATGGCGCAGGTGGGCGTTAAGGTGATTATCTTACCGGTTGAGGGCCGTTTCCAGGAGGCGCGCCTGATGGACATGAATCATGATTTAACCCTGACCGGCTGGGCCACGGACAGTAACGATCCGGACAGCTTCTTCCGACCGCTGCTGAGCTGCGCGGCGATAAACTCGCAGACCAACTACGCCCACTGGTGTAATCGGGAGTTTGACGCCGTGCTGCAAAAAGCGCTGGCTTCCCAACAGCTGGCCTCACGCATCGACGCCTATGATGAAGCGCAGAAGATCCTCGCCGAGGAGCTGCCCGTGCTGCCGCTGGCCTCTTCCCTGCGTCTTCAGGCGTATCGTTATGATATTAAAGGCCTGGTGCTGAGCCCGTTCGGCAACGCTTCGTTCGCCGGCGTGTCGCGTGAAAAAGAACAAGAGGTGAAAAAACCATGATTATTTTTACCTTACGTCGGCTCCTTTTACTGCTGGTGACGCTCTTTTTCCTGAACTTTGTCGGCTTTAGCCTGAGCTACTTCACGCCCCATGCGCCGCTCCAGGGGTCGTCGCTGTGGGATGCCTGGCTCTTCTGGTTTAACGGGCTGCTGCACTGGGACTTCGGCGTGTCCAGCATTAACGGGCAGCTGATTTCAGACCAGCTGAAAGAGGTTTTTCCGGCCACGATGGAGCTGTGCATTCTGGCGTTCGGCTTTGCCCTGATGGTCGGGATCCCCGTGGGCATGCTGGCCGGGATCTATCGCAATAAATGGCAGGATAAGTTTATCAGCGCCCTCGCCCTGTTCGGCTTCTCCATCCCGGTATTCTGGCTGGCGCTCCTGCTGACGCTGTTCTTCTCCCTGACGTTGGGCTGGCTGCCGGTGTCTGGCCGTTTTGACCTGCTCTACACGGTTAAATCGGTGACCGGCTTTGCCATCATTGACGCGTGGCTGTCCGATTCGGTATGGCGGCATGAGATGATCGTCAGCGCCCTGCGCCATATGGTGCTGCCGGTGCTGACGCTGGCGGTTGCGCCGACGACCGAAGTGATCCGCCTGATGCGCCTGAGCACCATCGAGGTGTTTGAGCAGAACTATATCAAAGCCGCCGCCACGCGCGGACTGTCGCGCCTGACCATACTGCGCCGCAACGTCCTGCACAACGCGCTGCCGCCGGTTATTCCCCGTCTGGGATTACAGTTTTCCACCATGCTGACGCTGGCCATGATCACCGAGATGGTCTTTAGCTGGCCCGGCCTGGGACGCTGGCTGATTAACGCCATTCGCCAGCAGGACTACGCCGCGATTTCCGCAGGCGTGATGGTGATTGGTTCGCTGGTGATTATTGTTAACGTGTTGTCCGATATTCTGGGTGCCATGGCTAACCCATTGAAGCATAAGGAATGGTATGCCTTACGATAGCGTATACAATGAAAAGCGCACGCCCGGTGTGCTGCGTACCGTGTGGCGTAAATTCTATGGCGATACCACGGCGATGATCGGCCTTTATGGCTGCGCCGGCCTGGTGTTGCTGTGCGTCTTTGGCTCGTGGTTTGCGCCGTATGGCATTGACCAGCAGTTCCTTGGCTATCAGCTGCTGCCGCCGTCCTGGTCCCGCTACGGAGAAGTCTCTTTCTTCCTGGGCACGGACGACCTCGGGCGTGACGTGTTGAGCCGCCTGCTGAGCGGTGCTGCCCCGACGGTGGGCGGCGCGTTTGTGGTGACGCTCGCGGCAACGATCTGCGGGCTGGCGCTCGGCATTTTTGCAGGCTCCACGCATGGTCTGCGCTCGGCGGTGCTTAACCACATTCTGGATACGCTGCTGTCGATTCCGTCTCTGCTGCTGGCGATCGTTGTGGTTGCCTTTGCCGGTCCGCATCTTTCGCATGCCATGTTTGCCGTCTGGCTGGCTATCCTGCCCCGCATCGTGCGTTCGGTTTACAGCATGGTGCATGATGAGCTGGAAAAAGAGTACGTTGTTGCCGCCCGTCTGGACGGCGCGACGACCTTCAACATTCTGTGGTTTGCGGTGCTGCCGAACATCGCGGCCGGGCTGGTCACCGAGATCACCCGCGCCCTGTCGATGGCGATTCTGGACATCGCGGCGCTCGGCTTCCTCGACCTTGGCGCGCAGCTGCCGTCGCCTGAATGGGGCGCGATGCTCGGCGACGCGCTGGAACTTATCTACGTCGCGCCGTGGACGGTTATGCTGCCGGGTGCGGCCATTATGGTGAGCGTGCTGCTGATCAACCTGCTGGGCGACGGTATTCGCCGTGCAATTAACGCGGGGGTGCAATAATGCCGCTTCTTGATATTCGCAACCTCACCATTGAATTTAAAACCGGCGAAGGCTGGGTTAAGGCCGTCGATCGCATCAGCATCACCCTCGCGGAGGGGGAAATACGCGGGCTGGTGGGGGAATCCGGCTCGGGAAAAAGCCTGATTGCTAAAGCCATCTGCGGCGTGGCGAAAGACAACTGGCGCGTTACCGCAGACCGCATGCGCTTCGACGATATCGACCTGCTGCGCCTCTCCCCCCGCGAGCGGCGCAAGCTGGTCGGGCACAACGTCTCGATGATTTTTCAGGAGCCTCAGTCCTGTCTCGACCCGTCCGAACGCGTGGGCAAACAGCTGATGCAGAACATCCCCGGCTGGACCTATAAAGGCCGCTGGTGGCAGCGTTTCGGCTGGCGCAAACGTCGCGCTATCGAGCTGTTGCACCGCGTTGGCATCAAAGATCACAAAGATGCGATGCGCAGCTTCCCGTATGAGCTGACCGACGGTGAATGCCAGAAGGTGATGATTGCCATCGCGCTGGCCAATCAGCCGCGTTTGCTGATTGCAGATGAACCGACGAACGCGATGGAACCTACCACGCAGGCGCAAATTTTCCGCATGCTGTCGCGTCTCAACCAGAATAACAACACCACCATTTTGCTCATCAGCCATGACCTGCAGATGCTCAGCAAATGGGCGGATAAGATTGACGTGATGTACTGCGGGCAAACGGTCGAGACCGCGCCGAGTGAAGATCTGGTCACCGCGCCGCATCATCCGTACACTCAGGCGCTTATCCGCGCCATTCCAGATTTTGGCAGCGCGATGCCGCATAAGAGCCGCCTGAATACCCTGCCAGGGGCAATTCCGCTGCTGGAATCTTTGCCGATAGGCTGCCGTCTGGGGCCGCGATGCCCCTATGCGCAGCGTAAGTGTATCGAGACGCCGCGCCTGACCGGAGCCAAAAATCATCTTTACGCCTGTCATTTCCCGCTGAACATGGAGAGAGAGTGAAATGGTCGAAACCTTGCTTGAAGTCCGCAACCTGAGTAAGACCTTTCGCTACCGCACGGGGCTGTTTCATCGTCAGACCGTCGACGCGGTGAAACCGCTGAGCTTTACGCTGCGCGAAAAACAGACCCTGGCGATCATCGGCGAGAACGGCTCAGGGAAATCCACCCTGGCGAAAATGCTCGCCGGCATGGTTGAACCGACCGCAGGGGAAGTGTTGATTGACGATCATCCTCTGACGTTCGGCGATTACTCTTTCCGCAGCCAGCGTATTCGCATGATCTTCCAGGATCCGTCTACCTCGCTCAATCCACGCCAGCGCATCTCGCAGATCCTCGATTTTCCGCTGCGTCTGAACACCGACCTGGAGCCAGAGGCGCGCCGTAAGCGCGTAGTTGAAACCCTGCGCATGGTGGGACTGCTGCCGGATCACGAAAGCTACTACCCGCATATGCTGGCCCCTGGCCAGAAACAGCGTCTGGGTCTGGCGCGTGCATTAATCTTGCGGCCAAAAGTGATCGTTGCGGATGAAGCGCTTGCCTCGCTGGATATGTCTATGCGCTCACAGCTGATTAACCTGATGCTGGAACTGCAGGAAAAACAGGGGATTTCGTACATCTACGTAACCCAACATCTGGGCATGATGAAACACATTAGCGATCAGGTGATGGTCATGCACCAGGGCGAAGTGGTCGAGCGCGGCAGCACCGCGGATGTGATGGCTTCCCCGCTTCATGAACTGACCAAACGATTGATCGCCGATCATTTCGGTGAAGCATTGACCGCCGATGCATGGCGAAAAGATCGGTAAACAAACGCTGCATCGTTCAATAAGGATTAAATAGTCTTTACGCGCTGTTTAATCCTTTACTTTTTTATCTCCATCCCTGCTCCATATTTCACGCAATATCAATCAACAGTTCTTCTCCAGAATAACCGGACATTACGGAGGAGAAGAAATGAACACCACCACTTACGTTCTCAAATATACAGAGTATCTCATCAGAAGATGCCGCTCATTGCTAATAACTGACCTGCACTTTCATACCGAGAGGCTTAAGAAAGCATCCGGGAAAATGCCTGACATCAAATCGCCCACGACGTTGAGCGAGAAAATATGTCATCGTCTGGTCTATGACCATAATAACTTCTACACGATGCTTGCCGATAAACTCGCCGTTCGGGCATATGTTTCCGCCAGAACAACGCGCGTGAAAACGGTGCCATTAATTGGCGTTTATGCGAAGACGTCGCAGATTGATTTTTCAGCCCTCCCGGACAAATTTGTCCTTAAGTGCAACCATGACAGCGGCAGCACTGTAATATGTACTCATAAAGCTCAGTTTAATGTCAGAGAAGCGTGTAAAAAACTGAATCTCGCGTTAAAGAAAAATTTGTACTACACCACGCGTGAATGGCAGTACAAAAACATTACGCCAAGTATACTTTGCGAGCCGTATATCGATCTCTTTGATGACGCAGACAGGAACACAACCCCCGAAATGCTGAGGATCCATTGCTTTCATGGCGTCGCGCACTATGTTGAAGCGGATTTTACGGATGATAACGGCAACGGTTTCATCAACGTTTACGACAGACACTGGAATTTACAGCCCTTCCGGATGGAATATCCGAATACGACAGCCGTTGCAGCTGAGCCGCTCTTATTCCGACAGGCATTGTTGGCCTCCCAGGAGCTGGCTGAAGGAATCGACTACTGCCGCGTCGACCTGATGCTTAAAAAGGATGAGATCTATTTCAGTGAGATAACCTTAAGCCCGAAACGCGGTAAGCTGACGATTACCCCGCAGGAATGGGATGCCAGGTTAGGAAAAATGTGGCATTTATCGCCGGCAGGCGCATTTGACCTGCCGCTGAACCTCACGAGTCGGGCCAGGTGAGTTTAAATATCGAGTGGTTTTGCGTCGATAAGGTATAGGTAACATCGCCACCATGCGCCAGCATGATGGCTTTTACCACCGACAAGCCCAACCCACAGCCTTCCGGGTTTAACTGTCTGGCCCCCGTGTCGCGCTGAAAGGGCTGAAATAAGAAATCATGAAACTCTCTGGGGATGCCCGGCCCCTCGTCCTGAATAAGAATAAAATTGCCGCTATCCGAAACGCCATTTTTCACGATGAGTTTGCGCGAGGTGGAATAGTGTAAGGCATTGTCAAATAACACGGTCAGACACTGATTGATGCGTAACGGATCGAATACGCATTGCTGCTCCCTTAGGTCTGCACTGACGGTAAAGTCCTTACGGTTGAATTCTGGCATGAATGTATCGAGCGCATCCTGTATTGCCCCTTTTAGATCCCTTCTCGACGGATGGAGCGTGTATCCCGCTCCACCGTCCGAACTTATGACCCGCAGATCTTCAATCAGACGGGTTAACCCTTCCGTCTGTTTAAGAAGATTAAGAAACAGAACCGGGTCCGGGCTAAAAACACCGTCAACCAGTCCCTGAAGCCGTCCGTGTAAGATCGTGACCGGGGTTCTCAGTTCATGTGCAATAGCGGCATTCCAGGTTTTCCTGTGCATATCCAGCGTCTGTAATTTTTCCGCCATTTCATTGAAATCCGTGACAAGGTGGTTGATCTCACCCAGCCGGGAACTGGCGCAGAACGCCCGTGCGTCCAGATCGCCCTGAGAAATTCTTTTCAGGCTGGACGCTACCGCGTTTAGCGGGGTGAGTATCCGCGACGAGAGTTTGACGGTGAAAAAGAGGGCAATAAACAGGCTGATCGTCGTCGCGGTGCCAATCCATACCCAGTCCCACATCGTCATTTGCTCGTCATCGCTCGAAATCGTCCCGCCCGGAAGGTGATCCAGAATGAAGGAGTAAAATAGCCAGGAGCCCAGTACGGCGATGGCAATTATCGTAAACGTTAACAGCAGCATATACGTTAAGATCTGACGGCTCAGGACAGACTCTTTGTTCATTTCTTTTCCCCAAGCCGATAACCCATGCCTCTGATACTTTCGGGCACGCCGTAAAGACCGGCCAGCTCCAGTTTTTTTCGCAGCTTGCTCATATGGCTGTCGACCGTTCTGTCGAGCGTATCACCTTCCGGCAGACACGCGTTGAGTAACTCTTCCCGGGAACAGACCTTTCGCGGATATCTCACCAGGTAAGTCAGTAATTTAAATTCGGTCGTCGTTAATACCGGGGAAATCGCCTCTGCGCCCACGGTGACTTCTACGTAAAAATCATCCGGATAGACCGTGATAAATGGCGTTCTGAGCGGCAGGGAACTCGCCTGCTGAAGCGCGGGTTTGGTTCTGCGCAGCACCGCCTCAACCCGTGCCACAACTTCAGACGGGTTGAAGGGTTTGATCACGTAATCATCCGCACCCAGTCTCAGCCCCATGAGCTTATCGACATCCTGATCGAGAGCGGAAACCATAATGACGGGGACAGTGCTTTCCTGACGAAGCGTGGTAAGTACGCTCCAGCCGTCACATACGGGGAGGTGAATGTCCAGCAAGATGAGATCCGGCTTATGGAGACGATTGAGCGTTATGGCCTGCTCGCCCTGCCTGGCCCTGAGCGTTTTCATTCCCGAGCGCTCTAAGTAGCTCATCAGTATATCGGCGATTTCGTCTTCATCTTCAACAACAAGGATCAGCGTATTTTTGTGCATGTTATCTCCGCGGGTGAAATCCCTTTAAGCACGCTATCAGATATCTTTAGCACAATAAGACATAGCCTCCGGGAAAAAGTGCCGTGGAAATGAAAATTTCCCGTCTGAATTTAATGCCCGGTTATTTCTCCATACAGTCTACACATTCAGTCAATAAAGACTCGACAATGTCGGTTCAAAATCGCTATTCAGGCATAACCCCCTTTCACTGAGAGTCACTAATTAACACCGTCCGTTCAAGACGCTCTGACGTTGGCTGAGATAACGATCATGGAACTTTCTAAATACTTCTCCACTGGAAAAATTGGCATATATTCCCTGTTCCTGCTGCTGTCATGGGGATTACTTTATATCTGGCTGATGCTGATACACGGAATGGATGAGAAAGTCGCGTCGACGCTACCCTCTTCACCCATCATTTACGGCTGCATCGCATTGTCGGTTGTCTCTCTGATGCTGCAAAATAAAGCCGGCGCATTGCCTGAGCTAATTGTGATTGCCTTCTGGCTGATGGTGATTTTTGTTTATCTTATTATTACGTTCACCGTGCTGTTAAACGCGATGCCCGATATCGAGGATCTGGTCTTTTATTACGAGTGTTATTTGATCATTTTTTTTGGCGGCGCACCGCTGTACCTCATGATAAGAATGATTTGAGCACGTGATCCACACGGCCTCCATAAACCGCCCACTTCCGCTAAACAGGTGCGCGGTAGAGTCTCTACCTCACTCTTTTGCACAAAAAAATAACCAATGCCTCATTTTTTTATCGAACGTCCCATTTTCGCCTGGGTAGTAGCACTGTTTATCGTCCTGACGGGTCTCCTGTCTATTCCTCGTTTGCCGGTTGCGCAGTATCCAGCGGTGGCACCCCCAGGAATCATTATTTCCGTCAGTTACCCGGGGGCCAGCCCCGATATCATGAATACGTCGGTTGTGTCGTTAATCGAGCGCGAAATCTCTGGCGTAGATAATTTGCTCTACTTCGAATCATCAAGCGACACAACCGGTTCGGCATCGATTACCGTCACGTTTAAACCCGGTACGGACATTAAGCTGGCACAGATGGATCTACAAAATCAGATTAAGATCGTCGAGCCTCGTCTTCCTCAGGCGGTAAGACAAAATGGCATTAACGTCGAGGCCGCTAATTCTGGCTTTTTAATGATGGTGGGGTTGAAGTCCACTAACGGTCAGTTCGAGGAAGCCGACTTAAGCGACTATTTTGCCCGAAACGTCAGTGACGAGCTTCGTCGCGTGCCCGGCGTAGGGAAAGTTCAGCTGTTTGGCGGCGAAAAAGCGCTGCGCATCTGGCTGGATCCCCTGAAGCTCCACAGCTACGGCCTTTCGGTGAGCGATGTTCTTACCGCCGTTGGCCAGCAAAATGCCCTGGTTTCGCCCGGTAAAACGGGAGATGAGCCCGCATCTGAAGGACAAAGGGTAACGTACCCCATCACCGTAAAGGGACAGCTCTCCTCGATCGAGGCGTTCAGAAATATCACCCTGAAATCTGACGCATCCGGCGCCCGCCTGAAATTGTCCGACATTGCGCGAATTGAATCTGGACTGCAAAGCTACGCCTTTGGTATCCGTGAAAATGGCGTGCCCGCAACGGCGGCGGCAATCCAGCTGTCGCCGGGTGCCAACGCAATGAGTACGGCTTCAGGCGTGCGTGCGCGCATCGACGAACTTTCTCGGGTGTTACCTAAGGGAATAGTGTTTACGGTTCCTTTCGATACCGCACCGTTTGTGAAACTTTCTATTATGAAGGTTGTTCAGACATTTGTGGAAGCGATGGTCTTGGTCTTCCTTGTTATGCTGCTCTTTCTGCACAAGATACGCTGTACGATTATCCCGGCGATTGTAGCTCCCGTCGCACTTCTTGGCACCTTCACAGTGATGTTATTGAGCGGATACTCCATCAATATTCTGACGATGTTCGGCATGGTGCTCGCGATAGGAATTATCGTTGATGATGCCATTGTGGTTGTGGAGAACGTCGAACGACTGATGGAGGAAAAACGCCTGTCCCCACGGGACGCTACCCGGCAGGCCATGCAGGAGATCACCCCGGCGATTATCGGGATTACGTTGGTGCTAACCGCCGTCTTTATCCCCATGGGGTTTGCTGAAGGATCCGTCGGGATTATCTACCGACAATTTTGTATTTCCATGGCAGTCTCCATACTGCTGTCCGCGTTTCTTGCCCTGACGCTGACGCCTGCCCTGTGCGCAACGCTACTCAAGCCACATAAGGGAGAAACGAGCGGAGGTGGGCGGTTCGCAGCAGGGTTTAATGCGCGCTTTCATAGGCTTACCACCTGTTACGAAGCCGGGCTGGGCGCCGTCCTGAAGCGAACCGGGCGTATGCTGCTCCTGTACGTTGCGCTTTGCGCTGCGCTGTTTTTGGGGTTGTCTTCATTACCGTCGTCCTTTCTCCCGGACGAAGATCAGGGCTACTTTATGTCCTCCATCCAGCTGCCTTCTGATGCCACGATGCAGCGCACCCTTAACGTGGTTAAAAAGTTTGAAGAGGAAATTACGGCCCGGCCGGATATTGAAAGCAACATTATGATCCTGGGTTTTGGATTTTCAGGTTCAGGACCGAATTCGGCTATGGCCTTCACCACGCTGAAGGACTGGAAAAACCGGCACGGCTCGACGGCCCAGGATGAAGCCGACCATATACAGGCCAGCATGGCGAACGTTTCTGATGCCGTCACGATGAGCCTGCTTCCGCCGGCCATTTCGGATATGGGTACCTCCTCAGGCTTCACCTGGTACGTGCAGGACAGAGCAGGACTGGGCTATGAGGCATTAAAGCGCGCTGCCGACGCGCTGGTCCTGCAAGCCAATCAGCGTCCTGAACTGAGTGACGTCTATATAGACGGTCTGCCGGAAGGAACCAGCCTTGCGCTCCAGGTTGACCGGGAAAAAGCGGAAGCGATGGGCGTCTCATTTGATGAAATCAACCAGACGCTCTCCGTCACCCTGGGTTCAAATTACGTCAACGACTATACGAACAATGGCCGCGTTCAACAGGTGATTGTTCAAGCCGATGCGCCCTACCGAATGCAGCCTGAGCAGATACTGAAACTGTCAGTGAAAAACCGGATGGGTGAAATGGTGCCGGTATCAACGTTCGTGTCGATCTCCTGGAACGTTGCGCCGCAGCAGTTGACGCGCTATCAGGGTTATTCTGCTCTTCGCATTACCGGAAATGCCGCGTCAGGAGTATCCAGCGGCACCGCAATGAAGGTTATGGAGAGTTTGTCCAGAGAGTTACCTCAGGGCATGGCGGGCGAATGGGCCGGGAGTTCATTGCAGGAGAGAAAATCGGAATCTCAGCTTCCGGGCCTTATTGTCCTGTCGATACTCGTCGTGTTTATGGTGCTCGCCGCCCTGTATGAGAGCTGGTCTGTTCCTTTTGCGGTCATGCTGGTCGTTCCGTTGGGTCTTATCGGCGCGGTGATAGCGGTGTTTGTTGCCGGCATGACCAATGACGTTTTCTTCAAGGTCGGCCTGATTACGCTTATCGGCCTGTCGGCCAAGAACGCCATTCTGATTGTTGAATTTGCCAGGCAGCTCCATCGCCAGGGGCAGCCCCTGCTGGCGGCAACCATTCATGCCGCCAGCCAGCGCCTGCGTCCGATTCTGATGACATCGCTAGCCTTCAGCTTAGGGGTTGTTCCGTTGATGCTGGCCAGAGGGGCGAGCGACAGTACGCAGCATGCCATCGGTACCGGCGTATTTGGCGGCATGATTAGCGGTACGCTTCTCGCGATCTTCTTCGTACCGGTTTTCTTTATCACGATTGCGCGTTTCGTCGACAATATCAGGAACGCGTGAACACCCTGGTCGAATCACGCTGCCTCTCTGGTTGGATGAGGCGAAGCTGATACCGGGTGATATACTGGACGAATGCTTAAATTTTGCGCCCCCGCGGGTTCGCGGCGCATTCTTCGGGGCAGGCGACTTCGGAGAAGTGCGAGAAATATCGTGACACAAGGGGCCGTGAGTGGGCTATAATTTCGAGCTAATTTCGAATGATTTTGAAATACTGCCTGTAACGCTATGAATTACAAGGCAAAATAAACAATGAATATAAGGATTAAAGCTATGGGTTTTCTTTCCGGTAAGCGCATTCTGGTGACTGGCGTTGCCAGCAAACTGTCCATCGCATACGGCATCGCGCAGGCAATGCATCGCGAAGGCGCTGAGCTGGCGTTCACCTACCAGAACGACAAGCTGAAAGGCCGTGTTGAAGAGTTTGCCGCGCAGCTGGGTTCCAGCATTGTTCTGGAATGCGACGTTGCACAAGACGAAAGCATCGACGGCATGTTTGCTGAACTGGCAAAAGCATGGCCGAAATTCGACGGTTTTGTTCACTCCATCGGCTTCGCGCCTGGCGACCAGCTGGACGGCGACTACGTGAACGCGGTTACCCGTGATGGCTTCAAAATCGCTCACGACATCAGCTCCTACAGCTTCGTTGCGATGGCGAAATCCTGCCGCGCGATGCTGAACCCGGGCGCAGCCCTGCTGACCCTGTCCTACCTGGGCGCTGAACGTGCTATCCCTAACTACAACGTGATGGGTCTGGCTAAAGCCTCTCTGGAAGCGAACGTACGCTACATGGCAAACGCAATGGGTCCTGAAGGCGTGCGCGTTAACGCCATCTCTGCCGGTCCTATCCGCACCCTGGCGGCTTCCGGTATTAAAGATTTCCGTAAAATGCTGGCACACTGCGAAGCGGTTACCCCGATTCGTCGTACCGTTACCATTGAAGATGTAGGTAACTCTGCAGCATTCCTGTGCTCTGACCTTTCCGCAGGCATCTCCGGCGAAGTGGTTCACGTTGACGGCGGCTTCAACATCGCTGCAATGAACGAGCTGGAAATTAAATAAGCTGTGACTCTCTTCCCGCCAGGGAAGAGAGTATTTCCCCCCGCGTCACCCCTTCGTTATTCCGTTCTGCTATTTGTTATCACCTAACAATATTTTTCCCTTTATCTGCCTTACGCCAGGATATTGATCGCCATTTTGAGATCAAGGAACGCACATGGAACAACGCCGTTTTTCCGGCAAAGGCCACTGGTATCACGAGACCCAGTCAAACCACGCGCAGACGGATGTTCTGCCTCTGGTGCCCGAAGCCGCTAACGTCGACGATCGTTTTTTGCTCGATTTAGCCCTGCCTGTTGAGATTGTCGCCGCCTGTTCTGGCTGGCTTACCCCTGCCAGAGCCTTATGCCACCAGCTGTTTCCGCTCTCGATTCCCGTGAACCGCCTGCACACGCTCAGCGCCTACGATCGGCTTAGTACCGCGCTAACGGTCGCACAGGCCTGCGGCGTTCAGCGGCTCTGTAACCATTACGCCGCTCTCCTCGCCCCGCTTCCCGGCCCGGACTCCTCGCGTGAAAGTAACCGGCGTCTGGCGCAAATCACCCAGTATGCCCGCCAGCTCGCCAGCTCTCCTGACGTCATTGATGATAAAGCGCAGAACCAGCTTGATGAGGTTGGGCTGTCAACGTATGACATCGTGGTGATTAACCAGATTATCGGCTTTATCGGTTTTCAGGCGCGCGTCGTCGCGATTTTTCAGGCGCTGCTGGGACACCCTGTTCGCTGGTTGCCAGGCCATCATATTCCGCCGCATACCCTTCCCGCACGTCACGCCGCGTGGGTGCCGCTCTTGCCCGTCGTCGAATTGCGCTATGCAAGTGCGCATCAGCTTGAGTCGCTGTCACGCTGGCAGGCAGAACCCGCGCTGGAGGCGCTAACGCCGGTCCTTTGCCATGAGCCGTCGCTGCTCGACCTGACCGGAGAAATCCTGCTAAACAGCCGCGCAGAGATCCCGAAAACCTCCCCCGCACTTTCGGCGGCGATCGAACTGCTGACGCGCTCTCCGGACCGTTTCAGCGCCGCCCAGTTTACCCCTTTAACCGATCAAGGGCTCAGTGCCGAACACGCGATTGCCCTGCTGACCCAAAGTGCGTTTGACGGCTGGCTCAATCGTCTGAAAGTCGCGTTTGGTAAAGAGGAATAACCATACTAATTACCCAAAGACCGCTTGCTGAGACAGTGAGAATCGCGTAAAACTGTCAGCCGCTCAATGGCTACGAAAATAGAACATTATGTTTCAGGACAACCCGCTGCTAGCGCAGCTTAAACAGCAACTGCATTCCCAGACGCCGCGTGCAGAAGGGGTCGTAAAAGCCACGGAAAAGGGCTTTGGCTTCCTTGAAGTTGACGCGCAGAAAAGCTACTTCATTCCGCCACCGCAGATGAAGAAAGTGATGCATGGCGATCGCGTCATGGCGGTCATTCATACCGAGAAGGACCGGGAGTCCGCCGAACCGGAAGAACTGATCGAACCGTTCCTGACCCGTTTTGTGGGTAAGGTGCAGAGAAAAGACGATCGTCTTTCTATCGTGCCGGACCATCCCCTGCTGAAAGATGCTATTCCCTGCCGCGCCGCCCGTGGCGTTGAGCATGATTTTAAGGAAGGTGACTGGGCCGTAGCAGAAATGCGCCGTCATCCTCTGAAAGGCGACCGCGGTTTTTATGCTGAGTTGACCCAGTTCATCACCTTTGGCGCCGACCATTTCGTGCCATGGTGGGTCACGCTGGCACGCCACAATCTTGAAAAAGAAGCGCCGAACGGCGTGGCGACGGAGATGCAGGAAGAAGGTCTGACGCGTCGCGATCTCACCGCGCTGGAGTTTGTCACCATCGACAGCGCCAGTACGGAAGATATGGATGACGCGCTGTACGCTGAAGAGAGCGCCCACGGCAAGCTGCACCTGACCGTTGCGATTGCCGATCCCACTGCCTGGATTGCCGAAGGCAGCAAGCTGGATGACGCGGCGAAAATCCGTGCCTTCACCAACTACCTGCCGGGCTTCAACATTCCGATGCTGCCGCGTGAACTGTCAGACGATCTCTGCTCGCTGCGTCCAAATGAAGTGCGCCCGGTCCTTGCCTGCCGCATGACCATTGCTGCCGATGGCACGATTGAAGACGATATTGAGTTCTTTGCCGCCACCATCGAGTCGAAAGCCAAGCTGGCCTACGATAACGTCTCCGACTGGCTGGAAAATACCGGCAGCTGGAAGCCTGAATCCGACGCCATTGCCGCGCAGATCCGTCTGCTGCATCGCATCTGCCTGAACCGCAGCGAGTGGCGTAAAACCCATGCGCTGGTGTTCAAAGATCGCCCGGATTATCGCTTTGTTCTGGGCGAGAAAGGCGAAGTGCTGGACATCGTGGCCGAACCGAGACGCATCGCGAACCGCATCGTTGAAGAGGCGATGATTGCCGCCAACATTTGTGCCGCACGCGTGCTGCGCGACAAGCTGGGCTTTGGTATTTACAACGTCCATACCGGGTTCGATCCGGCGAATACCGAAGCGCTGGCGGCCCTGCTGAAAAATCACGATGTGCACGTTGATCCGGAAGAAGTGCTGACCCTGCCGGGCTTCTGCAAGCTTCGCCGTGAACTGGACGCACAGCCGTCAGGTTTCCTCGACAGCCGCATTCGTCGCTTCCAGTCCTTCGCCGAAATCAGCACCGAACCTGGTCCGCACTTTGGCCTTGGCCTCGACGCCTACGCTACCTGGACCTCGCCGATCCGCAAGTATGGCGACATGGTAAACCACCGTCTGCTGAAAGCGATAATCAAAGGCGAAACGATCGCGCGTCCTCAGGACGACACCACGCTGCAGATGGCCGATCGTCGCCGTCTGAACCGCATGGCGGAGCGTGACGTTGGAGACTGGCTGTACGCGCGCTTCCTGCAGGATAAAGCCGGAACCGACACCCGCTTCGCGGCGGAAATCATTGATATCAGCCGCGGCGGGATGCGCGTCCGCCTGGTCGATAACGGTGCCGTCGCGTTCATTCCTGCTCCATTCCTGCATGCGGTGCGTGACGAAATGGTCTGTAGTCAGGAAAACGGTACCGTGCAAATTAAAGGTGAAACAGTTTACAAAGTCACCGACGTGATTGACGTGACTATCGCCGAAGTTCGCATGGAAACCCGCAGTATTATCGCGCGCCCTGTCGCCTGATAACCGGTTCAATTGTCGGCTATTTCCCTTCCGGAAAGGCCGACAATTTTTCTTTTTTATCCCCGCCACAAAATCATTATTTTTCCTTACTATTTTCAGTCTCCCTTCGCCCAAAACCGCCATAATTATCTACAGTAAAAGAGTGTTGTTATATTCGGTTACGTGAATTCCTATACGCTCGGTATCCTTTTTAACCTGACTCGTTTTATTATAAAAAAGCAGGGAAAAACAACAGGTTCACTTCGGTTTTACCGCCGTTTCTCAACGGAAAAGTCGACTGCAAATGAATAATTTGTGCGCTAATGAACAGCTGCGGGAGAAAACATGATGGACGATCTGGAGCAGAATTTGCTGTTTCGCTACATGGGCACTCACAGCCCGTGGTGGCGCTTGTCAGCTGACAGCAACGCTCTGCACCTTTCCACCAGCGAAAATGCCGATGCCACTCAGGTCGTGGCGCTGGACGATGAACAGGCCGATCTCATCCGTCAGTTAACCGTGATTACGTCCAGTATTTCCATGTCGCTCTCCCTGTACGGAGAAGATGTCCCGGTTCATCTTGTTGGCCGGAAAATTACCCGTAACGAGTGGGCCGGAACCGCTTCCGCCTGGAACGATACGCCCTCCGTGGCGCGCGATCTGGCACAGGGGCTCTCATTTGCGGAGCAGGTTGTCTCTGAGGCCAACTCCGTCATTGTTATTCTCGATCAGCACGGCAATATCCAGCGTTTTAACCGGCTTAGCGAAGAGTACACCGGCCTGAAAGAGCATGAAGTGATTGGCCAGAACGTGTTTAAGCTGTTTATGAGCCGTAGCGAAGCGGCAGCGTCAAAGCGTAATATTACCGGTTTCTTTCGCAACGGCAGCTCCTATGAAGTCGAACGCTGGGTCAAGACGCGTAAAGGACAGCGGCTGTTTCTGTTCAGAAACAAATTCGTGCACAGCGGCAGCGGTAAAAATGAAATTTTCCTTATCTGTTCCGGGACCGATATCACCGAGGAGCGCCGCGCTCAGGAGCGGCTGCGCGTGCTGGCCAACACCGATACCATCACCGGCTTGCCAAACCGCAATGCCATTCACGACCTGATTTCTGACGCCATCGACAACCGCGGCGACACGCAGGTGGGCGTGGTGTATCTCGATTTGGATAATTTTAAAAAGGTCAACGACGCTTACGGGCACATGTTTGGCGATCAGCTGTTACAGGCGGTCGCCCTCGCCATCCTGAGCTGTCTGGATAAGGAACAGGTGCTGGCGCGGCTTGGGGGTGATGAGTTCATCGTCCTGGCCACCAATACCTCTCAGGGCTCTCTGGAGGCAATGGCATCGCGCATTTTGACCCGTCTGCGCCAGCCGTTTCGAATCGGCCTGATTGAAATTTATACCGGCTGCTCCCTGGGTATCGCCCTCGCCCCGCAGCATGGCAACGACCGGGAAAGCGTTATTCGTAACGCGGATACCGCGATGTATACCGCCAAAGAGAACGGTCGGGGCAAGTTCTGCGTCTTCTCACCCGAGATGAACCAGCGCGTGTTCGAGTATCTCTGGCTGGATACCAACCTGCGTAAGGCCCTGGATAACGATCAGCTTCTGATCCACTATCAGCCAAAAATCACCTGGCGCGGGGAAGTCAGAAGCCTTGAAGCGCTGGTCCGCTGGCAATCCCCCGAGCGCGGCCTGATCCCGCCGCTGGAATTTATCTCTTATGCCGAGGAGTCGGGGCTGATTGTGCCCCTGGGCCGCTGGGTGATGCTCGACGTGGTTCGCCAGGTGGCAAAATGGCGCGATAAGGGCATAAACCTGCGCGTGGCCGTCAACGTCTCTGCCCGCCAGCTGGCCGATCAGACCATCTTCAGCGACTTAAAGCAGGCGCTGAAGGATCTGAATTTTGAATACTGCCCCGTCGACGTGGAATTAACGGAAAGCTGTCTTATCGAGAACGAAGAGCTGGCGCTGTCCGTGATCCAGCAGTTCAGCAAGCTCGGGGCACAGATTCATCTGGATGATTTTGGCACCGGCTACTCTTCCCTTTCGCAGCTGGCCCGCTTCCCTATCGACGCCATTAAGCTCGATCAATCCTTCGTCAAAGATATTCATAAGCAGTCCATTTCGCAGTCGCTGGTGCGCGCTATCGTCGCGGTAGCGCAGGCGTTAAATCTGCAGGTCATTGCCGAAGGCGTGGAAAGTGCAAAAGAAGACGCCTTTCTGACCAAGAACGGCGTCAACGAACGGCAGGGTTTTCTGTTTGCTAAGCCGATGCCCGCTGCCGCATTCGAGCGATGGCTAAAACGTTATCAAGCGCGAAATCAACGTTAACTGGCTTTACGCAGGCCCGCCGCGTGATGGCGATTTTGCAGCGTGACCAGACGCTCCATGTAGGCGATATCTTTCGGCTCCAGGCAGAAAGCAGCATCAACCCAGTCTTCCGTGATGTCCATCAGTTCACTGCGCGGCAGCTGCAGAACCCGCGTCCGGGCGCGCAGCATTGCCCTTATGCCGTTCAGCTTTGGCCGCAGCGTATCGATGAAGGTTCGGGTGGAGACATAGCTTTGTCCGGGCTCAAACAGCAGATCCACCAGTCCGTGCTGTGCATACCATTCCGCCGTGTGGGATTCCCCTTTATAGATGAGCTCCTCCGCCAGCTTCATGCCTGAACGGCGTGCTACAAGGGAATATCCCCCCATGCCCGGAAACAGGTTGAAGGCAATCTCCGGGAAGCCCAGACGGGCATCGCGCTGCGCCAGGACAAAATGATGCGCAAGCGCCGCCTCAAACCCGCCCCCTAACGCACTGCCTTCGACCATTGCCAGAGAGATGGCGCCCGTATCAAACCCCCGTGACGCCGCATGGACGCAGTCAACGCAGGCGCGAGCGTAAGCCCGTAACGCTTCCCGACGACCGTTCTGTATGCACTCGACGAAGAACTGTAAATCACCGCCCGCATTGTACATCTCGGGAACCAGCGATCCGGTTACCCAAAAATCAACCGCAAAACCTGACTGGCGAACCAGCCAGGAAAAGTTCATGATCTCCTCAATTAACGCATGGTTAAAGCAAGGACGCGGCTGCGCCCGCAGCATCATCCAGACGGTGTGACGCTCCGCCTCGTAATACCCTGACAGCTGCGTGAACCGTTCAGTATCGGTAAAGAGTGTGCAGGTAGGCTGATTGATAACTGTCATAGTCTAATTCCTCTTATAAAGAAGCGCCTTGCGCGCAGTTTTAGACTAATCCACCCATTAAGCCTGCTGTATGAGGGGGAATAAATTTATCACTTACGTTTATGTAATTTAGTTATTGCGTTTTTTCCCTTCTCTTTTGATCCTAATTTCTGCATCATTGAAAATATTAACTTTTCGCGCCTGGGGTGAGATGATGTCGACTATTGACGCACAAGCTGTAGCACAACGAATTGATACCGTCCTGGATATCCTGGTAGCGGGCGATTATCACTCTGCTATCCGTAATCTTGAGATCCTGAAGTCTGAACTTCTTGCGCAGAATGGTGCTGATAATGCACCCGACAACCGACAGCCAAAAGCGCCGTGGGAAGTTTAACCCACCGCCTCCGACCTCGTTTCGCTTTATTAAATGGATGCTATGAATTCCCGACAACAACTCATTTTGCAGATGGTCATCGATCAGGGACGCGTAAGCGTCGTCGATCTCGCTAAAACCACCGGCGTGTCTGAAGTCACAATCCGTCAGGATCTTAATCTGCTGGAAAAACAGAGCTACCTGCGGCGCGCCCACGGGTATGCGGTTCCGCTGGACAGTGATGACGTTGAGACGCGCATGATGAACAACTACGCGCTCAAACGTGAACTGGCGGAATTTGCCGCTTCCCTGGTGAACAACGGCGAGACCGTCTTTATTGAAAACGGCAGCAGTAACGCCCTTCTGGCACGCACGCTAGCCGATCAAAAAGACGTAACCATTATCACCGTCAGCAGCTATATCGCGCATTTGCTCAAAGAGACGCGCTGCGAGGTGATTCTGCTCGGCGGCATCTATCAGAAGAAAAGTGAAAGCATGGTCGGCCCGCTGACCCGTCAGTATGTCCAGCAGGTGCATTTCAGCAAGGCTTTTATCGGAATTGACGGCTGGCAGCCGGAAACAGGTTTCACCGGCCGGGATATGATGCGCTCTGACGTCGTGAATGCCGTCCTGGAGAAAGAGTGTGAAGCCATCGTGCTCACCGACAGCTCTAAATTTGGCGCCGTTCACCCGTATACGATGGGCCCCGCTTCACGGTTTAGCCGCGTCATTACCGATGACCGTTTGAGCGAAGCGCACCGCAATAAGCTCGAAGACAGCGGTTTGATCGTCAATATTATTCAAACCAGCGCCTGATTTACCTCCGCGCCCAAATGTTGGGCGCATATATCCTTTCTCTGAGATGATTCTTAACCCTGCTTTAAGAGTTTTTACCTGTTTAACCCGCCTTAAAGTCGTAAAATTAATGTTAGCGATATAACAGGAAGTGACTATCACCTGCGTGATTACGTAACGCCTGCGCGACCAGCTTTCACGGAAAACAGAATTAAGTATTCGGCTCGTCTATACTTAAGGTGTCCACCTTTCCGTGAATCGATAATTCAGGAGAAAGTATTATGACCTTAACCAGCAAAAAATTAGCCGCCGCTGTTCTGGCAATCACTGTAGCAATGTCCCTGAGCGCATGCTCTAACTGGTCTAAACGTGACCGTAACACCGCTATTGGTGCGGGTGCCGGTGCTTTGGGTGGTGCAGTATTAACGGATGGTAGTACGCTGGGTACATTAGGCGGCGCTGCTGTCGGTGGTATTATCGGTCACCAGGTTGGCAAATAATTATTATCTGAGCCTTCCCCGATATTGCGATATTTGAACGCATTTATGGTCTGACATACGCACGTATATAACACGAGCCACGGCATTTGCCGTGGCTCATTTATTTTAACCGCCTGCCAGTTTAACCTTCATCCCTTTGGCTTCCAGCAGGGATTTTATTAAATCGCGCTTATCTCCCTGGATTTCAATAATGCCGTCCTTCACGGCACCGCCGCAGCCACATTTCTTTTTCAGTTCGGCCGCCAGCTTCGTCAGTTCCACATCGTCCAGGTCAATGCCGGAGATCAGACAAACCCCTTTGCCCTTTCGTCCACTGGTCTGGCGCTGGATGCGAACAATGCCGTCTCCCTTTGGGCGCTCCACTTTCGTTTTCGGTTCGTCGATTCGTCCGCTCTCGGTTGAGTAGACCAGACGGCTGTTGGAATCGGTCATTACGCCCCCTTTTTCAGCGATGCGTTGATAGCCTTTAACGTCTCTGCCGGGTTGGCAGACTGCGTCACCGGACGCCCGATAACCATATAGTCAACGCCAGCGGCCAGCGCCTGCTCAGGCGTCATAATACGGCGCTGATCGCCCACGTCGCTGCCCGCAGGACGGATCCCCGGCGTGACCAGTTTAAAATCCTGGCCCAGCGCTGATTTGAAACGTACCGCTTCCTGTGCGGAGCAAACAACGCCATCCAGGCCGCACTGTTTCGTCAGACGCGCGAGACGTTCTGCATGCTCGGCGGGTGACAACGTCACGCCCAGGTCGCGCAGATCGTTTTCGTCCATGCTGGTCAGCACGGTGACGGCGATCAACAGTGGGGCATCCTTACCGAACGGCAGGAGCGCCTCACGGGCGGCCGTCATCATTCTTGCCCCACCCGATGCGTGAACGTTGACCATCCATACGCCAAGCTCTGCGGCTGCGGCAATGGCGTGCGCCGTAGTATTCGGGATATCATGGAATTTCAGGTCGAGAAAAACGTCAAAGCCGCGCTGCTGCAGATCGCGAACGATTTGCGGTCCAAACAGCGTGAACATCTCTTTGCCAACTTTCAGACGGCAGTCGCGAGGGTCGATGCCGTCGACAAACGCCAGTGCAGCGTCACGCTTATTGTAATCAAGCGCTACAACAACAGGAGAATCCGTAATTATGCGGGAAGTGGAGGATGTAACAGACGTCATGACCAGCCCTTTTCGTCTATGGGCGCGCAGCGGCGCGGAACAGATAAACGGCCAGCATTCTACCTGCCGACGCCGCAAATTGACAGGGTCCATTTATCCGCCTGCCAGGCCGACTAACCGCACTGGGGTCAAAAAGTGTTAAAAGCCATCAGTATGTTGTAACTAAAATGAGGGGTTTTAAAAAATTACTGCCCGTCCAGGCCACGGATTGGCTTGATGGTGGACCAGGCGCGGCAGGAAGGACAGTGCCAGTAGAGCGTATACGCCGTAAAACCACACTTCTGGCAACGGTAGCGAGGCTTGCTGCGCACCTGCTCGCCAACCATGTCGCGCAGCACCATCAGGCTCTCTTTCGCGCGCCCTTCTTCCGCATCGTTCAGGTGGTAATCCATCAGCTTATGGAAGACCCGCATGGTAGGATGACGCTGCAGCTGACGCGTAATATACACCTGCGCGGTGTCGCTTCCCTCGTACTGCTCAACAACGTCGGAGAGCATCAGTTCGGCAGTGGCGCCGGTATTCTCTTCCACGCAGCGACGCAGGAAGGCGACCCACTCCTCCTGCTTGTCTAGCTGCTGATAGCAGGTTTGCAGCATCTCCAGCGTTTCACTGACCAGCTCTTTGTCCTGGTCAATAACGCGCAGCAGGCTTTCAACGGCTTTGGCGTAATCGCCACTCGCCATAAAGACGCGTCCCATCATGATGGAGATACGCGCGCTGTTGCGGTCCGCGGCGGCACCTTTCTTCAGCAGCGCCATGGCTTTATCCATGTCGTCGTTGCCCATCTGCTGAAGCGCAAGCTCGCAGTAGAAATGGGCTATCTCTACGCGCTGCTTATCTTTACCCAGCTTCACCAGACGCTCAGCCGTATCAATGGCTTTCTGCCAGTCGCTGGTGGCCTGATAAATCTGCAGTAGCTGCTGCAGCGCGCCGATGCGGAAATCGGTCTCATCCACCAGCTGCGAGAACATATCTTCAGCGCGATCGTAAAGCCCCGCAGCCATGTAATCACGCCCCAGCTGCTGCACCGCAAGCAGACGTTGATCGTAGGTTAGCGAGGCGCTTTCCATCAGGGTCTGGTGAATACGGATGGCGCGATCGACCTCGCCGCGCGAGCGGAACAGGTTACCCAGGGTGAGATGCGCTTCAACCGTCCCCGTATCCTCTTTCAGCATATCGAGGAACAGGTCTACCGCTTTGTCCTGCTGATTGCTCAGAAGGAAGTTCACCCCCGCAACATAGTCGCGGGAGAGCCGGTTGGCCTCATCCTGTTTTGTTTGTTGCGCACTTCTGCGGCCCATATACCAGCCATAGGCTGCGGCTACAGGCAAAAGCAGAAACAACAACTCCAGCATAGTCGTTTATTCCTTCACGACCGGCACGCCAGAGCTTTCCGGAATGTCAGACGCAGGGGCAATGTTATTTTCGAGTCGCTTAATTTTACGTTCAGCGCGCGCAAGAGAAACACGGACTTTCAGCCAGAACAGACCGCAAACCAGCCACCCAATGGCAAAGCCGGCAGCAAATAAGACCGCCAGCAGGCTTGATACGCGATACTCACCCTGAGCCAGCAGATAGTTAAACGTCACCTGCTGATCGTTTTGTGCACCCAGCGTGACTGAAATGACAAAAATCGCCAATACCAGTAAGAAAATGAGTAAATATTTCACATGACTTCCCGTTATGTGGTTCAAGCGAATAAAGTGTGTTCAACTCACCGCAATCAGCCTTATAAACTACCATTTTAGCGACGGGCGCGAAACGGAAAAAGTGACGCGCCCGTCATGGATTTGTGGGCTAAATACGAAATATCAACCGTCAGGCGTCCGTTTGGTCCCTTTCAGCGATTTCTTCTTTCTCTTCCGGCGGCGGCGTTAGCGGTCCGAAGAACCGTTCAGCAAGCCAGGTCGCCAGCGTGACCAGCAGCCATGAGATCAGCGTAGCGACGACAAGGTCCCGCGGCCAGTGCATTCCCAGCAGCAAGCGGCTGCCCATTACCCCCGTTGCCCAGACCAGTAAAATCGCAATAGTAATCGTCCTTCGTCTTGGCCAAAGCAGCCCAACGCCCAGCAATGCCCAGCTGGCCGCAAACATGGTGTGACCGGAAGGAAATGCGAATCCCGTCTCTTTCTGCCAGTGTTTACGCAAGAATTTCGGGATATCCTGCTGTTCCGCAAGCTGTTCTTTCACCAGCACTGCGCGATCTTTACGTTTTAAAGTGTAGAACTCATCCACCGGAACATGATGCGTTTTTTCCAGCCAGACGACAAAAGGACGCGGTTCCTGAACGCGATCTTTCACCCAGGACTTCACGCCCTGACCGATAAGGATAGCGCCGCCGAGGATTGCAAAGAGCATCAGCGCCGCGCGCAGACGAAAGCGCAGGCACCACAGAAACCAGGCGCAAAGGAGTACGTGGGTAATAATTCCCCACGGCTGAGTGACCGTTTCCGTTATCCAGTATAACGTTTTCAGCCACAGGGCATTCTGCCCGGGCTGCCACATCCAGCCTGAAAGCCATACGGCCAGAGGCATAATCAGTAAAATGGCCGCGCCTGCTGCCGTACGTCTGGCGATTGAAAGCATGTCTTCTCCTTTTTCGCTAAGCATCACAATCATAACTGAAATTCCGCCGCCGGGTGGAGATGTCGGATCGTGCGTTTAACGTTCATATAGCGTGGTAGCCATTAGGCGAACCTGCCGAGCTTGTGGCAAAATGAATTGATACAGAAAGCAAAAACAGGGCAAAGACACGAAACGTGTCAGCCTGGTCTGGAGAATCACATGCAGCTTAAACGTGTGGCAGAAGCCAAACTGCCAACCCCATGGGGCGATTTCCTGATGGTGGGTTTTGAAGAACTGGCAACCGGACAGGATCATGTCGCGCTGGTGTATGGCGACATTTCAGGGCAGACGCCGGTGCTGTCCCGCGTCCATTCAGAGTGTCTTACCGGCGATGCGCTGTTCAGCCTGCGCTGTGACTGTGGTTTCCAGCTGGAAGCCGCCCTGTCTCATATCGCAGAAGAAGGTCGCGGCGTGCTGCTTTATCACCGTCAGGAAGGCCGTAACATTGGTCTGCTGAATAAAATCCGCGCTTACGCGCTTCAGGATCAGGGCTACGATACGGTAGAAGCAAACCACCAGCTCGGCTTTGCCGCTGACGAGCGTGACTTCACCTTATGCGCCGATATGTTCAAGCTGCTGGGCGTGGACGAAGTTCGCCTGCTGACCAATAACCCGAAAAAGGTGGAGATCCTGACCGAAGCGGGGATCAACATCGTCGAGCGCGTACCGCTGATTGTCGGCCGTAACCCGAAAAACGCCCACTACCTTGACACCAAAGCCGCCAAAATGGGCCACTTGCTGAAAGAGTGATGCTAAAAAGCCCGGCACGCATGCCGGGCACGCTTCATCAATCCAGCATCTTACGAATCACGTAATGTAAAATGCCGTCGTTCTGGTAATAGGTCAGCTCGGTTGCCGTATCAATACGGCACCGGCAGTCCAGCACCTCGGTTTTCCCGTCCGCCCGCGTTAGCTTCACCGGCACCGTTTTACCCGGCTGCAGGTTTTGCAGACC
The DNA here is from genome assembly GCF_047530215.1 of Enterobacter sp. 01-M-03-SI-ECC. Classification (NCBI taxonomy): domain Bacteria; kingdom Pseudomonadati; phylum Pseudomonadota; class Gammaproteobacteria; order Enterobacterales; family Enterobacteriaceae; genus Enterobacter; species Enterobacter sp. 01-M-03-SI-ECC. The sequence goes on from NZ_JBLKDA010000003.1 coordinate 219,811, forward strand.
GCTAATCTCAATCTGCTCTTCCCCGGTCAGCCCCAGCGTTTTACGCGTTACGCCCTGCGGAAACTCGAGCGGCAGGATCCCCATACCAATCAGGTTCGAGCGGTGAATACGTTCGAATGATTCGGCGATAACCACGCGCACGCCAAGCAGGCGCGGACCTTTCGCCGCCCAGTCACGGCTGGAGCCTGAACCGTACTCTTTCCCGGCAATCACCGCCAGCGGCGTGCCTTCCTGCTGATATTTGACCGCCGCATCATAAATCGACACGACCTCCGTCCCCGGCAGATGGCGCGTCATGCCCCCTTCCACGCCCGGCACCATTTCGTTACGAATGCGGATGTTGGCGAACGTGCCGCGCATCATGACTTCATGGTTGCCGCGACGCGAGCCGTAGGAGTTAAAATCACGGCGTTCGACGCCCCGGCTTTGCAGATAGCGGCCTGCCGGGCTATCGGCCTTGATGCTTCCCGCCGGAGAGATGTGGTCCGTTGTGACGGAATCCCCCAGCATCGCCAGTATGCGCGCGCCGTGGATGTCCTTAAGCGGAGCCGGCTCGGCCAGCATCTCATCAAAGAACGGCGACAGACGAATATAGGTCGAGTCATCCTGCCAGTCATAGGTGTCGGAGCCCACCACGTTGATGGTTTTCCATTCCGGCGTGCCTTCAAAGACCTCTGCATACTCTTTGCGGAACATCTCGGTTGAGACCTTTTCAACGGCCAGCGCGATTTCACGCGAAGAGGGCCAGATATCTTTCAGGTAGACAGGGTCATTCTTACGGTCGTGACCAATCGGATCGGTCACCAGGTTGATATTCATGTTCCCTGCCAGGGCATAAGCCACCACCAGCGGCGGCGAGGCGAGCCAGTTGGTTTTCACCAGCGGATGAATACGCCCTTCAAAGTTTCGGTTACCGGAGAGGACCGCGCCTACCGTCAGGTCACCCTGCTTGATCGCCGTTTCAATGGGTTCAGGCAGCGGACCGGAGTTACCGATACAGGTCGTACAGCCGTAGCCCACGAGGTTAAAGCCCAGCTCGTCAAGGTACGGCGTCAGTTTGGCCTGGGCCAGATAATCCGATACCACTTTGGAGCCCGGTGCCAGCGATGCCTTGACCCACGGCTGAGGTTTTAACCCAAGCTCTACCGCCTTTTTCGCCAACAAACCGGCCGCCATTAATACGCTGGGGTTCGAGGTGTTGGTGCAGGAGGTAATGGCGGCAATAACCACCGCGCCATCCGGAAGCTGATATTGTTGCCCGTTCAGGACATAGTCGACGGGACGGTGATCTTTCTGCGCCACGTTGACCTCCAGCGCATTGCTGGCGGCAAAGGCTTTTGGCACGTCGCTTAGCGCAACCCGATCCTGCGGGCGTTTCGGCCCGGCGAGGCTCGCCTCGACGCTTCCCATATCGAGTTCAAGCGTGCTGGTGAAGACCGGTTCATCGCCTGGGTTTCGCCACATGCCCTGCGCTTTGGTATACGCTTCCACCAGTGCGACCTGCTCTTCGCTGCGCCCGCTGAGGCGCATGTACTCCAGCGTCACATCGTCAATGGGGAAAAAGCCGCAGGTCGCACCGTATTCCGGCGCCATATTGGCAATGGTGGCGCGGTCGGCCAGCGGCAGCGAATCCAGACCGTCACCGTAAAATTCAACAAACTTGCCCACCACGCCATGCTTGCGCAGCATCTGGGTAACGGTCAGCACCAGATCGGTGGCAGTAATGCCTTCAGACAGCTTGCCGGTGAGCTTAAAGCCCACCACGTCAGGGATAAGCATGGATACCGGCTGGCCGAGCATGGCCGCTTCCGCTTCGATACCGCCGACGCCCCACCCCAGCACGCCCAGACCGTTGATCATGGTGGTATGGGAATCCGTCCCCACCAGCGTGTCGGGATAAGCAACCCACTCTTTATCCTGCAGTTCGCTCCAGACGGCTTTACCGAGATATTCAAGGTTAACCTGGTGGCAAATACCGGTTCCCGGCGGGACCACGCTAAACCGGCTGAACGCCTGCTGCCCCCACTTCAAAAATACGTAGCGCTCGTGGTTACGTTCCATCTCGAGACGCACGTTTTCACCAAAGGCATCGTCATCGCCAAAGTGGTCAACGGTCACGGAATGGTCAATCACGAGGTCAACCGGGGAAAGCGGGTTAACTTTTGCCGTATCCCCACCGAGGCGCTTAACGGCTTCACGCATCGCGGCTAAATCAACCACGGCCGGGACCCCGGTAAAGTCCTGCATCAGCACCCTTGCCGGGCGATAGGCGATTTCTCTGTCGGCATGGGCATGCTCAAGCCACCCTGCCAGCGCCTGGATATCATCAAGGGTGACAGAGTCACCGTCTTGCCAGCGCAATAGATTTTCCAGTAAAACTTTCAATGACTTGGGTAAACGCGAAATGTCCCCAAGCGTGTTGGCAGCCAGCGGCAGGCTGTAGTAGTGCCAGGTTTTATTTTCTGCCTGTAATGTATCCTTACTGGCTTCGCGTAGGGTTAACGACATAAGCTCCTCCTTAATCACAGAGATGCCCCGACAATCATCAGGGCCGTAATTAAAGATAACACAAAGATGTCGTAACGTTTTGATAACAACCCAAATTGATAAATTTAGGATTGGTCCAGATCGGAAAACAAAAAACCCCGCCGAAGCGAGGTTTTACAATTTAGTGGAGCGCCAGCCAGATGAGCTGGCTCCAGAACAGAATCGACACGGTAAAAACGCCGATCCATGACCAGTATTTGTGAGACGTCATGTTATTCATCATAGGGACACCAGGCATTATTTAAAAAAGTTCCGAGGTGAGTCCTCAGTGCTATATTGCTGATGTGTATTTATTAAAGAGTACAAAAGTGCAGAGTCGATATTCAGACTATTTGCACCATTACGCAATAAACTAAATTATTGTTTTTTGGGTTCGTCTTCCGCGAACACATCAATAAACGCTTGCTGCTGCGGCGTCAGTTTCCAGGACGCGGGTACAACAGTCGCAGGTGCTTTACGCCCTCTGCGGCCGTTGTCACGATGCTGACACATCTGTTTTACCGAAGCGGTACGTACCGTCACTGCCATATTTAACCCCAATATTTCCAGGCCAGGAGAGCAACCACTACCCAAAACAGGGTAGAGACGAGAAAGACCGCCAGCCAGGCTTTACGCTTGAGCGCAGGATCCCTTTGCGGTTCTTCACTTCCTGAAGGCATTGCTAACCTCATACAATCGACATCGCTTATCATTTAGGACCAAACAATTGGTACAATTAATCATCTGTTGAGATAAATCCTAAAGAAACTTTAGCCGAAAAGCCAGTGAATTTACGCACCGGGAGGTGTGAAATATTCAATCTTTTGACCAGAAATAAATAATTGAAAAGAAAAATTTGCGAAGGCGTAAATTAGTTTCTACTTTTGTCGCCAATTCACGACATTATAACCTTACGGATTAAATGGATAATGACATTATATGACAGGGGACATGTAGATGATGATAATTCTAATTTGGCTTTGAGGCGTTATTTCGGTATCTTTCCCTTAGGGAAAGATACCGGGTGTGATTATTTTTCCGGAAGTTTGATGTCTTTAAACATCTCTTCAATATCTTCGTTTGAGCGTAATGCCACGGCGGTATCAACCACATCACGCGTTAAATGCGGGGCAAAGCGCTGAATAAAATCATACATATAGCTACGCAGGAATGTGCTGCGACGGAATCCAATCTTTGTGGTGCTGTGGCTGAAAACATCGTGCGCATCAAGGCGCACCAGGTCAGGGTCTGACACCGGATCCACCGCCATGCTGGCAATGACGCCCACGCCCAAGCCAAGCCGTACGTAGGTCTTAATGACGTCGGCATCCGTCGCGGTGAAGACAATACGCGGCGTTAACCCTGCCCGATTAAAGGCCGTGTCCAGCTCGGAGCGTCCGGTAAAACCAAACGTATATGTGACCAACGGATATTGGGCGAGCTCTTCAATCGTCACTGACCCTTTCCCCGCCAACGGGTGATCGGGCGTCACTACGATCGATCGGTTCCAGTGATAGCACGGAAGCATCACCAGATCGTCATACAGATGAAGCGCTTCGGTGGCGATAGCAAAGTCTGCATTCCCCTTGGAAACGGCTTCAGCGATTTGCGTTGGCGAGCCCTGGTGCATGTGCAATGAGACGCGAGGATAGCGCTCGATAAAGCCTTTGATAACACCGGGAAGCGCATAGCGCGCCTGGGTATGCGTTGTGGCAATATACAGGGAACCTTTATCCGGCCACGTGTGTTCCCCCGCCACAGACTTAATGGCATCCACTTTGGAGAGCACTTCCCGCGCGATGCGGATAATTTCCTGCCCCGCGGGCGTCACCTGGGTGAGATGCTTACCGCTGCGGGCAAATATCTGGATACCTAACTCGTCCTCCAGCATACGAACTTGTTTGCTGATGCCCGGTTGCGAGGTATACAGGCCCTCGGCGGTAGAAGAGACGTTGAGGTTATGATTCACCACCTCAACGATATAACGAAGCTGCTGTAATTTCATGCCAGACCATCCGATTTAGCGCATGCGGTCAATCGCTTAAGACGATTTAATAATAAGAAACGGGTTAACTATAACCACTATATCATTTATAGCCTGACTGTATAGTACGGAACAAAAAATAATAACAGGGCAATAAAAAAGGGCCGGAGATCCGGCCCTTTTACAGGTAAGTTACGGTAAGGGAAGATTATTTCTTGCCTTCAACCCATTTGCCATCGACAAAGAAGGCGGACCATCCAGTCGCTTTACCCTCTTTCTCGGCCGCAACATACTGCTGCTTGGTTTTACGGCTAAACCGCACCACGGTTTTGTTGCCTTCCGGATCCTGCTGTGGCGCATCGGCCAGATAACGCAGCTTCTCAGGCAGACGATCGCGGAAGCGATAAAGCTCTTCCACCAGCGGGGCACGCGTTTCACGCGATTTCGGGAAGGTGTTGGCGGCCAGGAAGACACCCGCGGCGCCGTCACGCAGCACGAAGTACGCGTCGGATTTCTCGCACGGCAGTTCTGGCAGCGGAACCGGATCTTCCTTCGGCGGAGCCACTTCACCGTTACGCAGAATTTTACGCGTGTTTTTACACTCGTCGTTGGTGCACGCCATGTACTTGCCGAAACGCCCCATTTTCAGGTGCATTTCAGAGCCACACTTCTCGCACTCCACAATCGGGCCGTCATAGCCTTTAATGCGGAACTCGCCCTCTTCGATCTCATACCCGTCGCACGTTGGGTTATTACCGCAGACGTGCAGCTTACGTTTTGGATCGATCAGGTAGCTGTCCATTGCCGTGCCGCATTTTTTGCAGCGGCGTTTGGCGCGCAGAGCGTTGGTTTCCGCATCGTCACCTTCCAGCACGTTGAGAACTTCGTTCTCCGGCACCAGGTTGATGGTGGTTTTGCAGCGCTCTTTTGGCGACAGCGCGTAACCGGAGCAGCCAAGGAACACGCCCGTGGTTGCGGTGCGGATCCCCATCTTGCGGCCGCAGGTTGGGCAGTCGATGCTGGTCAGAACCATCTGGTTAGGCAGCATCCCGCCTTCTTCGGGATCTTTTTCCGCTTTTTCAAGCTGGTCGGTAAAGTCGCTGAAGAAGCTGTCGAGGACCTTTTTCCATTCCGCCTGATGGCTGGCAACCTGGTCAAGGCTGTCTTCCATTTGCGCGGTGAAATCGTAGTTCATCAGCTCGCGGAAGTTCGCTTCCAGACGGTCGGTGACGATCTCACCCATTTTTTCCGCATAGAAACGACGGTTTTCAACGCGTACATAACCACGGTCCTGAATCGTCGAGATGATGGACGCGTAGGTCGACGGACGGCCAATACCGCGTTTCTCCAGCTCTTTGACCAGGGACGCTTCACTAAAGCGTGCAGGCGGTTTGGTAAAGTGCTGAGCCGGGATCAGCTCAACCAGAGACAGTTCGTCACCTTTGTTCACCGCAGGCAGCGTTCGGTCCTCATCGCCTTTGCGCAGCGCAGGCATCACTTTCGTCCAGCCGTCGAAACGCAGGATACGTCCGCGCGCCTTGAGACGGAAATCACCGGCGCCAACGGTCAGCGTGGTGGAGTCGTACTGCGCCGGAGTCATCTGGCACGCCACAAACTGACGCCAGATCAGCTGATACAGCTTCTGCGCGTCGGCTTCCATGTCTTTCAGCGATTCCGCTAACACAGAGACATCAGAAGGACGAATCGCTTCGTGTGCTTCCTGAGAATTCTCTTTGCTGGCGAACTGGTTAGCGCTCTCCGGCAGGTATTTCTTACCGAAATTGTCGCTGATATAGCCGCGCACCATGCTGACAGCGTCCTGGCTCAGGTTGGTTGAGTCGGTACGCATGTAGGTGATGTAGCCCGCTTCATACAGGCGCTGGGCCATCATCATGGTTTTCTTCACGCCATAGCCCAGACGCGTGCTTGCAGCCTGTTGCAGCGTAGAGGTGATAAACGGCGCACCCGGCTTGCTGCTGGTCGGTTTGTCTTCACGTTCCAGCACCTGATAGCGCGCTTTTTCCAGCAGCGCTACGGCGGCCATGGTCTGGTCGCGGTTTTCTGGACGGAAAGGCTTATCGTTGTGATGGCTTACCTGCAGCGGCAGAGCGTCACCGCCCGGCGTGGTCACATTGGCGTCTACTTCCCAGAACTCTTCCGGCACGAAGGCTTTAATTTCGCGCTCACGCTCAACGACCAGACGCACGGCCACGGATTGCACACGACCGGCGGACAGGCCACGAGCAATCTTCTTCCACAGCAGCGGAGAAACCATGTAGCCCACAACGCGGTCCATGAAGCGACGTGCCTGCTGGGCGTTTACACGGTCAATATTCAGCTCGCCCGGCTTCTCAAACGCCTGACGAATCGCATTCTTCGTAATTTCGTTAAACACTACGCGGCTGTAGCGTTTGTCATCACCCCCGATCACTTCCCGCAGGTGCCAGGCAATGGCTTCCCCTTCGCGGTCAAGGTCGGTTGCGAGATAGATGTGGTCTGCTTTTTCAGCAAGCTGCTTCAGCTCGTTAACGACTTTTTCTTTCCCGGGCAGCACTTCATATTGTGCATCCCAGTTATGCCATGGGTTAACACCCATGCGGTTGACAAGCGCGCTACGTTCATCCTTTTTAGGCTTTTTAGCCCCTTTGGTGGAGGTAGAGTCTGCGCTCTTTTTGCTGGCTGAGCCACTGGTCGGCAAATCGCGGATATGACCGACGCTGGACTTAACCACGTAGTCATTACCCAGATACTTATTGATCGTTTTGGCTTTTGCCGGGGACTCAACGATGACGAGAGCTTTACCCATATTCACCTTTACCTAATTTAATTCTTCCAGGAATACGCCGCACGTTGATTTCCCTTCCGCTGACGACGAGCCAATGATATTGCGACTGTGTCAGGAGATATCAACCCCTTTGTCTTACCGGGCGTTAAAGAAAAGACACCCAGGTGATTGAGTTTTCGGGTATTTTTCTCACATCTCGTGTAATTCGTGACGAATTCCCGGTTGAATGTCAAGCAATTCTGTTGCCAGAATGACGAAAGCGCACACTCTACCTGATAAAATCCGTTACGCAACTTTATTAGCATGCAAAAGCAAATCCCGCCAGCCAGGCCCCTGTCCCTTACCCCCTCACATTACAGGGAAAATTTGCCCCCAAAGCGCCCTCGGCGTAGACTATTGTCACTGTTTAAGGAGTGGATTATGCAGAATACGACCCAACCTATTGACCGAGCCTCTCTGCTTATCGAAGCAAACAAGCTTATCCGTGACCATGAAGATACCCTGGCAGGCATCGAAGCCACCGGCGTAGAGCAGCGTAATGGCGTGCTGGTTTTCAGCGGCGAATACTTCCTTGACGAACAGGGGTTACCGACCCCGAAAAGCACCGCCGTGTTTAATATGTTTAAATACCTGGCCCATACGCTTTCCGAGAAATATCACCTGGTCGATTAATGCAAAACGCGAGGCATGTGCCTCGCGTTTTTGTTTAGAGCAGCGGTTTTTGTCCGCGCTGGAGCCAGCGCAGCAGCAGGCGGTCCGCGCTTTCCGCCGCGCTGTTGGTAAAGCGGTCAAGCAGGCGCTTGCGCTGGGTAAAGCGCACGCCCACCAGTTCACGACCTTCCATCAGGTTGAGCAGCAGATCGTCACTGGTTCCGACCTCATCCACCAGCCCTTTCTCCTGTGCCTGAACGCCGTACCAGTGCTCACCCGTTGCGACCTGTTCAATATCGAGCGTCGGGCGCATACGGTGCACAAAATCTTTAAAGAGGTGATGCGTTTCGTTGAGGTCTTCACGGAATTTCTGGCGCCCTTCTTCCGTGTTTTCCCCCAGCAGCGTCAGGGTCCGTTTGTACTGACCCGCCGTGTGAAGTTCGATATCAATCTCTTTGTTTTTCAGAAAGCGGTTAAAGTTCGGAATTTGCGCGACCACGCCAATCGAACCAATAATGGAGAACGGCGCAGCAACAATTTTGTCCGCCACGCAGGCCATCATGTAGCCACCGCTGGCCGCCACTTTATCCACGGCCACGGTGAGCGGGATCTGTTTTTCACGCAGACGCTGCAGCTGTGAGGCGGCCAGCCCGTAACCGTGAACCACCCCTCCCGGGCTTTCAAGACGCACGACAACCTGATCCTGCGGCGTTGCCACGGCCAGAACGGCTGTCACCTCCTCCCGCAGAGAAGCAACTTCATGCGCGTCCATACTGCCCTTAAAATCGAGCACATAGACGCGTGGCGCGGCCTTATCCTGCGGCGCATTAAGCTTTGCTTTTGCCTTTGCCGCTTTGGCTTCCTGCTTATGCTTTTTCTTCTGCGCTTTCAGCCAGAGTTTCTGTTGATGACTATCAAGCAGCGCCAGAGACATCTCTTCCTGCATCTCTTTATACTGCTCGCTCAGGCGGGTGATGCGTAACTCCCCACGCTGACGCTTGCGCTGCGTCAGGTTGACAATCAAAACGGCAACCACCGCAATGGCGATCACCACCGTCGCGATTTTGGCCAAAAACAACCCATATTGAGAAAGTAATTCCACGCGTTCCACCTTGATTTAACCACGAATCTTTCACGGCAGTGTACAACAGCGCTGCCCATGCGTCTCGCTCGTGACATTACCTCTGCGAGCCGCCTTCAGGAATCCCCGACCTGACGTTTAAATATTTGCAAATTGTTAATTTTACGGCAATGCGTCCTGTAGACTGATTGAATTATTAGGCTATTTCGGGCATAAAGCCGAAAAGTCATCACAAAGGCACCATTGCGTCATCGGTCGCCTGAGGAGTCACCGTGCATTATCAACCGCAAAAAAATCTGCTGCAAAACCGGATTATTCTCGTCACCGGTGCTAGCGACGGGATTGGCCGCGAGGCGGCCCTGACCTACGCCGACTATGGCGCAACCGTTATTCTGGTCGGGCGCAACGAAGAAAAACTGAAAAACGTCGCTCACGAGATTGAGACGGTATCCGGCAAGCCGGCACCGTGGTATACGCTCGATTTACTGACCTGCACGCCCGCCGTGTGTCAGGAATTAGCCCAGCGCATCAGCGCCCACTACCCAAGACTCGACGGCGTGCTGCACAACGCCGGTCTGTTGGGCGAAGTGCGTCCGATGGATGAACAGGATCCTGATATCTGGCAGCAGGTCATGCAGGTTAACGTTAACGGCACCTTCTTTCTTACCCAAGCACTGCTTCCTTTATTACTGAAATCCGAGTCAGGGTCGCTGGTCTTTACTTCATCCAGCGTTGGCCGTGAAGGACGCGCAAACTGGGGAGCCTATGCCGTATCAAAATTCGCGACCGAAGGCATGATGCAGGTGCTGGCGGAGGAGTACCAGAGCCGCCATCTGCGCGTAAACTGCATTAACCCGGGCGGTACGCGCACCAGGATGCGCGCCAGCGCCTTCCCGACGGAAGATCCGCAGAAGCTGAAAACGCCGGCAGACATTATGCCGCTCTATCTCTGGCTGATGGGCGACGACAGCCGCCGCAAAACCGGGATGACCTTTGATGCCCAGCCGGGCCGTAAGCCGGGAATTTCCCAATGAGTGAAGAACGTCATCAGCAGCGCCAGCAGCGCCTGAAGGAACAGGTTGATGCACGCGTCGCGGCAGCCCAGGAAGAGCGTGGGATCGTCATCGTCTTTACCGGCAACGGCAAAGGGAAAACCACCGCCGCGTTTGGTACTGCCACCCGCGCGGTCGGCCACGGGCAGAAGGTCGGCGTTATCCAGTTTATTAAGGGTGAATGGCCCAACGGCGAGCGGAATTTGCTTGAGCCTCATGGCGTCGAGTTTCAGGTGATGGCGACCGGCTTTACGTGGGACACCCAGAACCGCGAAACCGACACCGCAGCCTGTCTCGCCGTCTGGGAGCACGCGAAAAGAATGCTGGCCGATCCCTCACTGAATATGGTTCTGCTGGATGAGATCACCTATATGGTCGCCTACGACTACCTGCCGCTCGACGCCGTGCTGGATGCACTGAAAAATCGTCCAGCCCACCAGACGGTGATTATTACGGGGCGCGGGTGTCATCGGGATATTCTGGAGCTGGCCGATACCGTCAGCGAACTGCGACCGGTAAAACATGCGTTTGATGCTGGCATCAAAGCGCAAATCGGAATTGATTACTAAAAAAAAGCCCGGTGTCCTCACCGGGCTTTTAGATTAACCGTTGTTATTACGGCTGCCGGAGCGGCGGCTGCTGTTCACCTGGCTGTGACGCTTCACCGCACGACGAATCTGGTTCGCCTTCATGCGACGACGGTCTTTTTCTACCGCCACTTTAGAGGTGGTTTCCGGCGTCAGGCCGACCAGCTCGCGCAGGTAGTTGGTTTGGGTCAGATCCAGTTCAGTATACCCCCCGCGTGGCAGACCTTTCGGCAGCAGGATGTCGCCGTAACGGACACGGATCAGGCGGCTCACCTGGACGCCTACCGCTTCCCAGAGACGACGCACCTCGCGGTTACGGCCTTCGGTCAGGGTTACGTTGTACCACTGGTTAATGCCTTCCCCACCAGTAAATTTGATGGTTTTGAACGCCGCAGGACCGTCTTCCAGCTGAACGCCACGCGACAGATCGCGCAGTTTATTCTCGTCAACCTGGCCGAACACACGCACGGCGTATTCACGTTCCACTTCACGGCTTGGGTGCATCAGACGGTTGGCCAGTTCACCATCGGTGGTAAACAGCAGCAGACCGCAGGTGTTCACGTCCAGACGACCAACGGCAATCCAGCGCGCACCGCGCAGCTTAGGCAGACGGTCAAACACCGTCGGACGACCTTCCGGGTCGTTGCGGGTACACAGCTCGCCTTCCGGCTTGTAGTAAGCCAGCACGCGGCAGATTTGTTCGGCAGACTCTTTCACGGAGATAAGATGACCGTCGATGCGGATCTTCAGCCCCGGTACAATTTCAACGCGGTCACCCAGCGTGGCGATTTTACCGTCCACACTCACGCGGCCCGCTTCAATAATGGCTTCGATTTCACGGCGTGAGCCGTGGCCGGCACGCGCCAGCACTTTCTGTAACTTCTCGCTCATTGAGCTTCCTCAGGTGTCGCCTTCACAGGCGTCGAATCAGGTCAAAAGAGGGCTGAGCCCTGCTTTGATGGCCGCGTAGTATATCTGCTTATACCGTTACAAGAAAGGCTTTACATCGCCCACGCCTTCACGAATCACTTCCGGTGCATCTTCGGTTAAGTCGACCACGGTGGTCGGCTGCTGGCCGAGATAGCCGCCGTGAATAATCAGCTCGACCACCTTCTCGAGACGATCTTTGATCTCTTCCGGATCGGACTCGGTAAATTCACTTCCCGGCAGCATCAGCGAGGTAGAGAGCATCGGTTCGCCGAGGGTTTCCAGCAGCGCCTGCGCAATCGGGTTCGACGGCACGCGCATCCCGATGGTTTTACGTTTTTCCTGCAGCAGGCGGCGCGGCACCTCTTTCGTCCCCTTCAGGATGAAGGTGTAGTTGCCCGGCGTGTTGTTCTTAATCAGGCGAAACGCCACGTTATCCACATACGCATAGGTCGACAGCTCGGAGAGATCGCGGCACATCAGGGTAAAGTTATGGCCGTCCGGCAGCTGGCGAATACGGCAGATGCGTTCCATCGCCCCTTTATCTTCAATTTTGCAGCCGAGCGCGTAGCCTGAATCGGTCGGGTAAACAATCACGCCGCCTTTGCGGACGATCTCCACGGCCTGGTTAATCAGACGCGGCTGCGGGTTATCCGGATGGATATAGAAAAACTGACTCATACTTCCCTCTCTTCAATTTGCTGCGGCTGTTCCCAAAGCTGCCAGACCGGCTCAACGCCAGCGGGCAGCCAGAGCTTGCGCCCCAGTTCGATCCACGCGCAGGGCTGATGGAAATCAGACCCCTGTGACCCAAGCAGGCCGAACTGGCGGGCGTAGGTCGCGAGCTGCGCGCGCTCGTTGGGCGCCTGCTGACACTGGGCGACTTCCATCGCCTCACCGCCGCATTCGGCAAAGTGTGCCAGCAGTCTTTTCAGCCATTTAGCAGAAAGATTATACCGCCCCGGATGGGCCAGTACGGCCTTACCGCCAGAATGATGAATCACATCAATAGCTTGTTTTATTGTACACCACTGTGGCGGAACGTATCCGGTTTTCCCGCGCGCCAGATACTTTTTAAAAACATCCGCCATGGTCGTCGCTTTGCCCGCTTCGACCAGAAAACGGGCGAAATGACCGCGCGTGACCGCCCCGCCGTTCGCCAGCTTTTGCGCGCCTTCCAGCGCGCCCGGAATATGCGCCTTTTCGAGACGCTCGCCGATCATCTCTGCACGCTGGTTGCGGCGCGTTTTTTGTTCTTGCAAAAATGCCGTAAGTGCCGGATGGTCTATATCGATGTTCAGGCCAACGATATGAATCTCATGGTTTTCCCAGACGGTCGAGATCTCGACGCCGGAGACCAGATCCAGCGCCAGCCCGCTGCGGGCAATCTCAGCGCGGGCCGCCGGAATGGCATCGGTCGTATCATGATCGGTTATCGCCAGCGTGCCGACGCGCATTTCAACGGCACGATGAACCAGGGCTTCGGGTGTCAGCAGGCCATCAGAGGCCTGAGTATGGCTGTGTAAATCATAAATAATGGCGTAGGTGGTATCGCTCAAAGCACTTCCCATAACAGGTTGGAGACATCCGAAACCACCATGATACCGACTTAACGCGAAATTCTGAAATCAAGGGTTGACAACTTGCCATTGAACTAGTTAACTAGTACGCAAGTTCACACGAGAAAGGTATCTGAAAATGACAGCACATTTCACTCTGCACGGCTGGTGGCGTACTTCCTGATCTTCGGGCAGTGTCACGCGTCTGCGAAATGCAAACAGATACCCGCCCGCTACCCAGCGGGCTTTTTTTTGAACAGAATAAATGAGAACAACAACATGCAAACAGCCAAACCCCATCTCGAGCTGCTGACCTGCGAGGCGGCCTATCGCCACAACCCGACAGCGCTGTTTCATCAGGTGTGCGGGGCTCGTCCGGCAACGCTTCTGCTGGAGTCTGCGGACATCGACAGTAAGGACGATCTGAAGAGCCTGCTGCTGGTCGACAGCGCGCTGCGCATTACCGCCTTAGGTGACACTGTCACTATTAAGGCACTGTCAGACAATGGCGCATCGCTGCTGCCGCTGCTGGACGCCGCCCTGCCTTCAGGCATTGAAAACGAACCTCATCCGGAAATGCGCATTCTGCGCTTCCCGCCCGTGAGCCAGCTGCTGGACGAAGACGCCCGCCTCTGCTCGCTGTCCGTGTTCGATGCCTTCCGTCTGCTGCAGAACCTGGTCACCGTGCCGGAAGACGAGCGTGAAGCGATGTTCTTTGGCGGGCTGTTTGCTTACGACCTGGTCGCCGGATTTGAAGATTTACCGGAAACCGAGCAGGGCAATCGCTGCCCGGACTACTGTTTCTATCTGGCCGAAACCCTGCTGGTGATCGACCACCAGAAGCAATACACCCGCATCCAGGCGAGCCTGTTCACCCCTTCGACGGCTGAGAAAAATCGCCTTGAGCACCGCATCGCGCAGCTTCAGCAGCAGATGACGGAAGCACCGCCCGCGCTGCCGGTGCAGCGCGTGGAGAAAATGACCTGCGACGTTAACCAGACTGACGACCAGTACGGCGCCGTGGTTCGCCAGATGCAAAAAGCGATTCGCGCCGGGGAAATTTTCCAGGTCGTGCCGTCCCGTCGCTTCTCGCTGCCCTGCCCGTCGCCGCTCGCAGCCTACGACGTGCTGAAAAAGAGTAACCCAAGCCCGTATATGTTCTTTATGCAGGACAACGAATTCACGCTGTTTGGCGCCTCGCCGGAAAGCTCGCTGAAGTACGACGCCACCAGCCGTCAGATTGAGATCTACCCGATCGCCGGAACCCGTCCACGCGGACGTCGCGCAGACGGCTCGCTGGATCGGGATCTCGACAGCCGTATCGAACTGGAAATGCGTACCGATCACAAAGAGCTCTCTGAGCACCTGATGCTGGTTGACCTGGCGCGTAACGACCTGGCGCGTATTTGCACCCCGGGCAGCCGCTACGTGGCGGACCTGACCAAAGTTGACCGCTATTCGTTCGTGATGCACCTGGTTTCCCGCGTGGTGGGTGAACTACGCCACGATCTCGACGTGCTGCACGCCTACCGTGCCTGCATGAACATGGGCACCCTGAGCGGCGCGCCGAAAGTGCGCGCCATGCAGCTGATTGCCGAAGCGGAAGGACGTCGTCGCGGCAGCTACGGCGGCGCGGTGGGTTACTTCACCGCCCACGGCGATCTCGATACCTGCATCGTCATCCGCTCCGCCTATGTTGAGGACGGGATTGCTACCGTCCAGGCTGGCGCCGGAATTGTTCTTGATTCTGTTCCGCAGTCTGAAGCTGACGAAACGCGCAGCAAAGCCCGTGCGGTCCTTCGCGCCATTGCAACCGCACACCATGCACAGGAGATTTTCTGATGGCTGACATTCTGCTGCTCGATAATATCGACTCCTTTACCTACAACCTGGCAGATCAGCTGCGTGCGAATGGCCATAACGTCGTTATCTACCGCAACCACGTTCCGGCGCAGACCCTGATTGATCGTCTGGCAACCATGCAAAACCCGGTGCTGATGCTCTCCCCGGGGCCGGGGGCGCCGAGTGAAGCGGGCTGTATGCCGGAGCTCCTGACGCGCATGCGCGGCAAGCTGCCGATTATCGGCATCTGCCTGGGCCACCAGGCGATCGTGGAAGCCTACGGCGGCTACGTCGGTCAGGCGGGCGAGATCCTGCACGGTAAAGCGTCCAGCATCGAACATGACGGCAAGGCGATGTTTGCCGGGCTGCCGAACCCGCTTCCGGTTGCGCGCTACCATTCGCTGGTCGGCAGCAACATTCCTGCCGGATTGACCATCAACGCCTCGTTTGAAGGGATGGTGATGGCGGTGCGTCACGATGCGGATCGCGTCTGCGGAATGCAGTTCCACCCGGAATCGATCCTGACCTCCCACGGCGCCCGCCTGCTGGAGCAGACCCTCGACTGGGCGCTACAGAAGCTGGAGCAGACCAACACCCTGCAGCCTATTCTGGAAAAACTGTATCAGGCGCAAACCCTGAGCCAGCAGGAGAGCCACCAGCTCTTCTCCGCCGTGGTGCGCGGCGAGCTGAAGCCGGAACAGCTGGCGGCCGCGCTGGTGAGCATGAAGGTGCGCGGCGAAAGCCCGCAGGAGATCGCCGGTGCCGCCACGGCCCTGCTGGAAAATGCCGCCCCGTTCCCGCGCCCGGACTATCCGTTTGCGGATATCGTCGGCACCGGCGGCGACGGCAGCAACAGTATCAATATTTCAACCGCCAGCGCCTTCGTGGCGGCGGCGTGCGGGCTGAAGGTCGCGAAGCACGGCAACCGCAGCGTGTCCAGCCGGTCAGGCTCGTCCGATTTGCTCGCCGCGTTCGGCATTAATCTCGATATGAACGCCGAACGCTCCCGCGAAGCGCTGGATGACCTGGGCGTCTGCTTCCTGTTTGCGCCGAAGTATCACACCGGTTTCCGCCACGCGATGCCGGTTCGTCAGCAGCTTAAAACCCGCACGCTGTTTAACGTGCTCGGCCCGCTGATCAACCCGGCGCATCCGCCGCTCGCATTGATTGGCGTTTACAGCCCTGAGCTGGTCCTGCCGATTGCCGAGACGCTGCGCGTGCTGGGTTACCAGCGTGCCGCCGTAGTGCACAGCGGCGGAATGGACGAAGTGTCACTGCATGCGCCGACGCTGGTAGCCGAACTGCGCGACGGTGAGATCCTGAGCTATCAGCTTGACGCTGCCGACTTCGGCCTCGCGCCGTATCACCAGGAGGCGCTGGCTGGCGGTACGCCGGAAGAAAACCGTGACATTCTGACGCGCTTATTACAAGGTAAGGGAGAGGTCGCCCATGAGGCCGCCGTGGCTGCCAACGTCGCCATGCTGATGCGTTTGCACGGCGAGGAAGACCTGAAGGCCAACGTTCAAAAAGTTCTGGATGTACTGCGCTCCGGTGCAGCTTACGACCGCGTTACCGCACTTGCGGCAAGAGGGTAAAGAATGCAGACCGTTTTAGCGAAAATCGTTGCCGATAAGGCCATCTGGGTGGAAGCCCGCAAGCAGCAGCAGCCGCTTGCAAGTTTTCAGAACGACGTCGTCCCGAGCAGCCGTCGCTTCTATGACGCCCTGCAGGGTGCGCGCACCGCGTTTATTCTCGAGTGCAAAAAGGCCTCTCCGTCAAAAGGCGTTATCCGTGACGATTTCGACCCGGCGCGCATTGCCGGTATTTATAAGCATCATGCGTCAGCCATCTCCGTGCTGACGGATGAGAAATATTTCCAGGGCAGCTTCGATTTTCTGCCGATCGTCAGCGGCATCGCGCCGCAGCCGATCCTGTGCAAAGACTTTATTATCGACCCATATCAGATCTGGCTGGCGCGTTTTTACCAGGCCGACGCCTGCCTGCTGATGCTCTCGGTGCTCGACGACGAGCAGTATCGCCAGCTCGCTGCCGTGGCGCACAGCCTGAATATGGGCGTGCTGACCGAAGTAAGCAACGAAGAAGAACTTGAGCGCGCGATTGCGCTTGAAGCCAAAGTGGTTGGCATTAATAACCGCGATCTGCGCGATCTGTCGATTGACCTGAACCGCACGCGCCAGCTTGCGCCGCGTCTGGGGCCTGGCGTCACGGTGATCAGCGAATCCGGCATTAACAGCTACGCCCAGGTACGCGAGCTGAGCCACTTCGCCAACGGTTTTCTGATTGGCTCCGCCATGATGGAGCAGGACGATCTCAACGCCGCGGTGCGTCGCGTGCTGCTGGGGGAAAACAAAGTCTGCGGCCTAACCCGTGAACAGGATGCCCAGGCCGCGTATGAGGCCGGGGCGATTTATGGCGGGCTGATCTTTGTAGATTCCTCACCTCGCGCGGTCAGCGAAGCGCAGGCGCGTCAGGTCATCTCAGCGGCTCCGCTGAGCTACGTGGGCGTATTCCGCAACGCAGATATTGCAGACGTTGCGGCCAAAGCCGACGCGTTATCCCTGAGCGCGGTGCAGCTCCACGGCAGTGAAGACCAGATCTATATCGATACCCTGCGCGCCGCGCTGGCCCCGCAGGTGCAAATCTGGAAAGCGCAAAGCGTTGGCGATACGTTGCCCCCGCGTAACCTTAACCACGTGGATAAATACGTCCTCGATAACGGCCAGGGCGGTACCGGCCAGCGTTTTGACTGGTCGCTGCTGAACGGCGAAAAGCTGGACAACGTCCTGCTGGCGGGCGGATTAAGCCCGGATAACTGCGTAGAAGCGGCAAAAGCCGGCTGCGCGGGCCTCGATTTCAATTCAGGCGTAGAGTCCCAGCCGGGCATAAAAGATGCCAGCAAACTGGCCTCGGTTTTTAAAACTCTGCGTGCATATTAAGGAAGAGAAGATGACGACATTACTTAACCCGTATTTTGGTGAATTCGGCGGGATGTACGTTCCGCAAATCCTGATGCCCGCCCTGCGCCAGCTGGAAGAGGCCTTCGTCAGCGCGCAGAAGGATCCGGCGTTTCAGGCGGAGTTTACCGACCTGCTGAAAAATTATGCGGGCCGCCCAACGGCGCTGACCAAATGCCGCAACCTGACGGAAGGCACCAAAACCACGCTGTACCTCAAGCGTGAAGATCTGCTGCACGGTGGTGCCCATAAAACCAACCAGGTTCTTGGTCAGGCGCTGCTCGCGAAGCGTATGGGTAAAACCGAAATCATTGCCGAAACCGGCGCGGGCCAGCACGGCGTGGCCTCGGCGCTTGCCAGCGCCCTGCTCGGCCTGAAGTGCCGCATTTACATGGGCGCGAAAGACGTTGAGCGCCAGTCTCCAAACGTTTTCCGCATGCGCCTGATGGGGGCAGAAGTGATCCCGGTGCACAGCGGCTCCGCGACGCTGAAAGATGCCTGCAACGAAGCGCTGCGCGACTGGTCCGGCAGCTACGAAACCGCGCACTACATGCTCGGCACCGCGGCGGGTCCGCACCCGTTCCCGACCATCGTGCGTGAATTCCAGCGCATGATCGGGGAAGAGACCAAAGCGCAGATCCTTGAAAAAGAGGGTCGCCTGCCGGATGCGGTCATCGCCTGCGTCGGCGGCGGATCTAACGCCATCGGTATGTTCGCAGACTTTATCGACGACACCAGCGTGGGTCTGATTGGCGTCGAGCCTGCGGGTCACGGCATTGAATCGGGTGAACACGGCGCGCCGCTGAAGCATGGCCGCGTGGGGATCTACTTCGGCATGAAATCCCCGATGATGCAGACCGATGAAGGCCAGATTGAAGAGTCTTACTCTATCTCTGCCGGCCTCGACTTCCCATCCGTCGGGCCGCAGCACGCCTATCTGAACAGCACCGGTCGTGCGGACTATGTCTCCATTACCGATGACGAAGCGCTGGAAGCCTTCAAAACGCTGTGCCGCAGCGAAGGGATTATCCCGGCGCTGGAGTCTTCTCACGCGCTGGCGCACGCCCTGAAAATGATGAAAGAGAACCCGGAAAAAGAACAGCTGCTGGTGGTAAACCTTTCCGGTCGCGGTGACAAAGATATCTTCACCGTTCACGATATTCTGAAAGCACGAGGGGAAATCTGATGGAACGCTACGATAACGTATTTGCCGAACTGAAATCCCGCCAGGAAGGCGCCTTCGTTCCCTTCGTTACGCTGGGCGACCCGGGCCCGGAACAGTCGCTGAAGATCGTCGACGCCCTGATTGAGGCCGGTGCCGACGCGCTGGAGCTGGGCATTCCATTCTCTGACCCGCTGGCGGATGGCCCGACCATCCAGAACGCGACCCTGCGCGCGTTTGCTGCAGGCGTGACGCCGACCCAGTGCTTCGAGATGCTGGCGGCGATTCGCCAGAAGCACCCGACCATTCCGATTGGCCTGCTGATGTACGCCAACCTGGTGTTTAACCGCGGTATTGATGAATTTTACGCCGAGTGTGCGCGCGTCGGCGTTGACTCGGTCCTGGTGGCTGACGTACCAGTTGAAGAGTCCGCACCGTTCCGCCAGGCCGCGATGCGCCACAACGTCGCCCCGATTTTCATCTGCCCGCCAAACGCGGATGACGCGCTGCTGCGCCAGATAGCCTCTTACGGGCGCGGGTATACCTACCTGCTCTCCCGCGCAGGCGTGACCGGTGCCGAGAATAAAGCCGCCCTGCCGCTGCATCATCTGGTGGAAAAGCTGGCTGAGTACCATGCCGCACCGCCGCTGCAGGGCTTCGGGATCTCCTCTCCGGAACAGGTCACCGCGGCGATTGACGCGAAGGCGGCGGGTGCCATCTCCGGCTCTGCGATTGTGAAGATCATCGAAAAGAACGTAGACAAGCCCGAGCAGATGCTGGCCGAGCTGAAAACGTTTGTGACCGCCATGAAGGCGGCAACGCGTAAAGCCTAACCTCCTCACCGTCTGGCAGCCCTGCCAGACGGTTATCTTCTTTTATTACATTTTCTCTCTCTTTACCGCTTTAATATCAATTGCAACCATTAGTACGCTAATTATTAATTGTACTTTTCACTAAGTACTCAGTCTTTTTTGACTATATTTATCGTCACGTTGTAACTGGCTTTATGATCTCTTTAACCTTATTGAATTCATTAGAAAAACATTGATATCCAGGGGATGGCTAGTGTCTTAAAAATCCTCTACAGGCACTGTCATTACCTTCTGAAGCCGCAAGCGCTTTGGAAGAGAGGGTACGAATTGAAAATTATAGGATTTGCGACTGATGAGGTTTGGTCAATTTGACGTCTTAAGACCGCTTGTAACGTCACCTGACATTCCTCGTAAATGGTTGCATCGGGAAGTAGACTTAAAAGGAGGTGACGAGTTAGTAGCCTGGTATGCAATATCCACTGATAAATGTATTTGACATAGTTTTAGGTGCACTTTTGGGAATTTTAAAAGCCGAAAGATTAAATGCTCACCAATTTAATTTAAGATCAATAAAATATGTTATCTCGACGATTGTTTTAAGCAGTGATAGAATGACTGACGGGTTAGGTAGTGCCCTACATTCCATTATATATTAATATTTGTAAGGTTTGATGATGGATCTATATTTTTCGATTCCCCTAGTTCTAATATGCTTAACGTTGGCAATAGCGATCTTTAGCCTGCCAGTATTCAAATTCATAGATGAAGATACTGATCCAGCAAGATCAAACAGTATAGATGGAATTAGGTATGTTCTTGCCTCATTTGTGATATTCCATCATATGGACTGTGCTTATACGTATATAACCAAAGGCAACTGGGCTCCCACATCGGACTTATTGCTTTACATGGGAAAATATGGTGTGGCTCTATTCTTTATGATTACAGCTTTTTTGTTTTGGGGTAAAATCAGAAAAGCAAATGAAGTTAACTGGGTTGATCTATATAAAAAACGGCTTTACCGAATTGCACCTTTATCAATATTTTGCACTTTAGCTGCGCTAGGTTTACTTTTCTTTTTAACGGAACGTAACGAATTTTCTATAAGCGTAGTAACAAACGCGCTTTCCTGGTTTGATGTAGGGCTCTGGAATTACAAACCACCTGTTACATCATTCCAATATTCTTTTATGGCCCTGGCTGGGGTGACGTGGACCCTGCGTTTGGAGTGGATTTTCTACTTTACTCTCCCGCTGTTATTTATTTTCAAAAAATGGTCATTCGAATTAACTATTTCTCTTTTTGCTTTCTCGTTATACTTTCTTCCTGGCTTTACTAACGATGCATATTTATGGTCGTATTTCTTCGGTGGAATGTTATGTAGTGAAATTAAGGATAGAGTAATCATAACAAAAAAAACAGCTAACGTCTTATTGGCACTCATGATAATTATAACAATGTTAGCGCAACCTACTCTTTACGGCTCACCTGAGAAATTTTTTCTCTTCATTATATTCTTCTCTGTAGTTTCAGGTGCGAATCTATTTGGATTCTTAATCACCAAGGCAGCCATTCGCCTTGGCGCAATAAGTTATAGCCTGTATCTAACACAAGGATTGATCTTATTCCCTGTAATACTTCATTTCCAAGCAAATAATAAATTTGAGTTAAATGTACGTACTTTTGTGACTTTGGTTCTATGTTACTTGGCAATATGTCTCATCTCCTCAGCCACTTATCACTTTATTGAACGGCCGTTTTTAAAACGAATGAGTTTTAGCAGTCTTATCAAAAAAGTTTATAGCAGGTAATCATTTCCGGCGCTTTCGCGCCGGGAATTCTATCTCCATGCAACATCATTTCTTTTCCAATTCTTCTACACATGATGTAATATATTAATAATTATGCACTGTATAGATGTTTATGATTATAATTAAAAACCACCTACCATCCCTGCTGATTGTAAAAGAGTGCATTTCATCAGTGGGATAAACTCAACATATTCCACAATTAACATAGTCATCGAATGATCGTGGTAAGCAATGGATGGCGCTTGCTATCTTCATTCCAGGATCCGGTGAAAAGCGCTATTTACTGATTAAGGTCATAAAAAAGAGAAATATTCAGGAGGAAAGTATTAGAAAAGTGTTTTAGAAAGAAAAAAATTATATATTCCAGTCCTTTAATTCAACATACACCTTCTGAGTTCAGAGGCTTATTCATGTCATGGCAATCCTTCAAGCAGACTTACCTGGTTAAGTTCTGGTCCCCCGTCCCGGCCGTTATCGCGGCAGGCATTCTTTCTACCTATTATTTCGGCATCACCGGCACCTTCTGGGCCGTGACCGGCGAGTTTACCCGCTGGGGTGGTCAGTTACTGCAGCTCGCCGGCGTTCATGCCGAAGAGTGGGGTTACTTTAAACTTATTCATCTGGACGGCACGCCGCTCACCCGCATCGACGGGATGATGATCATCGGTATGTTCGGCGGCTGTTTCGCGGCGGCGCTTTGGGCAAACAACGTTAAGCTGCGTATGCCCAAAAGCCGTATTCGCATTGTGCAGGCGGTGGTTGGCGGTATCATTGCCGGTTTTGGTGCCCGTCTGGCGATGGGGTGTAACCTGGCTGCCTTCTTTACCGGGATCCCGCAGTTTTCGCTTCACGCCTGGTTCTTTGCCGTCGCTACGGCCATTGGCTCTTACTTTGGCGCGAAATTCACCCTGCTGCCGCTGTTCCGCATTCCGGTGAAAATGACTAAGGTCAGCGCAGCGTCTCCGTTAACCCAGAAGCCCTCTCAGGCACGCCGCCGTTTCCGTCTCGGGATGCTGGTCTTTTTCGCCATGGTGGCATGGGCGCTGTGCACGGCTCTGAACCAGCCTAAACTCGGCCTTGCGATGCTGTTCGGCGTGGGGTTTGGTCTGCTCATTGAGCGCGCGCAGATCTGCTTTACCTCCGCGTTTCGCGATATGTGGATCACCGGCCGGACGATGATGGCGAAGGCGATTATCGCCGGGATGGCGGTCAGCGCCATCGGCATCTTCAGCTATGTCCAGCTGGGCGTCGAACCGAAAATCATGTGGGCCGGTCCAAATGCGGTGATTGGCGGCCTGCTGTTTGGCTTCGGGATTGTGCTGGCCGGTGGGTGTGAAACCGGCTGGATGTACCGTGCCGTTGAAGGTCAGGTGCATTACTGGTGGGTAGGGCTGGGAAATGTTATCGGCTCGACGATCCTGGCCTACTTCTGGGATGATGTTTCTCCGGTGCTGGCCACGAGCTGGGATAAGGTCAATCTGCTAAGCACCTTCGGTCCCCTCGGCGGCCTGCTGGTCACCTATGCCCTGCTGCTGGTTGCTTTTTTACTGGTTGTCGCGCAGGAGAAACGTTTCTTCCGTCGCGCAAACCTCAAAACTGAAACGCAGGAGAACGCTGCATGAAAGAGATCGTACCTGACTATCGCCTCGATATGGTCGGTGAGCCTTGCCCTTATCCGGCAGTGGCTACCCTTGAAGCGCTTCCACAGCTCAAAAAAGGGGAAATTCTGGAAGTGGTGAGCGACTGCCCGCAGTCCATCAACAACATTCCGCTGGATGCGAAAAACCACGGTTATACGGTGCTGGATATCCAGCAGGACGGGCCAACCATTCGCTATTTGATTCAAAAATGATCGTTAAGGCCTCGTCAGGGGCCTTTATCGTATTGAATTATAAGACGTCTTGATCCAGGGCAAAGCGCTCAGGCCTGACTTAAGTAAAATCTCATTTCTCTTTTGAATGAGGTTTTTGCGGTTTGATGTATTTACGAGCTTTACTGTTTTTCGCCTTACTGATTCCCTTTCACGCGCTGCCCCTGAATTTCTCTTCAACCTTCCTGCGGCTTAACTGTCCTGAAAGAGGACTTGTTGAGGTTATTCTGCACGTATACGACCATACGCAGGAACGCTGGCGAGATCATTTTGAAACCGGCGCGGGACACAAGCGCGCGGGGGACACCGAAATTATCCCGTTTGCCAACGGTGATATTCTGTTCCATTCCGTATCCAGCGACGCATTCAGCTATTTATATGATGGGGAAACGCGCCTGCGGCACTGCCTTAAGCTGGACGAACGACCGGTTTATCCGTCGTTCTGAAGAGTGCAATGCAAACTGGCCACCGCGTGGCCAGTTTAGCTGGGGAATTAGAAACGATAGCCCGCAGAGAACATAAATACCCACGGATCCAGACGAGTATTGATGCTTTGCTGTTGCCCGCCCGCCTTGAAGCGTACGTCCGTATCAATATCCATGTACCAGACCGAGGCGTTGATTAGCCAGTCGCGGTTAATCAAATAATCCAGACCGACCTGCCCTGCCATCCCCCACGAATCTTTCAGGCTGAGGTCCGTCAGACCGGCCGCTTTACCGGTATCGTTAAACTTCTCATCAAAGAAGGTGGTGTAGTTCACACCGGCGCCAATATAAGGACGCACCTTGCTGTTTGCGTCGCCAAAGTACCATTGCGCCATCAGCGTTGGCGGTAAATGGTGAACCGTGGCGATATCACCGGTCGGCCCGAGACCCACGCGATGACGGAACGGCGTTGCCGCCAGAAGCTCGACACCCACGTTATCCGTCGCCATATAGGTGAATGTTAAACCTAACTGGGTGTTGTTACTGACGTTAAAACCGCCCATTCCCAACACGTTATCCGATCCTTCCGTTGGGCGAGCCGTAGCCGAACCGGCACGAATAAAGAACTCGCCTGCTTCATGCGCATACGCGCCGCCAGAGAGACTGCTTAATACAAGGGCTGCCACCGCTAATTTTTTCATATCCGCTCCATCGTTGTGGTTTTAATCGCGGATGAGAATATACTCACAAAAGAGTAATAAGTGATCTGCCACAGATCACATTAAAACCAGTAACTTAACATTCATTGATCTGGGTTAATTTTTTGTGGCGCATCCAAAACCAATAAGTTGTTTCCATGTCAATTTTTGGCATTTCGCGGTTACAAAATTTTCCCTTTTTCCCCTCTTGCTCTTCCTCTGGCGGCTGGCTAATTTATCGCTCTCACAAGTTGATTTGATGCGTTCTTCTTTTGCAGGTGTGCCATGAGTGATATTAACCCGTGCATGACGTGCGGAGCCTGTTGTGCGTATTTTCGAGTCTCTTTCTACTGGGCCGAAGCCAGCGATGCCGGCGGTACCGTTCCGGTTCATCTCACCGAGCCGTTGACACCCTTTTTGCGCTGCATGAGCGGCACGAACCAAAAGCAGGCCCGCTGCGTCGCGCTGCAGGGTGAGCCGGGGGTGTCTACCCGATGTTCCATCTATGAGAATCGCCCCAGCCCGTGCCGGGAATTTGCCATGTCGGGGGAGGATGGGCAGGTCAACGAAGCCTGCAATCGCGCCCGCGCGCGCGTTGGATTACCGCCGCTTTACAAAGATATGCTTTTCCATACAAGCCTTGATGCTGCCACAGCAGGTGCATCCGGTGTACAATTGCCGGCTAATTAACACCTGCAATACTCAAGGAGAGTGCATGTCTATCACGGCGAAGTCTGTCTACCGTGACACGGGAAACTTTTTCCGCAATCAGTTCATTACCTTTTTACTGATCGCGCTGCTATGTGCCTTTATCACGGTGGTGCTGGGCCATGCCTTCTCACCGAGTGAAGAACAGATTGCCAGTCTGAGCCAGGGCGATCACCTGGCCGCAAGCGTGGGGCTATTTGAACTGGTGCAAAACATGACGCCGGAGCAGCAACAGATATTGCTGCGCGCCTCTGCCGCGTCCACGTTCTCCGGTCTGATTGGAAATGCGGTTCTGGCTGGCGGCGTTTTACTGATGATTCAGCTGGTATCGGCGGGTCAACGGATTAGCGCCTTGCGGGCGATTGGTGCCAGCGCGCCGGTCTTACCTAAGCTGTTTATCCTGATTTTTTTAACCACCCTGCTGGTGCAGATGGGCATTATGCTGGTCGTGGTGCCGGGCGTATTACTGGCAATCGTGCTCTCCTTTGCGCCGGTGATGGTCGTGCAGGATAAGATGGGGATTTTTACCGCGATGCGCAGCAGTATCAGACTGGCATGGGCTAATATGCGTCTGGTGGCGCCTGCCGTGATCGGCTGGCTGCTTGCCAAAACGCTCCTGCTGCTGTTTGCGCCGAATTTTGCGGTATTAACGCCAAATGTTGGCGCGGTCGTGGCGAATACGCTGAGCAATCTGATTTCAGCGGTACTGCTGGTCTATCTGTTCCGCCTGTATATGTTAATTCGTCAGTAATCCTGAGGCGGGGGGCATTATTGCCACCCGCCCCGCTCAAAAGATGGAATCACAGAATGAAGCAGTTTCTTGATTTTTTACCGCTCGTGGTCTTTTTCGCGTTTTATAAGCTGTATGACATTTATGCGGCGACCACGGCGCTGATCGTTGCCACCGCTGTGGTGCTGATCTACAGCTGGGTTCGCTATCGTAAAGTCGAAAAAATGGCGCTGGTCACCTTCGTGCTGGTCGCCGTGTTCGGCGGACTGACGCTTTTCTTCCATAACGATGAATTTATCAAGTGGAAAGTGACCGTCATTTACGCGTTGTTTGCGGGCGCGCTGTTAATCAGCCAGTGGGTGATGAAAAAGCCGCTGATCCAGCGCATGCTGGGCAAAGAGCTGACGCTGCCGCAACACGTCTGGTCCCGTCTGAATATTGCCTGGGCGGTCTTCTTTATTCTTTGCGGTCTTGCCAATATCTATATCGCCTTCTGGCTGCCGCAGAATATCTGGGTCAACTTCAAGGTCTTCGGCCTGACCGCGCTGACCCTTATCTTCACGCTGTTAAGCGGCGTATATATCTACCGCCACATGCCGCAGGATGACAAGCACTGATTAATGACTGACCGGAACGTCAACGACAGACGTTCTGGTCTATTCTCTCCGCACGCGAATCATAGTAGCATCCCGCCTGAAGTCTTCCGTTACGAGTTAAAACAATGACAACAACTAACGCCCCGCAGGGCGAACTGGTTTTACGCACACTGGCAATGCCCGCTGACACCAATGCCAATGGCGATATTTTTGGCGGCTGGCTGATGTCGCAGATGGATATGGGCGGCGCAATTCTGGCAAAAGAGATTGCTCACGGACGCGTGGTGACCGTGAGAGTGGACGGCATGACCTTTCTGCGCCCGGTTGCGGTGGGCGATGTGGTTTGCTGCTACGCGCGCTGCGTCAAGCGCGGCAACACCTCTATTTCCATCAACATCGAAGTATGGGTTAAAAAAGTCTCTTCTGAACCTATTGGGCAGCGTTATAAGGCCACTGAAGCGCTGTTTATTTACGTCGCAGTGGACAGCGAGGGTAAACCTCGTCAACTCCCGCAGGCCTAATCGACAGGCAAAAAAAAGCCTCCTTTCGGAGGCTTCTTTTATTCCATCTGCGCCCCGCCGTTCAGGCGGAAAACGATATTGACGATCAATCCGCTGCCCGGCTTGCCCGGCTCATAGCGCCACCTGCGCATGGCAGATTTCACTTCGCGCTCAAACATATTAGAAGGTTGCGCAGACAAGATTTCTACGTTATCCACGCGCCCATCCGCGGTCACGTCAAATTTCACCCGCACGCGACCTTCAATACGCAAGGCCTGGGCTCGCGCCGGATACTGAGGCTGGTTGCGGCTTACGGCGCGCGGGCCCGAAGGCGCGGTAACTGTTGGCTTTGACGTCGTTGCCGTATTGTTCATTACCGGACGTGAAGGCGCTGCATTTTCTACCGGCTGAGTCGCTCGTGGTTCAACCGGACGTTCCTCGCGTTTCGGACGCTCCTCAACCTTCTTCACCGGCTTTGGCTTCGGCTTGGGTTTCGGCTTCGGTTCAGGTTTGTGGATCACCACCGGCGCTTCCTTCGGTGGTTCAGGAACGGGCTCGGGTTCTGGCTCCGGTTCAGCCACCGGCTGTGGCGGTGGAGGAGCAACCTGCGGCGGTTCGAGATCCGCTGGCGAAACCATCGTCACGGAAATCGGCTGCGCGGGCGCGGGCATTTCAATAACCTGATGAACCGAGGTATACAGCAGACCCGCCACAACGGCACCGTGAATCACGACAGAAAGCAGCGTCGGCCAGGGAAAGCGGCGAGGTAAATCAAGGGTCATCGAAGTCATAATCATCAACGTTAAAAAACCGAACCCTGATTTTAAATGCAAATAGCAATCATATTCAATAAGACACTTTGTTCTGGCGCAACTTTAGCGCCAGAGAGGCCAAAAAAGGCGCAGTCAGATCAGGGTATTAACATTGTTTTTATTTTACATTGCAGTCGTATGCCCTTTCACATAACGTAGCTGACACTTTTACCGGTTAAGGAGCTTCGCCGTGTTTTACGTGATTTACTCTGAAGATGTTGCTGATTCACTTGAGAAACGCCAGTCTGTCCGCCCTGCTCACCTGGCGCGTTTGCAGCTGCTCCAGGATGAAGGCCGTTTACTGACCGCCGGCCCAATGCCTGCTGTAGACAGCAACGATCCGGGTGCAGCCGGTTTTGCCGGTTCCACCGTTATCGCCGAGTTTGAATCTCAGGAAGCCGCTCAGGCGTGGGCCGATGCAGACCCGTATGTTGCCGCAGGGGTGTATGCGAAGGTGACGGTCAGACCGTATAAGAAAGTGTTTTGATGTAATAAAGGCTCCCGCAGGAGCCTTTCTCCACATCAATGCAGCGACGCCAGTCGCGCCGCAAACCCAACGAACAGCAGCCCTATCAGCCCGTTCCCCAGCTTTGCCAGTTTCTTTTTCGTTTTTAGATAACGCGTGACAAACGCACCGGAGAAGATCAGGAAGCTCATGTACATAAAGCTGATCAACTCCAGCGTCGTCGCGAGGATCAGGAAAGAAGTGCCGGTACTTTCCGCATTCACGTCAATGAACTGAACGAAGAACGAGACGTAGAACAGAATCGCTTTGGGATTGGTCAGGCTTAACACCAGCGAACGCTTCATGATCATGCTGGCAGGTTCGGGGCCGCTTTCATGAGCGTTCTTTTGACGGTTCACCACCGACCAGAGCATTTTCCCCCCCAGCCAGAGCAGATAGAAAGCCCCGAGATAGCGCACGATATTAAAGAGCACCGGCGTGGTCTGGATTAAGGCCGCAACGCCCGCCCAGGCCAGAAACATCAGCACCGCATCACCGATAAATACGCCCGTGGCGGCAAGATACCCTTTTTTAACGCCGTGACCGATCCCGGTTTTGAGCACAAACAGGGTATTCGGCCCCGGTACCAGCACGATAAAAAATGCGCCGACAACGTACGTCCAGAAATTCAGTACACCAAACTCCGCAAACACTTCTCCCTCCTTTTGCAAAACACAACAGAAACAACGCTGCAAATACGCTATTCCCTAAAAATCAGACGCTAAAAAATCAGCGGGCACCATTACGGTGCCCTCATGGTTTCAGATATCCTGGACTGCGAACAGCAACGCGTTGCGGTGCCGGGTCAATCCACATTTTCTGATGGCGTGAATACGCATATTGCGGCGGGATTGTGCTTCCAGCCAACGAGCCTTGCGACGACTCACCTGTCGCAACATGCGCCAGCGCCCTACTTCAGTTCTACTGCGCTTCATGTCTACAACTCTTTCTCTAACACTTCTTCTCTAAAAGAAAGGCCATTATAAACCCAACCCGGCGGCAAACCAGCGCTTTTACCTGGCGTTTTTATTTGCCAGATGAATCCTGATGCGTACACTCATAACAATACGCTTTCAAAAGGATTTTTTACCTATGACAACCTTCTACACCGTGGTGAGTTGGCTGGTCATTCTGGGATACTGGCTGTTAATCGCGGGTGTGACCTTACGCATCCTGATGAAGCGCAGAGCCGTACCCTCTGCCATGGCCTGGCTTCTGATCATTTACATTCTCCCGCTGGTGGGAATTATTGCCTATCTCTCTTTCGGTGAGCTTCATCTGGGTAAACGCCGCGCCGAGCGCGCCCGCGCCATGTGGCCTTCTACCGCGAAGTGGCTGAACGACCTTAAAGCCTGCAAACATATTTTTGCCGAGGAGAACAGCAGCGTTGCCTCGTCACTGTTTAAGCTGTGCGAGCGCCGTCAGGGAATTGGCGGCGTTAAGGGCAATCAGCTGCAGCTGCTGACCTCGTCCGACGACGTTATGCAGGCGTTAATCCGCGATATTCAGCTGGCGCGTCATAATATCGAGATGGTTTTTTACATCTGGCAGCCCGGAGGAATGGCTGACCAGGTCGCTGAGTCGCTGATGGCGGCCGCGCGACGCGGTATTCATTGCCGCCTGATGCTTGACTCTGCGGGTAGCGTGGCATTTTTCCGTAGCCCCTGGGCGGGCATGATGCGCAATGCCGGGATCGAAGTGGTTGAGGCGCTGAAGGTGAATCTCCTGCGCGTGTTTCTGCGCCGGATGGACCTCCGTCAGCATCGCAAAATGATCATGATCGATAACTATATTGCCTACACCGGCAGTATGAACATGGTTGACCCGCGCTTCTTCAAACAGGACTCGGGCGTAGGGCAATGGGTTGATTTAATGGCGCGAATGGAGGGGCCGATTGCCACCTCAATGGGCATCGTCTACTCCTGCGACTGGGAGATTGAGACCGGCAAGCGTATCCTGCCGCCCCCGCCGGACGGCAATATAATGCCGTTTGAAGAGGCCAGCGGTCACACCATTCATACCATTGCCTCCGGGCCGGGCTTCCCGGAAGATTTGATCCATCAGGCGCTGCTGACGGCAACCTACTCGGCGCGTGAATATCTGATCATGACGACGCCCTACTTTGTTCCCAGCGATGACCTCCTGCACGCGATCTGTACTGCGGCGCAGCGCGGCGTCGATGTGAGCATTATTTTGCCGCGTAAAAATGACTCCCTGCTGGTGGGCTGGGCCAGCCGGGCATTCTTTAGCGAACTGCTGGCCGCAGGGGTGAAGATCTACCAGTTCGAAGGCGGATTGCTCCACACCAAAAGCGTGCTTGTCGACGGCGAGTTAAGCCTGGTGGGCACGGTCAACCTCGATATGCGCAGCCTGTGGCTCAACTTTGAAATCACGCTGGTGATTGATGACGCCGGTTTTGGCGGTGACCTCGCGGCGGTACAGGATGACTATATCTCCCGTTCGCGGCTGCTGGATGCCAGACTGTGGGTAAAACGTCCGCTGTGGCAGAGAATTGCTGAACGACTGTTTTACTTCTTTAGTCCGTTGCTGTAAAACGTGCCCAACGATGTTAAACAGGTAGTCATCATGGAAATGGATCTGAACAATCGCCTGACCGAAGACGAAACGCTCGAGCAGGCCTACGACATTTTTCTCGAACTGGCGGTTGATAACCTCGATCCCGCAGACGTGATCCTCTTCAATCTGCAGTTCGAAGAGCGCGGCGGCGCAGAATTGTTCGACCCTTCAGAAGACTGGGCTGAGCACGTGGACTTCGACCTGAATCCTGACTTCTTTGCCGAAGTGGTGATTGGGCTGGCCGATGAAGATGGCGGCGAAATCAACGATATCTTCGCGCGCGTTCTGCTGTGTCGTGAGAAAGACCATAAGCTGTGCCATATACTCTGGCGCGAATAATAAAAAAGGCTGCAATCGCAGCCTTTTTTATTTACTCCGGCAATTCGCTGCCGCAGCGGTGACAAAAGCGCGCGTCGTGTTCATGTTCGCCCTGCTGGCAATGAGGACATTTGCGCAGCTGTTTGCGGCTTTGAAATGCGCTGCTCATGTGCGTGGTAATAAGCCCGGTCGGAATGGCAATCACCGAATAGCCAATCAGTATCAGCACTGAGGCCACAATGCGGCCCAGCGGCGTATGGGGCGTGATATCGCCGTAACCCACGGTGGTGACCGTCACGATGGCCCAGTAGACGGACGCGTTGAGGGTCGTAAAGCCATATTTTGGCCCCTCAATTAAATACATCAGCGCGCCAAAAACAATCATGACGATGGCAATAAACGAGTAGAACAGAATAAGCTGATGCCGCGCGCTGACGATCGCACTCCAGAACACGCGTAATGACGGCATAAAACGCAGTAATTTCAGAATACGTAATACGCGAATCACGCGCATCGCTCGCCAGGCAAAGACATAGCTCAGGCTAATCTCCGGCCACAGCCACATCACATAGAGCGGCAGGATGGTGGCCAAATCAATAAATCCCCAGAAGCTGAAAACATATCGGGCCGGGTTGGGCCAGGCAATGACTCTGAGCAAATATTCAGCGGTAAAAACCAGGGTAATCGCCAGCTCAAGCCAGACGAAGATATGCCATTCGTCGTACGTCAGATGGTATTGCGTCCCGGCACCTGACTCGATAAAGATGACCACCACGCTGAGGAGCACGAATAAACCGCAAAGCCCTTCGAAGCGTCGCCCGGATACCGTTTCAGGATCGAATAAAAAATGATAGAGCCGCCGACGGGCAGACGTGAATAAACGCGACACAGTAACCTCGCAAATAATAAGGGCTGACATCATGTCAGCCCTTGCGATTATAACGGGTCTACTTTCAAGCAGGAAACCGCATGTCGGAAACTGCCTTCCAGAACCGGTCGCGTTTTCGCACATTCCGGCCCGGCCATCGGGCAGCGCGTGCGGAACACGCAGCCTGACGGTGGGTTAATCGGGGAAGGCAATTCCCCTTCCAGAAGCTGGATGGTCTTATTCTTTTCCAGATCGGGATCGGGGATCGGCACCGCCGACATCAGCGCTCTGGTGTAAGGATGCAGTGGATTGTGGTACACCTCATCGTAGGTACCCAGCTCCACGGCATGACCCAGGTACATCACCAGCACGCGGTCAGAGATGTGCTTCACCACGGCCAGATCGTGCGCGATGAAGATCAGCGACAGCCCCATTTCGCGCTGCAGCTTCTGCAGGAGGTTAACCACCTGTGCCTGAATGGACACGTCGAGCGCGGAAACCGGCTCATCGCAGATAATCAGCTTCGGTTCGAGGATCAGCGCACGGGCAATACCGATACGCTGGCACTGACCGCCGGAAAACTCATGCGGATAGCGGTTGATAAGGTTAGGCAACAGGCCGACTTTCAGCATCATCGCCTTCACGCGGTCGCGCACTTCCTGACGAGACATCTTTGGATGATAGGTGCGCAGCGGCTCGGCAATAATCTCGCCGATGGTCATACGCGGGTTAAGTGATGCCAGCGGATCCTGGAAAATCATCTGGATATCGCTACGCACCTCGCGCCACTCGTCGGGCTTCATGCCGAGCAGATCTTTACCCAGCCAGGCCACCTTACCGTCGGTGGCTTTCACCAGACCGATAATCGCACGCGCAAAGGTTGATTTACCGCAGCCGGACTCGCCCACCACGCCCAGGGTTTCCCCTTCATACAGACGCAGCGTAACGCCGTCTACCGCTTTCAGGGTCTTCGGCGGCTGCCAGAACCACTGTTTGCCGTCTTTGATATCGAAATGTACCTTAAGGTCGGCGATTTCAAGCAGCACATTGCGTTTTTCGTCTAATGCGTTCATACCAGCTCCTCCTGCGGCTTAAAGCAGGCGCGAAGACGGCCTGGTGCAAACTCTTCCAGCGGCGGCGCGCTGTTGCAGATTTCCATCGCGTGCGGACAGCGCGGCTGGAACGGACAGCCTTTCGGCAGGCGCAGCAGGTTTGGCGGGTTGCCCGGAATGGTGAGCAGGGATTCCCCTTCCGCATCAAGACGCGGTACCGCATTCAGCAGGCCAATCGAATACGGGTGCGCGGGCTGATAAAACACATCGCGCGCTTTTCCGTATTCCATGGTTCGTCCGGCGTACATCACCAGCACTTTGTCACAGATGCCCGCCACCACGCCCAGGTCGTGGGTGATCATGATAATCGCCGTGTTGAACTCCCGCTTCAGCTCGTTCAACAGGGTCATGATTTGCGCCTGAACGGTCACGTCCAGCGCGGTGGTGGGTTCATCGGCAATCAGCAGTTTTGGCCGGCACAGCAGCGCCATCGCAATCATCACGCGCTGACGCATACCGCCAGAAAACTCGTGCGGGAACATGCGCATGCGCTTGCGCGCTTCCGGCATTTTCACCGCATCCAGCATTTTAACCGACTCTTCAAAGGCTTCGGCTTTGCCCAGACCTTTGTGCAGCATCAGGACTTCCATCAGCTGCTCACCGACGCGCATGTACGGGTTCAGTGAGGTCATTGGATCCTGGAAAATCATCGAGATCTGCTCAGCGCGCAGCTTGTTCAGCTCGTGCTCCGGCAGGTTGAGGATTTCACGACCGTTGAATTTCGCAGAACCGCCAATCACTCCGTTAGCGGCCAGCAGGCCCATCAGCGCAAAGGCGGTCTGGGATTTTCCGGAGCCGGATTCACCCACGATCCCCAGCGTTTCGCCCGCGCGCAGGTTGAAGTTGAGATCGTTTACGGCGGTCACATCCCCGTCCGGCGTCTTAAAGGTCACGCGGAGGTCTTTCACGTCCAGCAGAAGGTTATTCTGCTGTTGCACCTGTGGCGCAGTGGCCGTTTCAATAATTGTCATGACGGCGCTCCTTAACGGTCTTTCGGGTCGAGGGCATCACGCAGGCCATCGCCGATAAAGTTGAAACAAAACAGGGTAACGACCAGGAAACCCGCCGGGTATAACAGCAGCCAAGGTGACACTTCCATTGAGTTTGCGCCATCGCTCAGCAGCGCGCCCCAGCTGCTCAGCGGCTCTTGCGTACCCAGACCGAGGAAGCTCAGGAAGGACTCGAACAGGATCATGCTTGGCACCAGCAGTGAGGCATAGACCACCACCACGCCCAGCACGTTAGGAACGATATGGCGAACCACGATATTCCCGGTAGAGACGCCGCCGACCTGGGCTGCTTCGATAAACTCTTTGCGCTTCAGGCTCAGCGTCTGGCCGCGAACAATACGCGCCATATCCAGCCACGAAACCATCCCGATGGCCACGAAGATCAACAGGATATTCTGACCGAAGAAGGTCACCAGCAGGATGACAAAGAACATAAACGGGAAGGAGTTCAGGATTTCCAGCAGACGCATCATCACCGAGTCCACTTTACCGCCAAGGTAGCCAGACAGTGAGCCGTAGAGCGTCCCCACGATCACCGCCACCAGCGCGGCAGCAATCCCGACCATCAGCGAGATACGCCCCCCGATAGCAACACGCACCAGCAGATCGCGCCCCGAGGAGTCCGTGCCAAAATAGTGGCCCGATTCCATATCCGGCGCGCTGGACATCATGCCCCAGTCGGTGTCGAAATAGGTAAACTGTGACAGCATCGGCGCCAGGGTAACAAACAGCGCGATGATGACCAGAACCACCAGGCTGGCAACCGCAGCCCTGTTATGCATAAAGCGACGGCGCGCGTCCTGCCAGAGGCTACGACCTTCCACTTCCAGTTTTTCACTGAAGTTTTCCAGCGCCTCGCTGTTTTTCTTACTCAACATCATGGCGTGCTCCAGTTAGTAACGGATTTTCGGGTCGATGACGGCATACAGCACATCGACAATAGCGTTAAAGAGAATGGTGAGCGCACCGACGAGAATGGTCAGGCTCAGCACCAGCGAATAGTCGCGGTTGAGCGCGCCGTTAACGAACAGCTGGCCAATGCCCGGCAGGCCGTAGATTGTTTCGATAACCATCGAGCCGGTGATAATGCCAACAAATGCCGGTCCCATGTAGGAGAGCACGGGCAACAGCGCCGGCTTGAGCGCGTGGCGGAAGATAATCCGACGCATCGGCAGCCCTTTCGCGCGCGCGGTACGAATGAAGTTTGAGTGCAGCACTTCGATCATTGATCCACGGGTAATACGCGCGATACTGGCGATGTACGCCAGAGATAATGCCACCATCGGCAAAATCATGAACTTCAATGCCCCGCCGTTCCAGCCGCCGCCCGGCAGCCACTTCAGCGTGATGGCAAATATCATCACCAGCAATGGCGCGACAACGAAGCTGGGTATCACTACCCCGGTCATTGCCACCCCCATTACGGCATAATCCCATTTGGTATTTTGTCTGAGCGCGGCGATAACGCCTGCGGTGACCCCGAAAACGATGGCCAGAATGAATGCCGCAGCACCCAACTTAGCTGAAACCGGGAAGCTGGAGGCCACCAGGTCGTTAACGGAATAGTCTTTATATTTAAATGACGGTCCAAAATCGCCGTGAGCCAGCTGCTTCAGGTAATTGAAGTACTGAGTGGAGATAGGATCGTTTAAGTGGTATTTCGCTTCGATATTCGCCATGACTTCTGGCGGCAGCGTACGCTCACCGGTGAATGGACTTCCCGGCGCAAGGCGCATCATGAAGAAGGAAATCGTGATGAGAATAAATAGCGTTGGAATCGCTTCAAGACAGCGACGTAGGATAAATTTCAACATTGCCCGTACCTTCTGGCGTGTGCCTATATTATGTGACGTTGGTTAGACACCGTGGGGCGAGCACGCCCGCCCCACTCATTGCCATTAATGCTTGATAATATACAAGTTTTTAACGTAGATATTATCCATCGGGTCTTTACCGGTATAGCCACCTACCCACGGTTTCACCAGACGGGCGTTAACGTAGTAGTAAACCGGAACGATCGCGGAATCTTTGTCCAGCTGCTGCTCAGCTTTAGAGTACAGTTCTGTACGCTGTGCTTCGTCAGTGGTTTTCAGCGTGTCGCCAATCAGCTTGTCGAACGCCGGGCTCTTATAGTGCGCGGTGTTGTTCGAGCTGTCGCTCAGCATGGTGTTCAGGAAGGAGGTCGGTTCGTTATAGTCCGCACACCAGCCCGCACGCGCCACGTCAAAGGTGCCCTGATGACGGCTGTCGAGGAAGGTTTTCCACTCCTGGTTCTCCAGCTTCACGTTCGCGCCCAGGTTCTTTTTCCAGATCGAGGCAACGGCGATAGCCAGTTTTTTGTGCAGATCGGAGGTGTTGTACAGCAGGCTGAAGGTCAGCGGCTTATCTGCGGTATAACCCGCTTCGGCCAGCAGTTTCTTCGCTTCCGCGTTACGCTGTTCCTGCGTCTGTTTGAACCAGTCTGGTTCGGTCAGTTTTGCGCCATCGGTGTAAGGTGGGGTGTAGCTGTATGCCGGGAGATCGCCCTGGTTTTTCACCTTGTTCACGATGATATCGCGATCCAGCGCCAGCTTCAGCGCGGTACGAACGCGTACGTCGGTGAACGGTGCTTTCTGGTTGTTGATTTCATAATAGTAGGTGCACAGGTACGGATCGACGTGAACTTCTTTAGGGATCTCTTTTTTCAGTTTCTGGAACAGCTCAATCGGCATGTTGTTATAGGTCATGTCGATTTCACCGCTGCGGTAGCGGTTGACGTCAGTCACTTCGGACGAAATTGGCAGATAGGTCACCTGGTCAATGACGGTTTTGGCGTTATCCCAATACTGTGGGTTACGGTCAAGCACCATACGTTCGTTGACCACCCAGTCTTTCAGCTTATAGGCACCGTTGGTCACGATATTGGCAGGCTGGGTCCATTTTTCACCAAATTTTTCTACGGCGGATTTTGGTACCGGGGAAACGGACGGGTGAACCAGCAGCTTATAGAAGTACGGAACAGGTTCGCTCAACGTCACTTCAAAGGTATTGGCATCGATCGCTTTTACGCCCAGATCGGTTACCGGTTTTTTGCCCGCAATGATGTCATCAATATTGGCAATATGGCCATATTGCAGGTAGCTCGCATACGGGGAGGCGGTGGTCGGATTCGCCAGACGCTGCCAGCTATAAACGAAATCTTCAGCCGTGACCGGCGTACCGTCGGACCATTTCGCATCTTTACGCAGATGGAAGGTCCAGACTTTAAAATCTTTGTTTTCCCATTTTTCTGCCACACCCGGCGCCGGGTGGCCGTCTACGTCAGTCACCAGCAGGCCTTCAAACAGGTCGCGGTTAACGTTAGACTCAGGAACACCTTCAATTTTGTGCGGGTCAAGAGACTGAACTTCCGCACCATTGTTACGCACCAGCGTCTGCTTCTCCGCCAGTTGAACACCTGCTGGAACGTCCGCAGCCATTGCAGCGTTCCCCGCGATTAGCGCAGTTAAAATCCCCGCCGCTACCAGATTTTTTTTTGTGATGATGGACATTGTGTTGGTACTCCACTCATTATAATGACTGGCCTTCGCCAGCTGTGTAATCCCCTGTTGGGGCCTGTACAGCGCAGGAGTTTTTTTTGCTGCTGTCAGGTTCTTCTTTTACTGCTTGCTATCACCGACTTTTTTATTACTGACCGCTCGTATGGCCGTCTTGCGTCGATTCTTTACAGGCCTCCCCTGTTTGAGACCTGCGCTGGATATAGGAGAAGAGAACCATATGAAAATAATTCTCATCTGCTTGTTTTATGCTGCAAAATAGTAGGCCGGAAAGTATCAAATGGCGTAAACGCGCGCCAATACATTTTGCAAATTTGTTAAGCAATTCTCTTTTACGGTGAGTACCGCATCGTTGAGGGCAGCCCTGCCGGACATCGAAAGCCACTAAAAAAATATGACATTCAATAAGATAGAGAGATTTTTCTCTCTAAGCGCGTCGCTGCGCTATCATCGAGTGTTTTTGTACAAAAATTTAACAACTGGTTATTATTTAGCACATTCATCTGGGGGAATGTTGAAATTACTAATATCATTTCGGTTATCGCTCAGCAAGCCCCAGAGTATCATGTGAGTAAAATAACAGAGCGATCGCAGGTTTTATGCGCAGACGGGTTTGAGGGGAATTAATAACTTATTGAAATACAAGCAATGAACATTATTAGTAGAATTTATTATGATATGTGAGCATTTCAACTTTAGTTATAGGATTTACTGATAAAGACGTAAAAAAACGGAGCCGCAGCTCCGTTCTTTCATACGAAATATCAATGCAGCAAACCGGGGAAAATGCTTTTAATACCCGTGACAATGAATTCAATGCCTAACGCCATCAACAGCAGGCCCATGATACGCGTTATAACGTTGATGCCGGTCTGCCCCAACAGGCGCACCAGCCAGGGCGCCATGCGGAATACGCCCCAACAGCAGAGCGCGAAAAGCGCAATGGCGACGGAAAAGCCAATCAGGTGCATCAGGCTATGATAACGCGTACCCCAGACAATGGTTGAACTGATGGCACCGGGACCGGCCATGAGCGGTAAAGCCAGCGGCACCACGCCGATGCTTTCGCGAATGGCGGTTTCTGACTTCTCCTGCTTGTTCTGTTTATCCTCGCCAAGCTTACCGCTGATCATGGACATGGCGATGGTCACGACCAGGATCCCACCCGCAATGCGGAAAGAATCAATCGAGATCCCGAAGATCTGCAGAATGGCGTCACCCAGAAAAAGGGAGGTGAGTAAGATAATAGCCACCGAGAGGTTCGCGGTGAGGTTGGTCTTATTCCTGGCCGCCGCCGTCTGGTAACTCGTCATACTAATGAAGACAGGAATGATCCCCACCGGGTTGACCAGGGCAAACAAACCAATAAAAAATTTAAAATACGTTGGAAAATCAAAGAGCGTTTGGATCACGTTTTGCTCCGCTTATACACATGCCCTGGACTGACAATTTGTCGTGAGAAATCGCGCTGAAGATACCCTTTTTATCAGCATACTTCACTTGAAATCTGTACCAAAACGTTATCATTTCAGGATGTTAAACATATGTATAATCAATGATAGCCCCGCTTCCAATACTTACGTAATTATTTAACACTGGAAAAATCAGCACAAAATAACCCTGCTGAAAGGTATCAGCTTGGGAGAAAATTGACACAGATCATGATTTTCGTACTCAGAAGTGAGTAATCTTGGTTACACCCCCAGGGAGGTCACCTGACAAAAAGGGATGATGCTAAGGTAAGGCTCTTTTAGTAAATTAGTGTGCTAAAGCATAAAGTAACTCTTTGTTTTACTTTATGTTAAGCAAGTCGTATCGGCTCTGTCTATACTGTGTGACGTATCGAGCGCTGGTTTACTAAAAGAGTTTAAACATTATCAGGAGAGCATTATGGCTGTTACTAATATCGCTGAACTGAACGCCCTCGTCGAGCGCGTTAAAAAGGCCCAGCGTGAATATGCCAATTTCACCCAAGAACAGGTTGATAAAATCTTCCGCGCGGCCGCACTGGCTGCTGCAGATGCTCGAATCCCTCTCGCGAAAATGGCCGTTGCCGAATCCGGCATGGGTATCGTGGAAGATAAGGTGATCAAAAACCACTTTGCTTCCGAGTATATCTACAACGCCTATAAAGATGAGAAAACCTGTGGCGTGCTGTCCGAAGACGACACCTTCGGTACTATCACCATCGCTGAACCTATCGGCATCATCTGCGGTATTGTTCCAACGACTAACCCAACGTCTACTGCTATCTTCAAATCACTGATTAGCCTGAAGACCCGTAACGCAATTATCTTCTCTCCACACCCACGTGCGAAAGACGCGACCAACAAAGCGGCAGATATTGTCCTGCAGGCAGCCATCGCTGCTGGCGCGCCAAAAGATCTGATTGGCTGGATCGACCAACCTTCCGTTGAGCTATCCAATGCCCTGATGCATCACCCTGACATTAACCTGATTCTGGCGACCGGTGGTCCTGGCATGGTTAAAGCGGCATACAGTTCCGGTAAACCAGCCATCGGTGTGGGCGCAGGTAACACCCCTGTTGTTATCGACGAAACCGCTGACATCAAACGTGCTGTCGCATCTGTACTGATGTCTAAAACCTTCGATAACGGCGTAATCTGTGCATCTGAACAGTCTGTTGTTGTTGTCGACTCCGTATACGATGCCGTTCGTGAACGCTTCGCTAGCCACGGCGGCTACCTGCTGCAGGGCAAAGAGCTGAAAGCAGTTCAGGACATCATCCTGAAAAATGGCGCGCTGAACGCCGCTATCGTGGGTCAGCCAGCGTATAAAATTGCTGAACTCGCAGGCTTTACCGTTCCGGCAACCACTAAAATCCTGATCGGTGAAGTGACAGTTGTTGACGAAAGCGAGCCTTTTGCACACGAAAAACTGTCTCCTACGCTTGCCATGTACCGTGCGAAAGATTTCGAAGACGCGGTAGAGAAAGCTGAGAAGCTGGTTGCCATGGGCGGTATCGGTCACACCTCATGTCTGTACACCGACCAGGATAACCAGCCAGAGCGTGTTGCTCACTTCGGTCAGATGATGAAAACTGCCCGTATCCTGATCAACACCCCTGCGTCTCAGGGTGGTATCGGTGACCTGTACAACTTCAAACTCGCACCTTCCCTGACTCTGGGTTGTGGTTCCTGGGGTGGTAACTCCATCTCTGAAAACGTTGGTCCTAAACACCTGATCAACAAGAAAACCGTTGCTAAGCGAGCTGAAAACATGTTGTGGCACAAACTTCCGAAATCTATCTACTTCCGCCGTGGCTCACTGCCAATCGCGCTGGATGAAGTGATTACTGATGGCCACAAACGTGCGCTCATCGTGACTGACCGTTTCCTGTTTAACAACGGCTACGCTGACCAGATCACCTCTGTGCTGAAAGCGGCTGGCGTTGAAACTGAAGTGTTCTTTGAAGTTGAAGCTGACCCTACCCTGAGCGTAGTACGTAAAGGTGCTGAGCTGGCTAACTCCTTCAAACCAGATGTGATTATCGCACTGGGTGGTGGTTCCCCAATGGACGCCGCGAAAATCATGTGGGTCATGTACGAGCATCCTGAAACCCACTTCGAAGAACTGGCGCTGCGCTTTATGGACATCCGTAAACGTATCTACAAGTTCCCGAAAATGGGCGTAAAAGCGAAAATGATCGCGGTTACCACCACTTCCGGTACCGGTTCAGAAGTGACGCCATTCGCAGTGGTAACAGATGATGCAACCGGTCAGAAATACCCACTGGCTGACTATGCACTGACCCCAGACATGGCTATCGTTGATGCCAACCTGGTCATGGAAATGCCTAAGTCACTGTGTGCGTTCGGTGGTCTGGATGCGGTAACTCACGCCCTGGAAGCCTACGTTTCTGTACTGGCATCTGAGTTCTCTGACGGCCAGGCTCTGCAGGCTCTGAAACTGCTGAAAGAAAACCTGCCAGCGTCCTACAACGAAGGCTCTAAAAACCCGGTAGCACGTGAACGCGTTCACAGTGCAGCAACCATCGCCGGTATCGCGTTTGCGAACGCCTTCCTGGGTGTTTGCCACTCTATGGCGCACAAGCTGGGTTCACAGTTCCACATTCCTCACGGTCTGGC
The DNA here is from genome assembly GCF_047530215.1 of Enterobacter sp. 01-M-03-SI-ECC. NCBI lineage: Bacteria > Pseudomonadati > Pseudomonadota > Gammaproteobacteria > Enterobacterales > Enterobacteriaceae > Enterobacter > Enterobacter sp. 01-M-03-SI-ECC. The sequence continues at coordinate 261,939 of NZ_JBLKDA010000003.1, forward strand.
GAACGCCCTGTTGATCAGCAACGTTATCCGTTATAACGCGAACGACAACCCAACCAAGCAGACTGCGTTCAGCCAGTACGACCGTCCGCAAGCACGTCGTCGCTATGCTGAAATCGCAGATCACCTTGGTCTGAGCGCGCCGGGCGACCGTACTGCTGCGAAGATTGAGAAACTGCTGGCATGGCTGGAAAGCCTGAAGGCTGAGCTGGGTATTCCTAAATCTATCCGTGAAGCAGGCGTACAGGAAGCTGACTTCCTCGCTCACGTAGACAAGCTGTCTGAAGATGCATTCGATGACCAGTGTACTGGTGCTAACCCGCGCTACCCACTGATCTCCGAACTGAAACAGATTCTGCTGGATACCTACTACGGTCGTGAGTTCAAAGAAGGTGACGTTGCAGCAGTGAAAACTGAAGCTCCTGTCATCAAAGCTGACAAGAAAGCGAAGAAAAGCGCTTAATTGACCGCTAACGAAAAACCCGCCTTAATGGCGGGTTTTTTTATGTTTGAATAACTGGGCTGACGTTATTGTCTGTTATCGTGCTGAATGGCCGTCAGAGAGCCTACAGACAACGCTTCTTTATAATGCTTACGACATACCGATACGTAGCGTTCATTTCAGCCTATCACCACCTGCTCACCATCTGCATAGGGTTTTCCGGCCTGATCGAGACGAAGCACCATACTGGCTTTACGACCGCAGAAGCAGATCGTTTTTAGTTCGACAAGTTTATCAGACCACGCGAGCAGGTACTGACTCCCGGCAAAGAGCTCACCGCGAAAATCCGTGCGCAGCCCGTAACAAAGTACGGGGATATCAAGCTCATCTACTACCTCGGAAAGTTCGTGAACCTGTTCACGCGTGAGAAACTGGCTTTCATCGACCAGAACACAGTGAATGGGCTGTGAAGCATGTTCGGTGCGAATGTCTTCAAACAGATCGGTTTTCGGGTTAAACAGCCTGGCAGGCGACGAGAGCCCTATTCTGGAGCTCACCTTCCCTGCGCCAAAGCGATCGTCAATTTCAGCCGTGTAGACAACGGTGCGCATCCCTCGCTCCTGGTAATTGTACGAGGACTGCAGCAATGCGGTGGATTTACCGGCATTCATCGCCGAATAGTAGAAATAAAGTTGTGCCATTGGCCGTAAAACCCTAATCAATGTGTAATATTCCCGATGAGTCATTGTACCATATTTTGTCCGGTCATCAGCGTTACAGCGCACAGAGGATGCGGTTTAGCACGAAGTTCAGAACCGTCTGTTGACGAAAATAATCCGTTAAAACATGAAGTAAACGCATTCAGTCAGGCCAATAGGTTATATGTTCAATCAGACATAACACTTCTTTTTATAGTGGAATCACCGTCCATTAAAATTCACCATTTATTAACTATTTCAGTCTTAACATCGTGAGAGGGAACTAATACAAAAGGCTGATATTTATCCGTCGCAACTATAATTCCTGCGGTAAATGTCACAAAAAAAAGATGCAATCGACCGGGTTAAGCAGGTTTACGTGATAACAAGCGAGACTGTCGGCTGATGAAATTTAAGTTAGCGTAATTAATAATAGTGCCATTATTTAGTATTTTTTGAATTCCTTACATTCCTGGCTATTGCACATCTGAATTTATGGCTCTATTATTAGGTCAACAAACCACCCCCCATTATAAGTTTGAGATTACTACAATGAGCGAAGCACTTAAAATTCTGAACAACATCCGTACTCTTCGTGCGCAGGCAAGAGAATGCACCCTCGAAACGCTTGAAGAAATGCTGGAAAAATTAGAAGTTGTAGTTAATGAACGTCGCGAAGAAGAAAGCGCTGCTGCCGCTGAAATCGAAGAGCGTACTCGTAAACTGCAGCAGTATCGCGAAATGCTGATTGCTGATGGTATCGATCCAAATGAATTGCTGAACAGCATGGCTGCAGCTAAAACCGGTACCAAAGCCAAGCGTGCTGCTCGTCCTGCTAAATATAGCTACGTTGACGAGAACGGCGAAACTAAAACCTGGACTGGCCAGGGTCGCACTCCTGCTGTTATCAAGAAAGCCATGGATGAGCAAGGTAAACAGCTGGATGATTTCCTGATCAAGGATTAATCACGCCACATTCAGAAAAATCCCGCGTAATGCGGGATTTTTTTTAACCAAAATTTATCGCAAACATCCCCTTACACTCTTTCATGAAGCGTTATTCGGCGTTTTCAAAACGCTTACAATCAAGAGGGCTACCGGCGTGTGACGGGCATAAAAAAACCGGTGGGCAACGCCTCACCGGTTTAGAACGTTTGCAGCCTTGGCTTATTTCTTAATACCTGCGCTCTCTTTGAGCCAGGTTTTAAATTCTTCACCAAGGGTATTGTGGCGAATACCATATTCGACAAACGCCTGCATATAACCGAGCTTATTACCGCAGTCGTGGCTCTTACCTTTCATATGGTAAGCCTCAACGGTCTCTTTCTCGATCAGCATATCGATAGCATCCGTCAGCTGGATCTCATCACCCGCGCCTGGAGGCGTTTTCGCCAGCAGAGGCCAGATTTCAGCGCTCAGGACATAGCGACCTACTACAGCCAGGTTTGAAGGCGCGACGTCGGCTTTAGGCTTCTCTACCACGCCAACCATAGGCACGCTTTCGCCCGGCTCAAGGTTAACGCCTTTGCAGTCAACCACGCCGTATGCCGTTACGTCTTCAACAGGCTCAACCATAATCTGGCTGCTGCCGGTTTCGTCGAAACGTTTGATCATCTCAGCCAGGTTATCCTGAGAAAGATCGGATTCATATTCGTCCAGAATAACGTCAGGCAGAATGACCGCAACAGGCTCATCACCCACAACAGGATGTGCACACATAACAGCGTGGCCCAGGCCTTTAGCCAGTCCCTGACGAACCTGCATAATGGTCACGTGTGGAGGGCAAATAGACTGAACTTCTTCTAACAGCTGACGCTTAACACGCTTTTCCAGCATGGCTTCAAGTTCAAAGCTTGTATCGAAATGGTTTTCGATAGAGTTTTTTGATGAATGCGTAACCAGCACAATTTCCGTAATGCCGGCTGCGATACATTCATTGACGACATACTGGATTAATGGCTTATCAACCAGAGGCAGCATCTCTTTAGGAATCGCCTTAGTTGCTGGTAACATCCTGGTCCCCAATCCCGCTACCGGGATGACGGCCTTTCTGACTTTCGAATTTAGGGCAGCCATTCAAATTCTCCTGAGCTGTTCAAGTTTTGAACTTTTATGCAATAAATAACGCGTTGAGTATATCAGCCTCGCCCCACAGTCCGGGTCTGAAAAGAACGCGTTGCCGATCAATTAGGACAAATACGCATGAAACTGGGCAGCGATAGTAGCACTCCCCGTAAAACACAGGTAAAGCAATCTTAAAAATAAGATCCAATTGCTTATTCCGTGGACAACATTAAGCGTAGCCTTCCCCCGGCGCCCCAAATTTGGCACTGCCAGGAGGAACAACGGTGGCTAATTTGATTAAGGTAAGCCGTTCCCAGTGTTCCAAGGGGCACACCGTTACTCACCTGAATATGATGTTCACCGGTATTCAGTGAAGCGTTGAGACCCGCTGAAACGAGGATCAGATTTTTTAAACCGCTGTGGTAATAGCCGACCAGCAGCGGGAACTGTCCAGGCAAATTGGCCTGGCGAAAAAGCTGGTTTACCTGTTTGAGTAAACTGCCTAACTCCGGCAGCCGCTGTCCCTGATGCGATAACTGTTCCTGCAGCAATCCATTAAATAGCGCGCGAAGAAGTAACGCGGCTAATACACCATTGTCCCCCGCCCGGGTGACATCCAGAGAATAAAACGCGAGGTCGGAATCCGAAAGAGGTGCAATATCCAGCACCAGTCCAGGCTGGTCGGCCGCCACCAGCTGGCGATAATTTACGCGACAGTGTGAAATAGTTTGCTGTACGGGCGGCTGGAGTTCTTGCAACAGTTTCGCTGCGGCAGGCGGATTACTCACCAGGGCATCCCAGTCCTGGAAAAGACGCTCCTCTTCCTCAACGCGGGAATTGAACATATTGGGATAAAGGCACGCTAAAACCGTTTCACGGAGCCGGTTTAGATCCTTGACCGGCTTAAGCAGAATATCCTGAACGCCAAGACGCAATGCTTTGGCAATGTCGGCCATATTCTCTGTGGCAGAAATCACCAGAATCGGCGTCTGGTTACCTTCGTTACGCAGATGTTCAACCAGCTTCAGCCCGTTCATGCGCGGCATCGCAATGTCGCAAATCATCAAATCGGGCGTAATGCCGATCATTTTTTCCAGCGCGTCGATGCCATCTTCAGCCAGTGAAGTGATTGCTCCCAACGAGGATAACCACGAATCCAGTAGCGATCGGAAAACGGGCTCGTCTTCAACAATCAAAATGTGTTTTCCGGCCAATGGCTGCGTCATGGTTCCTCCCCTGGCTGACAGTTACTAAATAGTGGCATGCGATCGGCACTATCGCCTGTCAGATTTTGCTGAAGTAATCAAAAAAAGGTGCTTAACGTGCTGCTTGCACAAAAGGCAACAATTCGTCCATTTTCTTTTCGACGGCTAACGAGCCCGCTGCGATGGCGGCCTCAGCCCGATGGAAATCAAGGGTAGATATTTGCGGACAGTAAGGCTGAATAAGAATATCTGGCGGGTCGCCCGCCATGCGATTGCGCTTAAGGCGATTTTCCAGCACCTGGATTGACGTGGTCATGATTTCCATCGCCGTCGGCGCCGCAACCGAGCGACGAGCGGCCATACGCCCGATTCTTCCGCGCAGGCGCTCGTGCCAGGCCAGCTTCTCGCCCTCGGCATCTTCGCTCTGGAGATTGACCGGCATGAGATCCTGTTGCATCAGGTGGGCGTCGTGCTGCAGGTCGACGGCAATCACGATATCTGCCCCCATCGCGCGGGTCAGAGAGATGGGTACCGGGTTCACAACGCCACCGTCGACAAGCCAGTAGCCGTTGTGGGGAACCGGGGCCATAAGCCCTGGGATACTGCATGAGGCACGAACCGCGAGGTGAATATCCCCTTCGGTCAGCCAGAGTTCGCGTCCCGTACTGAGGTTCGTCGCGACGGCGCCGAAGGGCATCTTACAATCAGTGAAGTTATCGAGAGGCATAACCTGGCGGAACTGGTTAAAGACGCGTTCGCCGCGTAACAGTCCACCACGCTGCCATGAGACGTCCATCAGACGCAGCACGTCCCAGTAGCTGAAGGAGCGTACCCACGTCTCGAGTTCAGGAAGCTTCCCGCACGCGTAGGCGGAGCCCACCAGCGAGCCTATTGAACACCCTGCAACAATATCAACGTCAATGCCCATCTTGTTTAAGGCATTAATCACGCCGATGTGCGACCATCCCCGGGCTGCACCTGAGCCCAGCGCCAGTCCAATTTTAACCTTTCTCATTAGCCCTGTTTTACTTCCCCTGGATTCCTGACATAGCGTCAACGCAACAGCTCAGTTAACATAGTGCTACCCGAAGCGTTTAACGCCTTTATTTTTTTGTTCCAGGAAGAGAATCGTGTCTCAACTCTGCCCTTGTGGTAGCGCTCTGGAGTATAGCCTATGTTGCCAGCGATATCTTTCTGGCAATCAGGTTGCACCAGACCCGTCACACCTCATGCGTTCACGGTATACTGCTTTTGTGATCAAAGACGCAGACTACCTGATTAAAACCTGGCACCCGTCCTGCCGCGCTGCGGAATTCAGGCAGGAGATCGAAGCCGGGTTTGCGAACACGCAATGGCTCGGCCTTACCGTCTATGAATCGTCAACCGGCAGTCATGTTGATGAAGGTTACGTGAGCTTTGTCGCTCGCTTTATCGAGAACACTAAGCCTGGCGCCATTATCGAGCGTTCCCGGTTCTTAAAGGAAAGCGGGCAGTGGTATTATATTGACGGAACGCGCCCGCAGCTTGGTCGTAACGATCCCTGTCCATGTGGTTCAGGCAAAAAATTTAAAAAGTGTTGCGGGCAGTAATGCCTGACAACCCAGATTTCGCAAATACAAACAGGATTTCCCGGCGATGCAATCATTACAACGTAAAGTTCTGCGCACTATCTGTCCCGATCAAAAAGGGCTGATCGCACGAATTACCAACATTTGCTACAAGCATGAACTGAATATCGTGCAGAACAACGAGTTCGTTGACCACCGTACCGGCCGCTTCTTTATGCGTACCGAACTCGAAGGTATTTTCAACGACACCACCCTGCTTGCCGATCTCGACAGCGCGCTGCCGGAAGGTTCCGTGCGCGAACTGACCCCAGCCGGTCGACGCCGCATCGTCATCCTCGTGACCAAAGAAGCGCACTGCCTGGGCGATCTGTTAATGAAGGCCAACTACGGCGGTCTGGACGTTGAAATCGCCGCCGTGATTGGCAACCACGAGACGCTGCGCACGCTGGTTGAGCGTTTTGATATTCCGTTCGAGCTGGTAAGCCACGAAGGGCATACCCGCGAAGAACACGACGACCTGATGGCGCAGGCTATTGAAGCGCATAACCCTGACTACGTGGTGCTGGCAAAATACATGCGCGTGTTAACGCCCTCCTTCGTGGCGCGCTTCCCGAACAAGATCATCAATATTCACCACTCGTTCCTGCCGGCCTTTATTGGTGCGCGTCCCTATCACCAGGCGTACGAGCGCGGCGTGAAAATCATCGGCGCGACCGCTCACTATGTGAACGACAACCTGGACGAAGGTCCTATCATCATGCAGGACGTGATTCACGTAGATCACACCTACACTGCCGAGGACATGATGCGTGCAGGCCGTGACGTTGAGAAAAATGTGTTAAGCCGTGCGCTTTATCAGGTGCTGGCGCAGCGGGTCTTCGTTTACGGCAACAGAACCATCATTCTTTAATCTTTCGGAAAATGAATTGATTAGCTTTGCGCCTTTACGGATAAAAAGCAGGCAAACAGCGTCATTTCCCTAAAGGAATGCTTTACAGGGGCGTCTCATTTGATATGATGCGCCCCGCTTCCAGCAGGAAGCAGGCCAGTAAAAAGCATTACCCCGTGGTGGGGTTCCCGAGCGGCCAAAGGGAGCAGACTGTAAATCTGCCGTCATCGACTTCGAAGGTTCGAATCCTTCCCCCACCACCATCTCTCAGCGTTACCTCAAAATATGTATTACCCCTGGTGGGGTTCCCGAGCGGCCAAAGGGAGCAGACTGTAAATCTGCCGTCATCGACTTCGAAGGTTCGAATCCTTCCCCCACCACCATCACTTCCCGCAAAATACCAAAAAACACTATAGAACTTAACCTAACCAGCCTTTGTAGGCCGGGTAAGGTGCAGCCGCCACCCGGCAACAGACGGCTACATCGGTGGCAATCGCCGCGTCACCGGCGAACTCTTCACAATAGACGTATTGCACTGAGCATGCTCCGCCAGCCCGTCCAGCAACACATCCAGCTGCGCTATGGAGCGCACCACCAGCCTAATCACAAAGCAATCTTCCCCGGTGACTTTGTCGCTCTCAATACACTCCGGCATTGCCTGAATGTACTTATCCACCTTCTGCAACAGCCCCGGTAAAGGCCGCACGCGCACCAGCGCCTGCAGCGTGTACCCCAGTGCCGCCAGATTCACCCGTGCGCCATACCCCTGGATCACGCCCCGTTCTTCCAGCCTTTTCAGACGCTCTGCCGTACTGGGCGAGGTCAGGCCAATACGCCCGCTGAGCACCTTCAGGGACATACGCGCATCCTCTACCAGACAGGCTAAAATTAGTCGGTCTATCTCATCGAGAAGGTATTCCATCGTTTTTACCTAATTTTAAAAAGCCATTATTCTTTTGCACCTTATATCACCTCTGTAAAACCCGACAGCGATTTTTGACAATAGCGTCATTAAACCAGGAGGTGAACGATGCGTGATTTCCATAAAGGCGTGTGGCAAATGAGCCTCGCGATGTTAATTTCCGGCTCTATCGGTGCGTTTGTTTTACTCAGCGGTCTGCCGGTGACGGAAGTGGTGTTCTGGCGCTGTCTTATCGGCGCGATAGCGCTTCTTCTGTTTATCCGGGTCAGTCAAAAGCCTTTTAGCCCCCTCACCCGCACCACGCTGCTGCTGGCCATTCTAGGCGGCGTGGCGCTCGTGGTGAACTGGCTGCTGCTCTTCGCCGCCTATGAGCGGATCTCGATTGGTCTTTCGACCGTGGTGTATAACACCCAGCCGTTTATGCTGGTACTGATGGGGATGTTTTTAGGCGAGCGCGTCAGCCTGGTGAAATGGGGCTGGCTGGTCCTCGCTTTCGGTGGCGTGGTGATTTTGCTCTCCAGCGAGCTGTCCGGCGCGCACGGCGCTGAATGGCTCGCCGGAATCGGTCTGGCCCTGGCCGCGGCTTTTTTCTACGCCGTCACGGCCATTATTGCCCGCAAGCTGAAATCCATCGCACCGCAGCATATTGCCTTTGTCCAGGTGCTGACGGGGGTCGTGATGCTCTTACCGTTTGCCAGCCTGCCGTCATTTTCCGGTGATTTTCCCTGGCCGATCCTGCTGACGCTGGGCATCGTCCATACCGGCATTATGTACCAGCTGCTCTACAGCGCGATTCAGAAGCTCCCTACGCCCATAACCGGCTCCCTGTCGTTTATCTATCCGGTGGTGGCGATCGTTGTCGATAATCTGGTGTTCGGACACGCGCTGAACCTGACGCAGCTGGCGGGCGGCGCGCTGATCCTGTTTGCCGCGGCGGGTAACAACCTGGGCTGGGGCGAAAAAAAACCCCGCGAGTGCGGGGTTGGTATTAAAACGGTGAATTAGCGACGGGCGCGTACAATCTGGTATTTGCGCGTCAGGTACTCCACCGGCGCGCTCCAGATGTGCACCAGACGGGAGAACGGGAACAGCACAAACAGCGTCATGCCCAGCACCAGGTGAACGCGGAAGATAAACGCCACGCCGTCCAGGTGTTCAGACGCGCCGCCGCGGAAGGTCACCAAGGACTGCGCCCAGCCGACCAGCTTCATCATTTCACTGCCGTCCATATGCTGCGCCGAGAACGGAATGGTCAGCAGGCCCAGCGCACACTGCACCACCAGCAGGGAGAGGATCAGGATGTCCGCCGCGGTTGTGGTCGCACGCACGCGCGGGCTGAACAGACGACGTTTCAGCAGCAGCAGGCCACCCACGAGGGTCATCACGCCGCAGGCACCGCCGGCGATCATCGCCATCTTCTGCTTCACCTCGATGGGGAGCCACGCTTCATACATCCAGTGCGGCGTCAGCATCCCGAGAAAGTGCCCGGCAAAAATCCCCAGAATACCAATGTGGAACAGGTTAGACGCAACGTGCATCCCCTTACGATCCAGCATCTGGCTGGAGGCGGCACGCCAGGTGTACTGACCGTAGTCATAGCGCAGCCAGCTTCCCACCAGGAACACGGTGCCCGCGATATACGGGTAAATGTCAAAGAAGAACATATTCAGGAAGTGCATTAGTGCCGTCCTCCGTTAGAGATATTCAAATATTGCGGAGCGACCGCCCCGGCAAAACGACGCTGGTGAGCGGAAATTTCAGACTCGCCGCAGCTCTGGTCAGCAAAGAATTTCACCTGCTCTTCTTCCCAGACCGCATCCAGCGCCTGCGGGGTATCGTCGCGGGCTTCATCGGCGATTTTTTCCGCTACTTTTTCACTGTCGACAGCGGCGTTCGCCAGCTTCACCAGCAGATCGAACAAGACCGCATAGCGGCTCTCGCGCTGCTGAAGACGCGCGCCGAGCAGCGCCAGGATCGGGGCGATGTCCTGCAGGCCGCCCAGCGCCTCGTCTTTCGGCAGCTGCGCCAGATACTCCAGGTACAGCGGCAGATGGTCCGGCAGCTCGCGGCTGTCGAGCAGCAGGCCGTGCTGCTCGTACTGGGCCATCAGATCCACCATCGCCTGACCGCGGTCGCGGGATTCACCGTGTACGTGTTCGAACAGCAGTAACGACGTTGCGCGTCCGCGGTCAAAGAGCTGGCTGTAGTCCGCCTGCGCGTCGAGAAGATCGCGCGCTAACAGGTCGCGGAGGAAAACCCTAAGCGTCTGGGCATCCTCTTTATCCAGATTTTCAGAAGACGCAAGTGCATCAAAGAGTTCCTGCTGGTGCTGCACAAGCGCAGCGTCCGGGTATTCGAGCAGACGCGAAACAATGACGAGTTCAATCATGAGTGCGGCTCCGTTTTACTGGTCACATCCATGGCGTCGATGCGGCGGCTGTTGAACAGGTTGAATTTGCTGTCTGACCCGTGGCAACCGTCGCCAAAACTAAAGCCACAGCCGCTTTTTTCCGGGAAGGCCTCGCGGGCCAGCTCGCGGTGGCTGCTCGGCACCACGAAACGGTCTTCGTAGTTGGCTATCGCCAGATAGCGGTACATCTCCTGCGCCTGCGCTTCGCTCAGACCAACCTCTTCCAGCGCGCGGGTATCGGTCACGCCGTCTACGGTTTCCGCACGCTTGAAGTGGCGCATCGCCAGCATACGCTTCAGCGCGAGCAGTACCGGCTGGGTATCCCCTGCGGTCAGCAGGTTAGCCAGGTACTGAACCGGAATGCGCAGGCTTTCGACGTCCGGCAGAATGCCGTTGCTGCCCAGCTCGCCCGCATCGGCAGCAGACTGGATCGGCGACAGCGGCGGCACGTACCAGACCATCGGCAGGGTGCGGTATTCCGGGTGCAGCGGCAGGGCCAGCTTCCAGTCCATCGCCATTTTGTAGACCGGCGACTGCTGCGCCGCGTCGATCACGCTCTGCGGAATGCCATCCTTCAGCGCCTGCTCAATCACCTTCGGATCGTTCGGATCGAGGAACACGTCCAGCTGACGCTGGTACAGATCTTTTTCGTGCTCGGTGCTGGCTGCGTTTTCAATCGCGTCCGCGTCGTACAGCAGCACGCCGAGGTAGCGGATACGGCCTACACAGCTCTCTGAGCAGACGGTCGGCATGCCGGCTTCGATACGCGGGTAGCAGAAGATGCACTTCTCAGACTTGCCGCTCTTCCAGTTGAAGTAGATTTTTTTGTACGGGCAGCCGGTGATGCACATACGCCAGCCGCGGCACTTGTCCTGGTCAATCAGTACGATGCCGTCCTCTTCGCGCTTGTAGATGGCGCCGCTCGGGCAGGTCGCCACGCACGCCGGGTTGAGGCAGTGCTCGCACAGGCGCGGCAGATACATCATGAAGGTGTTTTCAAACTGGCCGTACATCGCCTTCTGCATGTTTTCGAAGTTCTGGTCTTTCGACAGCTTCTCGAACTCGCCGCCCAGATCGTCTTCCCAGTTCGGACCTTTTTCGATTTTCGCCATACGCTGGCCGGTAATCAGCGAGCGCGGGCGCGCAATCGGCTGATGCTTGCCTTCCGGCGCGTGAGTGAGGTTTTGATAGTCGAAGTCAAACGGCTCGTAATAATCGTCGATGCCCGGCAGGTGCGGGTTAGCGAAGATTTTACCCAGCAGCATCGCACGGTTACCCATGCGCGGCTGAATTTTGCCGTTGATCTTGCGGATCCAGCCGCCCTTGTACTTCTCCTGGTTTTCCCAGTCGGTCGGGAAGCCGGTGCCCGGCTTAGTCTCAACGTTGTTGAACCAGGCGTACTCCATACCTTCACGGCTGGTCCAGACATTTTTACAGGTGACCGAGCAGGTATGACAGCCGATGCATTTATCCAGATTCAGCACCATGCCGACTTGTGAACGAATTTTCATTTTACGCTCTCCTGTACCTGGTCATTACCTTCGCCGTCTAACCAGTTAATATTCTTCATCTTACGTACCACCACGAACTCATCGCGGTTAGACCCTACCGTACCGTAGTAGTTAAAGCCGTAGGCCAGCTGCGCATAGCCGCCGATCATGTGGGTTGGCTTCGGCGTAATGCGGGTTACTGAGTTATGAATACCGCCGCGCTGCTCCGTTATCTCTGAACCCGGCAGGTTCACGATACGTTCCTGCGCGTGGTACATCATGGTCATCCCGGCCGGCACGCGCTGGCTTACTACCGCACGCGCGGTCAGGGCACCGTTGCTGTTAAACACCTCGATCCAGTCGTTATCTTTGATGCCCAGCTCTTTGGCGTCCGCTTCGCTCATCCACACAATCGGACCGCCGCGACCCAGCGTCAGCATCAGCAGGTTGTCGCTGTAGGTGGAGTGGATCCCCCACTTCTGGTGCGGCGTCAGGAAGTTCAGCGCTTTCTCCGGATTGCCGTTGGATTTGTCGCCCATCACCTCTTTCACCGAGCGGGTGTCAATCGGCGGACGATAGACCAGCAGACTTTCGCCGAAGTCGCGCATCCACTGGTGATCCTGATACAGCGACTGACGGCCTGACAGGGTGCGCCATGGGATCAGCTCGTGAACGTTGGTGTAACCCGCGTTATAGGACACGTGCTCATCTTCCAGGCCTGACCAGGTCGGGCTGGAGATAATCTTGCGCGGCTGGGCCTGAATATCGCGGAAGCGAATTTTTTCGTCTTCTTTATTCAACGCCAGGTGCGTATGGTCGCGGCCGGTAAACTCGCTCAGCGCCGCCCATGCCTTCACCGCCACCTGACCGTTGGTTTCCGGGGCCAGGGTCAGGATCATCTCTGCCGCATCAATTGCCGTATTCAGCATGGGCTGGCCTTTCGCCGGGCCGTCCGCTTTGGTGTAGTTGAGCTTGCGCAGCAGGTCCATTTCGCTCTGGGTGTTCCAGGCGATCCCTTTCCCGCCGTTACCGATTTTCTCCATCAGCGGGCCGACGGAGGTAAAGCGTTCGTACGTTGCCGGATAGTCGCGTTCAACCGGAATGATGTGCGGCGCGGTGACGCCCGGGATCAGGTCGCATTCGCCTTTTTTCCAGTCCTTCACGTCCAGCGGCTGCGCCAGTTCGGCAGCGGAGTCGTGCTGGATGGGCAGCGTCACCACGTCAGTTTCTTTGCCCAGATGCCCTACGCACACTTCGGAGAATGTCTTCGCGATGTCTTTGTAGATATCCCAGTCGCTTTTCGATTCCCACGCCGGGTCAACCGCCGCAGACAGCGGATGAATAAACGGATGCATATCCGAGGTATTCATGTCGTCTTTTTCGTACCAGGTCGCGGTTGGCAGCACGATGTCCGAGTACAGGCAGGTGCTGGACAGGCGGAAGTCGAGGGTGACCACCAGATCCAGCTTGCCGTCCAGGCCGTTGTCTTTCCACTCCACCTCTTCCGGCTTCACGCCGCCCTGCTTGCCGAGGTCTTTCCCCTGAATACCGTTTTCGGTACCGAGCAGGTATTTCAGCATGTACTCGTGGCCTTTACCGGACGAGCCCAGCAGGTTGGAGCGCCAGATGAACAGGTTACGCGGATGGTTTTTACCGTTCTCAGGCTGCTCAGCCGCAAAGCGGATTGAGCCGTCCTTCAGGGATTTCACGGTATAGTCCACCGGCGACATGCCCGCCTTCTTCGCCGCTTCGGCAATGCGCAGCGGGTTAGTGCCCAGCTGTGGCGCGGACGGCAGCCAGCCCATGCGCTCGGCGCGCACGTTGAAGTCAATCAGGTGGCCGCTGTAGCGCGATTTATCCGCCATTGGCGACAGCAGCTCCTGCGCGGTCACCGTTTCGTAGCGCCACTGGCTGGAGTGGTTATAGAAGTAGGAGGTACTGTTCATGTGGCGCGCCGGACGCTGCCAGTCGAGGGCAAACGCCAGCGGCTGCCAGCCGGTCTGCGGACGCAGCTTTTCCTGGCCCACGTAGTGCGCCCAGCCGCCGCCGCTCTGGCCGACGCAGCCGCAGAACATCAGCATGTTGATCAGCCCACGGTAGTTCATATCGAGGTGGTACCAGTGGTTCAGACCCGCGCCGACGATGATCATGGAGCGACCGTGTGTCTTATCCGCGTTTTCCGCAAATTCGCGTGCGATACGGGTGATCTGTGCGCGAGGCACGCCGGTAATCTGTTCCGCCCAGGCCGGGGTGTAGGCCTTCACGTCGTCATAGCCGGTTGCGCAGTTTTCATCGCCCAGACCGCGTTCCAGACCATAGTTCGCCATGGTCAGGTCATAAACGGTGGTGACCAGCGCAGTAGTGCCGTCGGCTAACGTCAGGCGTTTAACCGGCAGTTTGTGCATCAGCACGTTCTGCAGCTCAACCTTATTGAAGTGCTCGGTGCCGTCGCCGCCGAAGTACGGGAAGCCGACCTCGGCAATCTCGTCCTGACTGCCCAGCATGCTCAGGCGCAGCTCCGTCTCTTCGCCGGTGGTGGCGTTACGCTGCTCAAGGTTCCACTTGCCCTTCTCGCCCCAGCGGAAGCCGATAGAGCCGTTCGGCGCCACCAGCTCCCCGTTGCTGTTATACGCAACGGTTTTCCACTCCGGATTATTTTCCTGGCCCAGCGCGTCCACCAGATCGGCGGCACGCAGCGTGCGGCCCGCGGCATAGTAGCCGTCACGCTCTTCCAGCATCACCAGCATCGGCATGTCGGTGTAGCGGCGCACGTAGTCGGTGAAGTACTGGCTCGGCTTGTCGAGGTGGAATTCGCGCAGCATGACGTGGCCCATCGCCATCGCCATTGCGGCATCGGTACCCTGTTTCGGCGCCAGCCACAGATCGCAGAGCTTGGCGATTTCGGCGTAGTCCGGGGTCACCGCCACGGTTTTGGTGCCTTTGTAGCGAACTTCGGTAAAGAAGTGCGCGTCCGGGGTACGGGTCTGCGGCACGTTAGAGCCCCAGGCGATGATATAGCTGGAGTTGTACCAGTCCGCGGATTCCGGCACGTCGGTCTGCTCGCCCCAGGTCTGCGGCGACGCAGGTGGCAGGTCGCAGTACCAGTCGTAGAAGCTCAGGCAGGTCCCGCCAATCAGGGAGAGATAGCGCGCGCCTGACGCGTAGGAGACCATCGACATCGCCGGGATTGGCGAGAAGCCCGCCACGCGGTCAGGGCCGTAGGTTTTAACGGTATAGACGTTGGAGGCGGCAATCAGCTCGTTCACCTCTTTCCACGAAGAGCGAACAAAGCCGCCGCGACCGCGAGCCTGTTTGAAGCTTTTTGCTTTGTCGGCGTCTTCAATGATGGACGCCCAGGCGTCAACCGGATCGCTGTGCTGAACCTTCGCTTCACGCCACATTTTCATCAGGCGCTTGCGCATCAGCGGGTATTTCAGACGGTTGGCGCTGTAGAGATACCAGGAGTAGCTGGCGCCACGCGGGCAGCCGCGCGGTTCGTGGTTTGGCATATCCGGGCGGGTGCGCGGATAGTCGGTCTGCTGCATTTCCCACGTCACCAGACCGTTTTTAACGAAAATCTTCCAGCTACATGAGCCAGTACAGTTCACGCCGTGGGTCGAACGGACGACTTTGTCATGCTGCCAGCGCTGGCGGTAACCGTCTTCCCAGTCCCGGTTGGTATCCAGAACCTGGCCGTGCCCATCGGCAAAAGTTTCACCCTTCTGTTTGAAGTAGCGAAACCGGTCCAAAAATTTGCTCATCGGGTATCTCCTGTGTGGAGCCTGTGGCTCTCTAAATCGACATTGCTGATTTGCAGCGAAAGTAACGCCCTGAAAGAGGGGGAGAATTGATAACGATCAAGCCGAGGAGGGACTTTCAGGGATGGGGTTAGGCTAAATACCACCAAAGCGGTATCTCTCAGAAAATCATATCACTATGAAATATATCGTTATTTTTATTTTATCGTACAAAAAGCAAGTCAAAATTTAACATCTCAGGTATTAAGGGGTAGACCCCCCTGCAAAGCGAGGGCCATCGCGGTGTCGCCGCAGGCATTTGCCATAAAAGCGTTAAGTATGTTGTAACTATTATTCAGGCTAAAAAAAACGCGGCCCGAAGGCCGCGCAAACGGATAATCACACTTACTTATTTTTCTTGGTATTACGGCCATATACCAGCCACGTAATCACAACGCAGGCGATATAGAAGACGAGGAAAACTTTCATTGCGCCCGCCGGAGAGCCGGTCAGGTCCAGAGAGATACCGAACGCTTTCGGGATAAAGAAGCCGCCGATTGCGCCGATAGCAGAGATAAAGCCGAGCGCCGCGGCGGTGTCGGTCGCCGCTTCGCGCATCGCCTGCTCTTCGCTTCCACCCTGCGCCTTGACGCGATCCATGGTCAGCTTACGGAAGATCACGGAGATCATCTGGAAGGTAGAGGCACTTCCCAGCCCTGCCGTCAGGAACAGCACCATAAATACGCCGAAGAAGGCGATGAAGTTCCCGCCCTGCCCGTCGGCCGGCAGCGTGAGGAACAGCAGCGCGCAGAAGACCGCCATCACGACGAAGTTAACCAGCGTCACGCGGGTACCGCCCAGTCGGTCAGACACCATGCCGCCCAGCGAGCGGGCAAGAGCGCCGATAAATGGCCCGAAGAAGGCGAACTGCAGGATCTGCACGTCCGGGAACTGCGTTTTCGACAGCATCGCGAAGCCCGCCGAGAAGCCGATAAACGAACCGAAGGTGGCCAGATACAGCAGCGCCATCACCCAGAGGTGTCCACGCTTCAGCACCGGCAGCTGTTCGCTCAGCGACGCCTTCGACGCGGACAGGTCATTCATAAAGAACCAGGCTGCGAGGGTGAAGACCACCAGGAAAGGAACCCAGATCCAGGCGGCGTTCTGCAGATAGAGGGAAGAACCATCCGCCTGCTCAACGCCACCGCCGCCAAAGGCCGCAAAAATAGAAACCGAGATCGCCAGCGGCGCAATCAGCTGCATCACGCTCACGCCCATATTCCCCAGACCGCCGTTAATGCCCAGCGCGCCGCCCTGCTTCGCTTTCGGGAAGAAGAAGCTGATGTTTGCCATGCTGGAGGCGAAGTTCGCCCCCGCGAAACCGCACAGCAGGGAGATAATCACGAACACGCTAAACGGCGTGGACGTATCCTGCACCGCAAAGCCGAGCCACACGCAGGGGACGATCATGATGCCCGTACTGAACGCCGTCCAGCGACGACCGCCAAACACCGGCACCATAAACGCGTAAGGTACGCGCAGCAGCGCGCCTGACAGCGACGGCAGCGCGGTCAGCATAAACAGCTGATCGGTTGTGAAGCTAAACCCAACTTTTGGCAGATTGACCGCCACTGCACTAAACAACATCCATACGCAAAACGCTAATAACAAACACGGCACGGAAATCCACAGATTCCGGCTGGCTACACGATGGCCGCGCTGTTGCCAGAACGCCGGATCCTCTGGACGCCAGTCTGTAATAACGGCACCATTTTCCCTTTCGGGAGCGGATGAGTGACTCATAGACACCTCTGATACTCGAATGATGCTGCAAACATTAGGGTTTTAGGGCGGCGGTAAGTTGATATAAATCAAAGGAAAAGTGCGAGGATTTGCGGCGCAAAATAAGGCCTTATCCTTAGTGAGTAGGTTATTTCGGTAAAAAAGACGTGGTTTTTCACGGCGCTGACGCGTCCCTGCTCTCCCTACCCTTTAACGCATACTCCGCTGGCAATTTGGGAGTAATCATTTATAGGTATGGGTATACTCCAGGGTATGCACCAGAATAGCGCCATTCCTGCAGGCAGGCCACGTCAGGAGCACGCCACCTCTATGTTAAAAAGATGTTTTTCTCCGCTGACGCTCGTGAATCAGCTCGCGCTGATCGTCTTGCTGTCCACCGCCATCGGCGTAACCGGCATGGCGATCTCCGGCTGGCTGGTACAGGGCGTACAGGGTAATGCGCATGCCATCAACGAGGCAGGCTCCCTTCGCATGCAGAGCTATCGCCTGCTGGCGTCGGTTCCCCTGACGCAGGAGGAACAGCCCCTGATTGCTGAAATGGAGCGCACGGTCTTCAGCCCCGAACTGGAGAATGCCGCCATTCGCGCCGGCCAGCAACCTCAGCTTAAAGCCCTTCAGGGCTACTGGCACACCCAGCTTGAGCCCGGCCTGAAACAGGCCCGAGGTACGGCAACCGTTGCGCAGGACGTGGCGGGGTTCGTCTCTCGCATTGATGCTCTCGTCTCCTCTTTCGACCAGACGACCGAACTACGCATTGACCGGGTGGTGATGGTGCACCGCGGCATGGCGCTGTTTATGGGGCTGCTGCTGATCTTCACCATCCTCTGGCTTCGCGCGCGGCTGCTGAACCCCTGGAAACAACTGCTGGCCATGGCGCGTGCGGTCACCGCCCGCGATTTTACCCAGCGCACGCACATCAGCGGGCGCAACGAGATGGCGATGCTCGGCCAGGCGCTCAACACCATGTCGGCTGAGCTCTCCGAGAGCTACGCGGTGCTGGAACAGCGCGTTCAGGAAAAAACGGCCGGGCTGGAACAGAAAAACGAGATCCTCTCCTTCCTGTGGCAGGCCAACCGTCGGCTGCACATGCAGGTGCCGCTATGTGAACGCCTCTCGCCGGTGCTGAACGGCCTGCAAAATCTGACCCTGCTTCGCGACCTGGAGCTGCGGGTTTACGATGTGGAGGACGAAGATAACCATCAGGAATTTACCTGCCAGTCCGATATGTCCTGTGATGACAAAGGCTGCCATCTTTGCCCTCGCAGCCTGCCGCCGCTGACCTCCGGCGGCACCACCCTTAAGTGGCGCCTGACCGACAGCCACACCCAGTACGGTATTTTGCTGGCGACCCTGCCCGCGGGGCGTCACCTGAGCCACGACCAGCAGCAGCTGGTGGATACGCTGGTTGAACAGCTGACGGCCACGCTGGCGCTCGACAGGCATCAGGAGAAACAGCAGCAGCTGATCGTCATGGAAGAGCGCGCCACCATTGCCCGCGAGCTGCACGACTCCATCGCCCAGTCGCTCTCCTGTATGAAAATGCAGGTGAGCTGCCTGCAGATGCAGGATGCGCAGATGCCGGAAAGCAATAAGCAGCTGCTCAGCCAGATCCGCAACGAGCTGAACACCTCCTGGGTGCAGCTGCGCGAGCTGCTGACCACCTTCCGCTTGCAGCTGACCGAGCCTGGCCTGCGCCCGGCGCTGGAAGCCAGCTGCCACGAATTTAGCGCCCGGCTGGGGTTCCCGGTGAAGCTGGATTACCAGCTGCCGCCGCGGTTTGTCCCTTCCCATCAGGCCATCCATTTACTGCAGATCGCCCGCGAAGCGTTGAGCAACGTGCTCAAACACGCTGACGCGACGGCGGTCACGGTCACCGTCAGCCAGCACGACAATCAGGTGAAGCTCACGGTTCACGACAACGGCCGCGGCGTGCCGGAAAATGCCGAACGCACTAACCACTATGGTTTAATTATCATGCGAGACCGCGCCCAAAGCTTGCGCGGTGATTGCCAGGTTCGCCGGAGAGAGACGGGCGGCACGGAAGTTGTCGTCACCTTTATTCCCGAAAAACCGCTTACAACTGCTCAAGGAGAAACCCATGACTAATCAGGAACCGGCATCCATCCTGTTGATCGACGACCATCCGATGCTGCGCACTGGCGTGAAACAGCTGGTCAGCATGGCACCCGATATCACCGTGGTGGGCGAAGCCAGCAACGGCGAACAGGGCATTGAGCTTGCCGAATCTCTCGATCCCGATCTGATCCTGCTCGATCTGAATATGCCGGGCATGAACGGTCTGGAAACGCTCGACAAGCTGCGGGAAAAATCGCTTTCCGGACGCATCGTCGTCTTTAGCGTGTCGAACCATGAAGAGGACGTGGTCACGGCGCTGAAGCGCGGGGCGGATGGCGATTTGCTGAAGGACATGGAGCCGGAAGACCTGCTTAAGGCGCTGCAGCAGGCGGCAGCGGGCGAGATGGTGCTCAGCGAAGCCTTAACGCCGGTGCTGGCCGCCAGCCTGCGGGCCAACCGCGCCACCTCTGACCGTGACGTCAGCCAGCTCACGCCGCGCGAGCGCGATATCCTCAAACTGATTGCCCAAGGGCTGCCGAACAAAATGATCGCCCGCCGCCTGGACATCACCGAAAGCACGGTGAAAGTGCACGTGAAGCATATGCTGAAGAAAATGAAGCTGAAATCCCGCGTTGAGGCCGCCGTGTGGGTGCATCAGGAACGCATATTCTAAGCGTTACTCATCCGGCAGCAGCTTCCAGCGCGGGTCGTTGTCCGGCAGGGCGACCAGCGGCTGCGCCA
Organism: Enterobacter sp. 01-M-03-SI-ECC; assembly: GCF_047530215.1. NCBI lineage: Bacteria > Pseudomonadati > Pseudomonadota > Gammaproteobacteria > Enterobacterales > Enterobacteriaceae > Enterobacter > Enterobacter sp. 01-M-03-SI-ECC. The sequence continues at coordinate 281,981 of NZ_JBLKDA010000003.1, forward strand.
CCGCAAGCGCGATCTCATTGGACGAGACGCGCTGGCCTTTCTCATCTTCCACCACCGCCGACAGGTGCCAGCGGTTTGTCGCCCCTTCCCGTTCATCCCAGGCAGGCATAATCACGCTCCAGCCGTCGCTGCTGTTGCTTTTCGCCGGTGACGTCAGGCTCAATGCCTGCGTATCCCCCTGCCAGTGGATTTGACGAATGCCGTGCGTGCTGCGAACCTGGAGCTTCAGCATAACGGTCTCGCCCCCTTTCAGGTCCCACGGCGGCGTAGCCAGCCAGACCGACAGGGTTTTACGCTGGCGAAACTCCATCACAGGCAGGCTATTGCGCTCCGGCGAGTCGTAGCGGCTTCCGCGCAGGGAGCGCGCGGCGGCGACCTCATCGGCGGAAAGCTGCTTAGCCAGCGGCACGCCAAAGCGATAGTTGAGCTTCAGACCGAGGTTATTCTGGCTCTCGCCGCTTTCGCCCTGCTTGTGCGCGGCGGTCAGGGTAACCAGCGGAACCGGGGTATAGTTAAGCCCCAGATTCACCGCAACGGGATTGTGATAGCCGGTGCCGCTGTTGAACAGATCGACGTTATCGCCAAAGTATTGCTCGAAGCTGACGCTGGTATTCAGGTGATGGAACCACGGCAGCCAGGCCTTAGCAGTAACATCATATCCGCGCGCCATGCGCTGCTCCCGGACGTCGGAGCGCTCGCGCCAGCCGGCAAAGGGCTGGTAATAGTTCGCTGACAGGCGCAGATTTTCCCCCCACGCTTCCGCCCCCAGCCCGGCACGCTGCAGGTTTTCATCAAGCAGGTTATCGTAAAAGGTGTTGTAGCCCAGCAGCCACTTCCCGGCGACCCAGCGCTGACCTATTCCGGCGTTACTCACCAGGCCATCCGTCTGCTGGGTCAGACCAAGCTGGCTCCAGCTCAGGTAGCGGTTATTATCGTTCCACGGGATAAACCAGCTTCCGCTGCTGCCGTTAAATTTGCCGTCGTTATCCACCAGTAAGTTCACGCTGGCGTTTCCCCAGGGTGACAGCCAGGACTCAATCTGCTGGTTCACTTCGCCGCTCACCGCGTCGCGTACCTGACCAAAGGCAAACTGACGCGCCTGCTCGCCGGTCGTCAGGCCATTGTCGGTCATGCTGGCTTCGCCGAAGGCTTTCGCCATTTCGGCCAGATGCTTTTCCCCCTCGCCGGTTGGCGCGGCCAAACCGAGATCCGGCAGATTATCCCCGTCATTATCAAAGGGATTCTGCGCCTGCTGGATAAAGGAATGCGGCGCACCGTGAACGGCTCCGGCCGACAGGAGGGAGAGTAATAGCAGAGAACGAATGCGGGACGATACGGCCATCAACGTCGGGATTAGCGCCTGAGTTTAGTAGTAGACCCTCTTACCTTAACGCCATCAGGAAAGAATTGCAGCCTTACGGAACATTTCAGGAATATCCTGAAGTTTATTGACAGCAGCAGGCAGCGTAAACTCGGTAAACCCTATATTATTCGTGCCTTTATATGAACTGGAGTCAACATGCAAAAGATTGTGATCGTCGCCAACGGTGCGGCCTACGGCAGCGAATCCCTTTTTAACAGCCTTCGCCTGGCGATTGCGCTGCGCGAAAAAGAGGGTGACCTGGCGTTAAAACTGTTTTTAATGTCGGACGCGGTCACCGCCGGGCTCAAGGGCCAAAAACCGGCCGAGGGCTATAACATTCAGCAGATGCTGGAGATCCTCACCGCGCAAAACGTCCCGGTGAAGCTGTGCAAGACCTGCACCGACGGGCGCGGCATTACCGGGCTGCCGCTGATTGATGGCGTTGAGATTGGTACGCTGGTTGAGCTGGCCGAATGGACGCTGTCCGCCGATAAAGTATTAACTTTTTAATAATAAACCCGTAAAAATATTATTTTCTTATGGACGCGGTTTCAGCATCAAGTTTACCTGCGGGGTTGCCGATAGGCATGGAAACAACACAGCAGGTATTTCACTTATGTTCAGATCGATTCGTGCACGCATCATCGCGACGACGGCAGGCTGTCTGGTCGTCGCCCTTCTTCTTAATACCGTTATTAACTTCCAGGTCACCCGTCAGGATAACCAGCAGTCCCAGCGCGATATCCTGACCAGCACCAGCGCCAGCCATAACATGGCGATTGCCGACTGGGTTAAAAGCAAGATGACGGTAATCGCCTCCGCGCAGACCGTTGCGCTGAGCGACGATTCGGTTCCGGTGTTTAAGCAGCTTGCGCAGGCGGGTGGATTTACTAACGTCTATGTTGGTTACGCCAGCAAAACCGCGAAATTCTCTGAACCGGCGGGCGTCCCGGCGGATTATGACCCGACCATTCGCCCGTGGTATCAGCAGGTGGTCAGCACGGACGGTCCGGTTGTCACCGCGCCCTACGTTGACGCGGGGACCGGTAAACTGGTGGTGACCTTTGCCGTACCCGTGAAAGAAAATGGCAGCCTGAAAGCGGTCGTGGCGGGCGATGTGGCCATGGACAGCGTGGTGGAAAACGTGCGCGGGATCCATCCTACCCCGGCCAGCAGCGGCCTGCTGCTCAACAGCGACGGCAGCGTGATTGCGGCCAACGATCCGGCCCTCACGCTCAAACCCTTTGCGGAGACCATCAAAGGCGTTGATTTTGCTGCGCTGAAAAGCGGTAAGCCGATCGACGGAACGCTCAACGACGCTGAAAAAACCTTCGTGGCGACCGCCGTGCCGGGCACAAGCTGGCTGTTAGTCGTTGCGCTCGACAACGGTGACGCCACCTCCGGCATGCGTTCCCTGCTTAAGGCATCGGGGATTTCGCTGGTGATCCTGGCGCTGCTGAGCGCGGCCATTGTGCACTTCCTGATTGCCCGCCTGCTGAAACGCCTGTCTGACATTCGCGACGCGATGCACAGCATTGCCAACGGCACTAACGACCTGTCGCAGCGCCTGCCGGACACCGGCGAAGACGAGGTGGCGCAGATTGCGCAGGCCTTTAACGCCTTTAGCGATAAGCTGTCGGTGGTGATGGTGCAGCTCCGCGACGCCAGTGAATCGGTAAAAAACGCTGCGCAGGAGATTGCGGCGGGTAACCAGGATCTCTCCGGGCGCACCGAGCAGGCGGCATCCAGCCTGCGCGAGACGGCCAGCGCCGTGGAGCAGATTACCGCCTCCGTGACCCAGTCGAATGAATCGGCGGCAGAAGCGAACGATCAGGCGAGCAAAGCCTCCGCGGCCGCGGCGCGCGGCGGCGAGGTGGTCTCTCAGGCCATCAGCACCATGCAGTCCATTGAAGTTGCGTCGGCAAAAATTGGCGATATCACCAGCGTGATTGACGGCATTGCGTTCCAGACCAATATTCTGGCGCTGAACGCCTCTGTCGAAGCTGCGCGTGCCGGTGAACAGGGACGCGGATTTGCCGTCGTCGCAGGCGAAGTGCGTAACCTGGCGAGCCGCAGCGCCCAGGCAGCGAAGGAGATCAAATCGCTGATTGATTCCACCACCGACAGCGTGGCAACAGGCTCACGCTACGTGCATCTGGCGGGGGAAAGCATGGACGAGATCCGCTCCAGCATCGGCAGCGTCTCCGGCATCATGCGTGAAATCTCCATCGCCACCAGCGAGCAGATGAAAGGCATCCATGAAATCAACCACGCGGTGACCCATCTCGACAGGATGGTCCAGCAGAACGCCGAGCTGGTGGTGCAATCCGCCGCCGCCGCGGGTGCCCTGCAGAGCCAGGCGGGCGACCTTGCTGAAACCGCCGGCCATTTCCGCATATAATTTTCTTCCGGCGCGCGTTTAGCGGGTAAAACGTGCGCCAGCGGAAATTTTGAGGAATTTTGTCATTTTTGTTTAATCGTTATGCCATTTTTTGATCAAAATCAGCATCCCGGCGCTCCCCCTTTGGTGTTATGCCATGAGTGAATTGTGAACAACATCACGCTCGGATATAGCTGCAGGGAGAGCGTTGTTTAAAACTACGGGGTAAAAAATGGCACTGGTAAAAACAAGTTTGAAGCTGTTTGGCGGGGATACGGTCGTGGTGCGTTGCTCAGAACGCTGTCGTATTCATCTGATGAGTGCGAAAGCACAGCAACAATCCCAGGCGGATATTCTGACCGTGCAGGATGATAAGGCCTGGCTTACCGTGCCGTATACCGGCACGTGGGATGTGCTGATCGACAGCCACAGCCAGTCGCTGGAGCATTCCGTCAGCTACGTAGCCGCATAAATGACGCGCCCGGCGAACCGGGCGTATTATCAGGCAAAGCCTGTTCGCAGCGTGCCGTTGAGCGGGTTCCCTTCCAGCAGCGTCCTCACCTTCACCACCAGCTCGTTCAGACAGTCGTCCTTCATGCCGAGGCGGGTCAGCTCCTGATCGAGTGAGAATAGATACTGCGCGTTAGTGCCCAGCGGGCCGCTGGCGGCGGCAATGAGCGGGGCAATCACCTGCGTGCGGGTGTCCGCTTCATAGAGCGGATGGCGCGGATCCATAATAAATACCAGCGCATTGACGGTGCGTCCGTCGTCCAGCTCCAGCTTACACCAGCTCGGCATATAGCAGCCGGTGATCATTTCACGCTTCCAGAGCAGCGTGAGCTCCTCTTCCAGCGTGGCATCCGGAAGACGATACGCCACGCCCGTGGTGCGTCCCCCCTCTTTCAGGGCCAGCATGCGCCCCGGCTGGCACGCGCTGCCGCGTCCGGCCGTCAGGCGCAGGCAAAATGCGCGATGCCAGCCGGGCAGCGTGCCCGTTGCCGATTCGACAAATTCCAGAGCCGGGTTCCACATCAGGGAGCCGTAGCCAAAAATCCATACCGGGCCATCATCCGGGCGGCAGGCAAGCGTGGCAGCGAGCGACGCCGCACGTTGTTCAGCTGACCAGAGAAGCGATTCCTCAATAGCACCAAATGCCGTCTTACAATCTGCCTTCATTAAGAAATCACGCGTTAACACTTTACACCTCCGCCACTGCATGCTTCCTTGCGACATCTAAAATTCGCCTTCCCGGCCTTCTATGCTGGTCATTTTGCCAGCAGTTGAATAACGATAAGCAATTAGCGGACCCGTTGCAATACAACGGAAGTTCAACCGCCTGAAAAGTCAAAATGAAGGCAGCGAATTATTTTACGACTATTTCTTTTTGTGCCATTTATCATCGTCCCCTTTCTCATAGTCATGCTTTACGGCGGCCCAGGCGACTTTGTGGGCCGTCTCTTCGCGGCTGGCATCATCCCGACGATCTTCTTTATCTTTGTACTGCTCCCAGGCGCTGTTAAACGCTTCTTTGTAGATATCCTGCGCGTGAGCGGGCAGCACGTTTTGTACGTTATCGGGTAATTCGCGTTTCGCTTTATAGGGCATCATTAACCTCTCTTTTGCGTAAAACGATAAGTGTGGACGACGATATGCCATGGCGCCACCCGGTAATAATAAATGACTAAACTAAAGTTATAATACCTTGTTATTTAATATGTATTTATTAAAGAAGTGGCATTATAGACTTCAAAGAAGAAAAAAATCACAAAGGGTAAAATTAAGTAAAAAATAAAGGGTATTTGACAGATTTCTGTTAATTTATTGTCCTCAAAATCTATCTATAATTACAAGCACCTGCATTGATGGAGAAGCACATGACAGCAACACACGAGGCGGTCAAGACCCGCCACAAGGAGACGTCACTCATTTTCCCGGTTCTGGCACTGGCTGTACTGCTCTTCTGGGGAAGCAGTCAGTCACTGCCAGTGGTGGTTGGTATCAATATTCTTGCCCTGGTCGGTATTTTAACCAGCGCCTTTAGCGTCGTTCGCCATGCGGACGTATTAGCCCATCGTCTGGGCGAGCCGTACGGATCGTTAATTCTTAGCCTTTCCGTTGTTATTCTCGAAGTCAGCCTGATTTCCGCGCTCATGGCGACCGGGGATGCCGCGCCGACGCTGATGCGCGATACGCTCTACTCGATCATTATGATTGTTACGGGCGGCCTGGTGGGCTTCTCTCTGCTGCTGGGCGGACGCAAATTTGCGACCCAGTACATGAACCTGTTTGGCATTAAACAGTATCTGATCGCCCTCTTCCCGCTGGCGATTATCGTTCTGGTCTTCCCGATGGCGCTGCCGGGCGCGAATTTTTCTACCGGTCAGGCCCTGCTGGTCGCACTGATTTCTGCCGCCATGTACGGCGTGTTCCTGCTGATTCAGACCAAAACGCACCAGAGCCTGTTTGTGTATGAGCATGAAGACGACAGCGACGACGATGACCCGCATCACGGCAAGCCGTCGGCCCACAGCAGCGCGTGGCATACGGTTTGGCTGATCGTGCATCTGATTGCGGTTATCGCGGTCACCAAGATGAACGCCAACCCGCTGGAGACGCTCTTAACCGAGCTGAACGCTCCGGTGGCGTTTACCGGCTTCCTCGTGGCGCTGCTGATCCTTTCTCCGGAAGGTCTCGGGGCGCTGAAGGCAGTGTTGAACAATCAGGTGCAGCGCGCAATGAACCTGTTCTTCGGCTCCGTGCTGGCGACGATTTCACTCACCGTACCGGTAGTGACGCTGATTGCCTTTATGACCGGTAACGACCTGCAGTTTGCGCTGGGCGCGCCGGAGATGATTGTGATGGTCGCCTCGCTGCTGCTGTGCCAGATTTCGTTTTCAACCGGGCGCACCAACGTGCTGAACGGCGCGGCGCACATGGCGTTGTTTATTGCGTATCTGATGACGATTTTTGCGTAGTCTTTTTGCCCAGCGGCGCTTCGCTTGCAGGGCCTACGGGTTTTGTAGGCCGGGTAAGCGCAGCGCCACCCGGCAATATGTTCTATAAAAAAACCCGCCGAAGCGGGTTTTTTTATTATTTGCTGGTATCCAGCTCGTCGAAGCTCTTCACCAGATCGTCAATCGCTTTGATCTGTTTCAGGAACGGCTCCAGCTTATCCAGCGGCAGCGCGGACGGGCCGTCACATTTTGCGTTATCCGGATCCGGGTGCGCTTCAATGAACAGGCCAGCCAGACCGGTCGCCATACCGGCGCGCGCCAGCTCGGTTACCTGAGCACGACGGCCACCGGACGCGGCGCCGAACGGGTCACGGCACTGCAGCGCATGGGTCACGTCGAAGATCACCGGAGACTGGTTAGAGACGTTCTTCATGACGCTGAAGCCCAGCATGTCGACCACCAGGTTGTCGTAGCCGAAGTTTGCGCCACGGTCACACAGGATCACCTTGTCGTTACCGCCTTCGATAAACTTATCGACGATGTTACCCATCTGGCCAGGGCTCACGAACTGCGGTTTTTTCACGTTGATGACCGCGCCGGTTTTTGCCATCGCTTCCACCAGGTCCGTCTGACGGGCCAGGAATGCCGGAAGCTGAATCACGTCGACCACGTCCGCCACAGGCTGCGCCTGCCAGGACTCATGCACGTCGGTGATCACTTTCACGCCAAAGGTCTGCTTCAGCTCCTGGAAAATTTTCATTCCCTCTTCCAGGCCCGGGCCACGGTAAGAGTTGATGGAGGAGCGGTTGGCTTTGTCAAAAGAGGCCTTAAACACGTACGGGATGCCCAGCTTTTGGGTCACGGTCACGTAGTGTTCGCAGATACGCATGGCGAGGTCGCGGGATTCCAGCACGTTCATGCCGCCAAACAGCACGAACGGCAGGTCGTTTGCTACCTTGATATCACCAATGCTAACCACTTTTTGTTTCATAGGATCGCCTTATTCAGGTGTGAATCGGAATTTAGATTAATGCAGTGTAATTTGCTTGTGCGAGATCGCGTTGATCTGTGCACGGATCATTTCGCTAATAGGATCTTCCGGACACTGCTCGACGAAATAACTCAGATCGTTCAGCGCCACGTGCTCGCAGTCGAGCTGGGCATAGATCAGCCCGCGGTCGCGAATTTCGTACGGGTCTTCCGGATTAAACTGCAGCAGCACTTCGCTGGCGCGCAGGGCCAGCTCCATCTGACGCTCTTCCATTAACGCGGACTTCAGCGTATCCAGCAGCTTGCGGATCACTTCGGCGTTATCCGCCTCGTCGAGATCTTCGTTGAAGAGCTCGGCCACCGGGCTGATATTGCCTTTCAGCCACACGTCCAGCGTGTGTTCATCCAGCGTGTCGCCGTTGAAGGGGTTAATGAGCCACATCTCGCCGTCCAGCCACTCCGCACGCAGGATCATCTGCGTCGGAAAAATGACCGGCACCAGCGGAATATCGAGGCGGTGCGCGACCCACAGCAAAATAGAGCCCAGCGCAACGGCGCTGCCCTGACGATTTTTTAAGACCTGGTCCAGCCATAATGCGTCAGACAGGCGATATACGCCCCGCGTGTCGCAGAAACCCCATTCGCCGTAGAAAAGTTCAAGCAGCTTCTCTAGTTGCCAGTCCTGCGGGCGCGCCTGATTGATCTCTTCACGCGCCAGGCTGACCAGATTCTCCAGCTCATCGTAGACAAACTGCGACGTGAAATCGTCACGAATCATCTCAGAAATCAGGATCATGCCATCGCAAAGCGGCACTTTATTAAATTCGAAATCGGCTAAGGACTTCATGACTTACCCCAGTAACGCCCGAGCGTACAGCTACCCTCGGGCGCGATAAAACTCAAAACAATGTAGATGATAACGCCAAACCGCCTTTCAGTCAGCCTTACGCCTTTATCAGTAAATGGCAGATAGCCTTGCTTCACGCCCACTGGCCCAGCGTCAGCCGTTCATTCCCGCCGTAGTCGCGGCAGGTTTCAACCGCGCGATAACCCGCTTGCGTAAACAGCGCGCGTACGGCTTCGCCCTGCGTCCAGCCATGTTCCACGACCAGCCAGCCGTCGGGAAGTAAATGTTGCCGTGACGTTGTCACAATGTGATCAAGATCGGCTAAACCGCTGTTGGCAGCCACCAGCGCCGTCAAGGGCTCGAAGCGAACATCGCCCTGCGCAAGGTGCGGGTCGTGTTCGTCGATATAGGGCGGGTTGCTGACAATCATCCCGAAGGTCTGCTTCTCCAGCGCCTTAAACCAGCTGCTCTGCAGCACGGTTACGTTAGTTACGCCCAGTCGCCCCACGTTACGCTGCGCCAGCGCCACCGCGTCGGGCATCACATCTACCGCCGTCACCGCGCAGTCGGGCCGCTCGGTGGCGAGGGCCAGCGCGATCGCCCCGGTGCCCGTACCGAGATCGAGAATACGGCAGGCTGAGGCGGGTAAACGCGCCAGCGCCTGCTCGACCAGACACTCGGTATCTGGACGCGGGATCAGCGTTGCCGCCGAGACGTACAGCGGCAGCGACCAGAACTCGCGCTCACCGACAAGGTGGGCCACCGGCTCGCCGTTTTTACGCCGGGCAAGCAGCGCCGCGAGCTGCGCTTCCTGCGCGGCAGTCAGCAGCGTTTCACCAAATGCCAGCAGGTAGGTGCGGGCTTTACCCGTGACGTGCTCAAGCAAAATTTCGGCGTCGCGTTTCGGGCTTTCGCTTTCTGAAAGCTCACCGGCCGCCTCACGTAACCAGCGCTGAAAATCCATTATTCCTGCTCGGACAGTGCCGCCAGCTGGTCGGCCTGGTATTCCTGCACGATAGGCTCAATCAGCATATCCAGCTTCCCTTCCATCACCTCGTCCAGACGGTACAGCGTCAGGTTGATGCGGTGGTCGGTCACGCGGCCCTGCGGGAAGTTGTAGGTGCGGTTACGGTCGCTGCGATCGCCGCTTCCCAGCAGGTTACGACGCGTCGACGCTTCCGCCTGCTGGCGTTTCGCCATTTCGGCCGCGTGGATACGCGCGCCCAGCACGGACAACGCTTTGGCTTTGTTTTTATGCTGTGAGCGCTCGTCCTGACACTCCACCACAATGCCGGTTGGCAGGTGGGTAATACGAATGGCGGAGTCGGTGGTGTTAACGTGCTGCCCGCCCGCCCCGGAGGAGCGGAAGGTGTCGATGCGCAGGTCCGCCGGGTTGATGTCCGGCAGTTCCGCTTCCGGCAGCTCCGGCATCACCGCCACCGTACAGGCGGAGGTGTGGATACGGCCCTGAGATTCGGTGGCCGGCACGCGCTGCACGCGGTGGCCGCCGGATTCAAACTTGAGACGGCCGTACGCACCGTCGCCGCTGATCTTGGCGATAACCTCTTTGTAGCCACCGTGTTCGCCTTCGTTGGCGCTCATGATCTCCACGCGCCAGCGACGCGATTCGGCGTAGCGGCTGTACATGCGGAACAGGTCCCCGGCAAACAGCGCCGCTTCGTCACCGCCGGTCCCGGCGCGGACTTCCACAAACGCGTTACGTTCGTCGTCCGGATCCTTCGGCAGCAGCAGCACCTGAAGCTGTTGCTCCATCTCTTCGGAACGCGCTTTCGCATCCTGCAGCTCTTCCTGCGCCATCTCGCGCATTTCCGGATCGTCGAGCATCATCTGCGCGGTTTCGATATCTTCCTGAACCTGTCGCCAGTCGGTAAAGCATTTAGAAACATCACTTAACTGCGCGTATTCACGCGAGAGTGCGCGAAAACGTTCCTGGTCCGCAATGGTCCCGGCATCCCCGAGCAGCGCCTGGACTTCTTCATGGCGCTCGTGCAGAGCTTCCAGTTTAGCGACGATAGAAGGCTTCATAGGCGTAAGTGCACCTTGTCTTAGAAAATGGGTATAGGGCGCTATTCCAGCCCGAGGCTGTTGCGCAGAATAGTCAGGCGTTCATCATCCCCGTCACGGGCAGCCTGCTGAAGAGATTTGGTTGGTGCATGGATCAGGCGGTTGGTCAGCTTCCACGCCAGATCCTGCATAATTGCCTGTGCGTCGCCGCCCTGTTCAAGGGCCGCTAACGCTTTGGTAGTCAGGTCATCACGCACCTGCTCTGCCTGCCCGCGGTATTCGCGGATGGTCTCGCTGACGCTTTGCGCGCGCAGCCAGGCCATAAACTCGCTGGTTTCCTGCTCAACGATAGTTTCCGCCTGCACCGCCGCCGCTTTACGTTGGGCGAGATTGTGCGAAATGATGCTTTGCAGGTCATCCACGCTGTAGAGGTAGGCGTTAGGCAGCTTGCCCACTTCCGGCTCAACGTCGCGCGGAACGGCGATATCCACCAGCAGCATCGGCTGATTACGGCGGGACTTCAGCGCGCGCTCCACCATCCCTTTGCCGATGAGCGGCAGCGGGCTGGCGGTAGAGCTGATAATAATGTCCGCCTCTTTCAGGCGTTCATCGATGTCGCTCAGGGCAACCACCTCTGCACCCACTTCATCCGCCAGCGCCTGCGCGCGTTCGCGGGTGCGGTTAGCGATAATCATCTTTTTCACCTTATGCTCGCGCAGGTGGCGCGCCACAAGTTCGATGGTTTCGCCCGCGCCCACCAGCATCACGGTGACGGTGGAGAGGGATTCAAAGATTTGGCGTGCAAGGGTGCAGGCCGCGAAGGCAACGGAAACCGCACTGGCACCAATGTCGGTTTCGGTTCGCACACGCTTCGCCACGGAGAAGGATTTCTGGAACATGCGCTCCAGCTCGCTGGCTTTAAGATGCCCTTTTTGCGAATCCGCAAACGCTTTTTTCACCTGGCCCAGAATCTGCGGCTCGCCCAGCACCAGCGAATCCAGGCCGCTGGCGACGCGCATCAGATGGCTGACGGCATCGTTGTCCTGATGCCAGTACAGGCTGTTGCGCAGCTCGTCTTCGTTGAGATTGTGGTAGTCGCATAGCCAGCGGATCAGCGCTTCATGCAGGTTGTCCTGCTCTTCTACGCTTAAATAGAGTTCGGTACGGTTGCACGTCGAAAGCACCACGCCCCCCTGCACCATCGGCTGGGCAAGCAGGCTGTCCAGCGCCAGGTCAAGCGTATCAGGCGAAAACGTTACGCGTTCTCGCAGCGAAACCGGGGCCGTTTTGTGGTTGATGCCGAGTGCTAATAGGGTCATGTTGAGCGGGAGTAGTACCAGCGTTAATAAGGTTAGCAGAACGCATCATACAGGATGCGCGAGATCAATAAAAGGGACTGCCCCCTTTCGGAGTAATAGCTTATACCCGTCATACTTCAAGCTGCATGCGCGTTGGCTGCGCTCGTTCACCCCAATCACATAGTTATCTATGCTCATGGGGATTCACTCTCTTGCCGCCTTCATGCAGCTTGAATTATTTAGGGTAGATACAACGCTTTGAGATAATTTGAACGTAGACGGTAGCCCCCTTCGACGCTAGCATTAACAGCTATAACTGCAACGTATCTCAAGGATTTGTCCTCATTATGACCCGACTGATTCGCCTGCTGCCGCTGGCAGCACTGGTTCTGACCGCGTGTACCGTCACCCAGCCAAAAGGCCCGGGCAAAAGCCCTGATTCCCCGCAGTGGCGTCAGCACCAGCAGGACGTGCGTAATTTGAAGCAGTACCAGACGCGCGGCGCCTTCGCCTATCTTTCTGATGAACAAAAGGTTTATGCGCGCTTCTTCTGGCAGCAGACGGGCCAGGACAACTATCGCCTGCTGCTGCTGAACCCGCTGGGCAGCACCGAGCTGGAGCTTATCGCAAAGCCGGGTGAAGCGCAGATCACCGATAACAAAGGCCAACACTACACCGCGACCGATGCAGAAGAGATGATTGGCAAGCTGACCGGGATGCCTATCCCGCTCAACAGCCTGCGCCAGTGGATCCTCGGCCTGCCGGGTGACGCCACCGACTACACCCTGGACGATCAATACCGTCTGAGCCAGGTGAACTACACCCAGAACGGCAAAACCTGGAAAGTGGTGTACAGCGACTATGACAGCAAGAGTAAACCGTCGCTGCCATCGAATATGGAGCTGACCCAGGGCAGCCAGCGCATCAAGCTGAAAATGGATAACTGGATCGTTAAATGATGACCCACTGGCCCTCTCCGGCAAAGCTGAATCTGTTTTTATACATCACCGGCCAGCGGGCTGACGGTTATCACACCCTGCAGACGCTGTTTCAGTTTATTGACTATGGCGACACGATCGCCATTGAGCTGCGTCATGACGGACAGATTTGCCTGCTCACGCCGGTCAACGGCGTGGCGCATGAGGACAACCTGATCGTGCGCGCCGCGCGTCTGCTGATGAAAGCCGCAGCGCAATCAGGTCGTCTGCCTGCGGGAAGCGGTGCGGACATCCGCATCGAGAAACGTCTGCCGATGGGCGGTGGTCTCGGCGGCGGCTCATCTAACGCCGCCACGGTGCTGGTCGCGCTGAACCATCTTTGGGGCTGCGGGCTGTCGCAGGACGAACTGGCCGCTATAGGCCTGACGCTGGGCGCGGACGTCCCGGTGTTTGTTCGCGGTCATGCGGCCTTTGCTGAAGGCGTGGGAGAGATCCTCACCCCGGCGGAACCGCCGGAGAAGTGGTATCTGGTTGCCCACCCTGGCGTGAGCATTCCGACCCCGGTCATCTTCAAAGATCCTGACCTGAAAAGGAATACCCCGGTTCGGTCAATAAAAACGTTATTAAATTGTGAATTCAGCAACGATTGCGAGGATATCGCAAGAAAACGTTTTCGCGAGGTTGATGCGGTGCTTTCCTGGCTGTTAGAATACGCGCCGTCGCGCCTGACCGGTACAGGGGCCTGTGTCTTTGCTGAATTTGACACCGAATCCGCCGCTCGTCAGGTGCTTGAGCAAGCGCCGGACTGGCTGCATGGTTTTGTAGCGCGCGGGATGAACACCTCCCCCCTACAGCAGGCCATTCTGGCGCAGACTGAGTTTCGGTGACAACGTCACCCTGTTCCAGACGTTGCATCGCGCTCTTTAATACACCGCCTGGATAGCCTTCGCCTGGCCCGCACAGTTTTCGGCGAACGCTATCCACCACTGGACGCATGCCTGAGGTTCTTCTCGTGCCTGATATGAAGCTTTTTGCTGGTAACGCCACCCCGGAACTAGCACAACGTATTGCCAACCGCCTGTACACTTCCCTCGGCGACGCCGCCGTAGGTCGCTTTAGCGACGGCGAAGTCAGCGTACAAATCAACGAAAATGTACGCGGTGGTGATATTTTCATCATCCAGTCCACCTGTGCTCCAACGAACGACAACCTGATGGAACTGGTTGTTATGGTCGACGCCCTGCGTCGCGCTTCCGCAGGCCGTATCACTGCTGTAATCCCTTACTTCGGCTATGCCCGCCAGGACCGTCGCGTCCGTTCCGCGCGTGTGCCAATTACCGCGAAAGTAGTCGCTGACTTCCTGTCCAGCGTCGGCGTTGACCGCGTACTGACCGTTGACCTGCACGCAGAGCAGATCCAGGGCTTCTTCGACGTCCCGGTTGATAACGTGTTCGGCAGCCCAATCCTGCTGGAAGACATGCTGCAGCTGAACCTGGACAACCCAATCGTGGTTTCTCCTGACATCGGCGGCGTGGTACGTGCTCGTGCTATCGCCAAGCTGCTGAACGATACCGACATGGCGATCATCGACAAGCGTCGCCCGCGCGCTAACGTTTCTCAGGTGATGCACATCATCGGTGACGTTGCTGGCCGCGACTGCGTGCTGGTTGACGACATGATCGATACCGGCGGTACGCTGTGTAAAGCGGCTGAAGCGCTGAAAGAGCGTGGTGCCAAGCGCGTATTCGCTTACGCAACCCACCCGATCTTCTCCGGTAACGCGGTAAACAACCTGCGCAACTCCGTCATTGACGAAGTGGTGGTTTGCGATACCATCCCTCTGAGCGACGAGATCAAAGCACTGCCAAACGTGCGTACGTTGACCCTGTCCGGGATGCTGGCCGAAGCGATTCGTCGTATCAGCAACGAAGAATCCATCTCTGCAATGTTCGAACACTGATCGAGCACGGCCAAAAAACCCGCTGCGGCGGGTTTTTTTGTCTCTGAGATTTATTTGTATGATCAATGCCTCCTTCACCTGCCATTCACATGACAGATGATGCGCATACGGATGATAGATAATTGTGAAAAACGTAACCTCCTCACATGTTCTGCCCTTTCGCGCCCTCATCGACGCCTGCTGGAAAGAGAAGTACACTTCGTCACGCTTCGTGCGTGACCTGATTGCCGGGATCACCGTCGGCATTATTGCCATCCCTCTGGCGATGGCGCTGGCGATTGGCAGCGGCGTAGCGCCGCAGTACGGCCTGTACACCTCGGCCGTTGCCGGGATCGTCATTGCCCTGACCGGCGGCTCGCGCTTCAGCGTCTCCGGCCCCACCGCCGCCTTCGTGGTGATCCTCTACCCGGTTTCCCAGCAGTTTGGTCTGGCAGGCCTGCTTGTTGCCACCCTGATGTCCGGCGTCTTTTTGATTCTGTTTGGCCTGGCCCGCTTTGGGCGGCTGATCGAGTACATCCCCCTTTCCGTGACGCTGGGATTCACCTCCGGGATCGGCATCACCATTGGGACGATGCAAATAAAAGATTTCCTCGGCCTGCATATGGCGCACGTCCCGGAACATTATCTACAAAAGGTCGGCGCGCTGTTTATGGCGCTGCCTACCGCCAATCTGGGCGATGCGGCGATTGGGGTTGTCACCCTGGGCACGCTGATCGTCTGGCCTCGTCTGGGGATCCGTCTGCCGGGCCATCTGCCCGCGCTGCTGCTGGGCTGCGCGGTAATGGCTATCGTCAATATGTTCGGCGGTCATGTCGCGACCATCGGCTCGCAGTTCCACTATGTGCTGGCGGACGGTTCACAGGGTAGCGGTATTCCGCAGCTGTTGCCGCAGCTGGTGCTGCCGTGGGACATGCCCGGCTCCAGCTTCACCCTGAGCTGGGATTCCCTGCGTGCGTTACTTCCCGCCGCGTTCTCGATGGCGATGCTGGGGGCAATTGAGTCCCTGCTCTGCGCCGTCGTGCTTGACGGCATGACCGGCACCAAGCACAAAGCCAACAGCGAGCTGGTCGGTCAGGGATTAGGCAACCTCGTCGCACCGTTCTTCGGCGGTATTACCGCCACGGCAGCCATCGCCCGCTCTGCGGCAAACGTGCGCGCGGGGGCAACCTCGCCCGTTTCGGCGGTTATCCACTCCGTGCTGGTGATCCTCGCTCTGCTGATCCTCGCCCCGCTGCTCTCCTGGCTACCGCTCTCCGCCATGGCCGCCCTGCTGTTGATGGTGGCCTGGAACATGAGCGAGGCGCACAAGGTGGTGAACCTGCTGCGTCGCGCGCCGAAAGACGACATCATCGTGATGCTGATCTGCATGTCGCTGACCGTGCTGTTCGATATGGTTATCGCCATCAGCGTCGGGATCGTGCTGGCTTCCCTGCTGTTTATGCGCCGCATTGCGCAAATGACCCGCCTCTCCCCGGTCAACGTTGAGGTGCCTGATGATGTGCTGGTGCTGCGCGTGATTGGCCCGCTGTTCTTCGCGGCGGCGGAAGGCCTGTTTAGCGATCTGGAGTCCCGCATCGCGGGCAAACGGGTTGTGGTGCTGAAGTGGGATGCCGTACCGGTGCTGGATGCCGGTGGGCTGGATGCCTTCCAGCGCTTTGTCGCACGTCTGCCGGAAGGCTGTGAGCTGCGGGTGAGTAACCTGGAGTTCCAGCCCCTGCGCACCATGGCGCGCGCGGGCGTTCAGCCTGTCCCTGGCCGTCTCTCCTTCTACCCTAACCGCGAAGCCGCGCTAGCGGACCTGTGAGTCACCTGATGCAGAGAAACGTCTCTGCATCATCACTCCGATCGCCTGCTGGAGCCATGCAAGCACGGCAGGCGTCATCCACGTTCCCTTCATCAGATTCGGCTCCTGCTGCATGGCAGTACGAAACTTTTGCTGCGTCTCCGGGTTCGTCCCCGCGTACGACTGGAATAACGCCAGCCAGTTTTCAGCCAGCATTTGCGCGTCCTCTGAAACGGGGTCGCTATTCTCCCGCTGCGCCTGATGCAGTTTCTCCACCAGCGGCGGCCACTCCATCATGCGGTCAAAGTAATGTGCCCGGGTAAAGGCCATCTCTTCGGGGTTAAGGTACTTCTCCCATATGCTGAGCTTCGATTCCGCAAACGCGCGCGTAATGTAATCCGTCATCTCCGGCGTAATGCCGGTCTGCGCCTGCATCTGCGGTTCAAGGCTGTGCATCTCGTTCAGCCGGGTGAGAAACTCCGGCTTGCCTGCCGTGTCCTGTTCCAGGCGTTCCATCCAGCGCGTCGCCAGGTCCATCGCCCGCGGGTCCGTAACAGGTATGTGCTGTTTCAACAGCGTGTTTGCCTCCGCAACCAGCCCTGACCAGATGGCCGCCAGCGCATCCTTCTGCACCGCAAAGGGCAGCTGCTGTAACTCTTCTTTGCTAAACCAGCGATCGTACATATTCATTAACTCCAGCGTCTGTAGCCAGGATTCCAGATCTGGAGCCGCATCGTCGAGAAGCCCGTTACGCAGATCCACCAGCCGGTCGCGCAGCGTATGTATGCTGCGCAGCTGTTTATCCAGCAGCGTGATTTGCGCATCGAGTAGCTCTGTTAACGACAGCGACGCCTGTTCCAGGAAATCCCTGATTTCAGCAAGTTCCAGCCCCGCTTTTGCCAGCGCCTGGATCATGTGCAGACGCTGGACATCCGCCAGATTGTAGAGCCGGTAACCTGCCGCGCTTCTGGCAGAAGGCAGCAGCAACCCTGTTTGCTCATAGTGATGCAAGGTTCGCACGGTGATCCCGGCTCGTTTGGCCAGCTCCCCCACCTGAATCAACATAACAGCTCCTTTTTCTTTGCCAGTGGCCCGACTCTGGAGCCTTACGTTACGTGAGGGTCAACCCTTGATGCAAAAAAAAAACGACTTCAGATGAAGTCGTTTCGGTATTCTTAGAGTGCACTAGCTGTGCTTATGCTGGTCGCGGCGACAGCGTTTGTCGTAGTGGCGCACCCACCAGTATTTATCACACACTTCCTCATGGCCGCTCACGCGCGCCCCCGCCAGCCACAGTACCGCACCAACGAAGATGCTCAATATTGCCCCGTGCGCAAAGTATTGCGGGAGGTCAAGCTGCGGCAGCTGGTTTAAAATGGAGTAACCCACGCCGGCTACCATCACGAACAGCCCTAACCCCATCAGCACGTTACCGAGTAACGAAGCGTTTTTGCGTTTCATGTGTCACCTCCGGAACTTTGGGTTGTCAGGGGAAAAGCCCCTAATCCTTGTGTGTAAAGTATAGACAACGCCCCTTTTATGAGTTGCGTGAATGATCACAATTACAGATAACGCCCAAACAAAAGTTTACAAATAAGACATTGAACAGCTTGAAATTCTAATTGTTCAAATCAGTAATTATTCGTATTTCGCTGAGAAGATCGCAGAATTTTGTCAAGCGGCGCGCCAGGCAGTAAACTACGCGCCAGATCTGGAACCCATTAGGAATTACCTCGTGACGATTAAACTGATTGTCGGCCTCGCCAACCCGGGCGCAGAGTACGCGGCCACCCGCCATAATGCCGGGGCATGGTACGTCGATCTGCTGGCCGAACGGTTACGTGCTCCCCTGCGTGAAGAACCTAAATTCTTCGGGTATACCTCACGTATTAATCTTGCCGGTGCTGATGTGCGCCTGCTGGTGCCCACCACTTTTATGAACCTGAGCGGTAAAGCCGTGGCGGCCATGGCGACGTTTTATCGCATCAACCCGGATGAAATTCTGGTGGCTCACGATGAGCTGGATCTTCCGCCCGGCGTGGCAAAATTCAAGCTGGGCGGCGGACACGGCGGCCACAACGGCCTTAAAGACATCATCAGCAAGCTGGGCAATAACCCGAATTTCCACCGTTTGCGCGTCGGAATCGGCCATCCGGGCGATAAAAACAAAGTTGTCGGTTTCGTGCTCGGTAAGCCCCCTGTTTCCGAACAAAAACTGATTGACGAGGCGGTAGACGAGGCGGCGCGCTGCACTGAAATCTGGCTGAAAGACGGGTTAACCAAAGCGACAAACCGCTTACACGCTTTCAAAGCGCAATAATCCGCCCGATCCGGCTTTTTTACCGCGCGTCATGCGGGTTACGTGTATAATAGGCGTAGTTATTTACTTTTCATCAATCGGTTATCGGTAACGGATTGATTATCAAGATATTAAGGTGATTTAGAAATGGGATTCAAATGCGGTATCGTCGGTCTGCCAAACGTGGGCAAATCCACCCTGTTTAACGCGCTTACCAAAGCGGGTATCGAAGCGGCGAACTTCCCGTTCTGTACCATCGAACCTAACACCGGCGTTGTGCCAATGCCCGACCCGCGTCTGGACCAGCTCGCGGAAATCGTGAAGCCGCAGCGCATTCTGCCAACCACCATGGAATTCGTGGACATCGCGGGCCTGGTAAAAGGCGCATCCAAAGGTGAAGGCCTGGGTAACCAGTTCCTGACCAACATTCGTGAAACCGAAGCGATCGGTCACGTTGTGCGCTGCTTCGAGAACGACAACATCATCCACGTTAACAACAAAGTGGATCCGGCTGACGACATCGACGTTATCAACACCGAGCTGGCGCTCTCTGACCTCGACACCTGCGAACGCGCCATTCACCGCGTGCAGAAGAAAGCCAAAGGCGGCGACAAGGACGCCAAAGCGGAACTGGCTGCGCTGGAAAAATGCCTGCCACAGCTGGAAAACGCGGGCATGCTGCGCGCGCTGAAAAACCTGACTGACGAAGACAAGGCGGCGATCAAATACCTGAGCTTCCTGACCCTGAAGCCAACCATGTACATTGCCAACGTTAACGAAGACGGTTTCGAGAACAACCCGTACCTGGACAAAGTACGTGAAATCGCCGCGGCGGAAGGTTCTGTGGTTGTGGCGGTTTGCGCTGCCGTTGAATCCGACATCGCCGAGCTGGACGACGCCGACCGTGAAGAGTTCATGGCCGAGCTGGGTCTGGAAGAGCCGGGCCTGAACCGCGTAATTCGCGCGGGCTATGAGCTGCTGAACCTGCAGACCTACTTCACCGCTGGCGTGAAGGAAGTGCGTGCGTGGACTATCCCTGTGGGTGCGACCGCGCCTCAGGCGGCTGGTAAAATCCACACCGACTTCGAGAAAGGCTTTATTCGTGCGCAGACTATCGCGTTTGAAGACTTCATCACCTACAAGGGTGAGCAAGGCGCGAAAGAAGCAGGCAAAATGCGTGCAGAAGGGAAAGATTACATCGTTAAAGATGGCGATGTTATGAACTTCTTGTTTAACGTTTGATTTGTTTTGAATGAAAAAAAATCCACGCCAAAGCGTGGATTTTTTTCTGAAGCTTAAAATGTTAGAGTTATCTTTTAAAAGACCATCATTGAGGGATTTATTTAAATTTATTGAATTAAAAGCTAATTTTCCGTTGTTAGCTTAAAGATAATTTTTAAAAAAAATTAATGCTTTAACTTTCCTCTTTTTTCGATTGAGATCAAAACCTCATAAGCATCTTTTTCACTCATTTGAACTTTTTTGGCCTCATCAAGACTTACTTCCTCTTCCTCCTCCTTCATCACGATCCCTCCGGAGTAAAGCTTAATAAAAAAGCGTCCTTCTCTTTCAATAAGGATCACTCCATAATTGTTAAATATTACTTTATCCATTCATTCCCTCTCTTAATCTTTCAACGGCGTTATTTTTAACTGATTTAGCGGAGTCGGATCTATGGCAGCCTCTGGAATACCTCCCGAGGTATATTCTCCCGGTAACTCGGGGTATGCCTTAGTAAACGGTTCAAGTGGCGCTCTTGGTCTATCGCCGAACATTCGCGAGGTTCGCACTTGCGGAACACCATTATCAAATAATGGGAGCGTATCAAACTCAGCTCTAAGACGTCCATCACTCCATGATTTATCCAAAGGATCAAGTGGATTCAATTTATCTACTCCTTTGATCTGGATGATCTGGAAGGCATCTCTTACTGTGCGCCCGGAGTCTAATTTATCAAAACCAAAATAAGTGACTGGTGCGGATTTGGATTCAAATGTTTTAGGCACCTATGCGTTAATAGAACCATCATCTTTAAGATACCTCAGATGTCATAGCGCCAGCGAATGCCGTTCAGGTGCGTCAGGCGGTTCTGCGTGACCTTCTCAGCAGACCCTTCCAGCGGGTTACCGGCTGCGTCCCGTCCTAAACGAGCAGGCGCCCGGCGCTGTCGTACTGCCAGCGGTAACCGCTGAACGGGTTATCGTCCCGCTCTTCTCGCACCAGGTTATTGCGGTAGCCGCAATCCGAGCAGAGAGACCAGCAGCGCATCGCTGGGTGCGAAAGGTAAAGATTACATCATTAAAACTTACGATGTGATGAACTTCTTTTTTTATGTTCGATTTGTTTGAAAGAAAAAATCCACGATTTAACGTGGATTTTCCCAATATACTGAACTAAGTTGTTTAATAAATAAAAAATGTTATAGCATAAATATGCTATTACTTTCTTTATCCATGTCTAGGCTTCCTAACGCTCCAAGGTCTAAAGAATAAATCTCATCAGTACCTTTGCGCAAATTCAAAAAGTACCCAAGGTCACCATCTTGACCAATCAATAAAACGTCAGGCTCAACCTCTTGAATTGTATATGTATTATTTCTTTCAAGTAAATCAAAACAATTGAAAACATAAAGCTGGTCACCATTTGCTCGTTGAATTTCATAAGAGTCAGTGTCCTTGACTTTTTCAATCATAAAGCGCTTATATTCAGAAGGTAAAGACATGCGCATGAGTTTTTCAATTTCATTTAGCTGATCAATTAAATCCTGTTTTTCCATATCGGCTTACCTATAAATGAATAAGTTATATATCAAAATGAATATTACTACTATTAGACTCTCTCAATTGGTCAAAATATTTATACGAGTCACTAATCGATTTCCTTGCCTGCTGCTTTGGAACACCTGCATCAATCATTTCTTTGTAACTGATATGAAACTCTTGTTTCAACGTTGTATCCCAACCTCCCGGTAAAACTCTACGAGTTCGTTGAGCAGAACTTATATTAGCGTGTGGACTGCCTGATGCAGATTTAAGTAACGTAGCAGGTGCAGTATTTCTCTGGTAACCGTTAATTCTTTTCTTAGCCCAAGCATCTTGTATTGGGTGGTGACTTTGTACAAACCCATCATTTTTACTATTTGTGTGGCCCGACGCCCTGTTAACACCAGGAGAGAGATTACCATGTGGATCAACATCACCCGTTTTATATCCGTTCGGTGCTTTACATCTCGACACCCCCCACGGATCCACCCACCCCAGCGCATTCGGCGCATGCTGGTAAAGATTTATCCCTCCCGCCAGCCCTATCGGGTCCTGCTGCGTAAACCGACCGCAGTCCGGGTCGTAATACCGGAACAGATTGTTGTGCAGCCCTGTCTCACGGTCCAGGTATTGCCCCTGCATGCGCAGGTTCTGAGAATATCCTGATACCTGCGTCTCGCTTTCCCGCAGCAGCTTGCCCCAGGCGCTGTTCACCCCTTCCCAGCGCACCTGCCCTTCAATATCCGTCATCCGCTCCGGCGTGCCGTTCGGCTGGCAGTGGAACCAGAAAATCTCCGGAGCATCAACGCCGTCAATACGCGCCAGCGGGTCGTAGCTGTCCTGATCGCTGTAAACGTAGGTGAGCGGCACATCCCCGTGCACCTCCTGCAGCAGGCGGAACCCTTCCCAGACAAACCGGGTGGTGACCGCCCTGCCCGTTGGCTGTCCGCCCAGCATCTGGCGTCGCGTTTTGCTGATGCGTCGCCCGAGCGGATCGTAGCGGAAGCTGACCTGCGTCTGCGGCTTATTGCGGTCCCGCGGCTGGCTGATGACCTCCGTCAGGCGATGTTCACCGTCGTAGCGGTAGTGCCAGCGGGTCCGGCCGTTATCCTTCTCTACGGTGCGGCCGTGGATGTCATAGCGCCAGCGAATGCCGTTAAGCTGCGTCAGACGGTTGTGCGTGACCTTCTCAACAGATCCTTCGAGCGGGTTACCGGCAGCGTCCCAGCGCCACTGCTCCTGTCCGGGCAGCGTGCCGTCCTGAACCAGCAGGCGCCCGGCGCTATCGTACTGCCAGCGGTACCAGCTGAACGGGTTATCGTCCCGCTCTT
Source organism: Enterobacter sp. 01-M-03-SI-ECC (assembly GCF_047530215.1). Lineage (NCBI taxonomy): Bacteria > Pseudomonadati > Pseudomonadota > Gammaproteobacteria > Enterobacterales > Enterobacteriaceae > Enterobacter > Enterobacter sp. 01-M-03-SI-ECC. The sequence continues at coordinate 304,911 of NZ_JBLKDA010000003.1, forward strand.
CACGCACCAGGTTATTGCGGTAGTCGTAATCCCAGCGGCGGGACCAGCGGCGCGGCGACGGGCGCTGGGCATTGCCGGTAAAGACGTCCCGGCGGTGCAGGCGGCCAAGACGGTCGTACTCGCTGCGGGTGGTCAGCAGCCCCTGAGTGCGGCTGGTCTCCCGGTGGAGTTCGTCGCGGGTAAAGTCGGACACCGACAGCTTATTGAGAACAAGGCGAGAAAGAATCAGGCAAGATGCGTGCGAAAGGGAAAGATTGCATCGTTAAAGATGGCGATGTGATGAACTTCCTGTTTAATGTTTGATTTGTTTTGAATGAAGAAAATCCACGCTTAGGCGTGGATTTTTTATTGCGGGGTTAACACACATTGTCTAATAGTTCTGTTTTCATGCTGGGTTTAAAAGGAATGATCTTAACAGTCGCAAGTTTTAACCTCTGAAAAGAATCCTCGCGCAAGCGCTCTTCCAGAGAGGCAAGACTCTCACACTTAGCGAGAATGACTCCACCGTTTCTTGGGATCCTTCTTCCGGACGCCAGGAAAATCCCCTATGCATACCCGTTTTAAAGCCACTCAACATGAGCTGGTATCGCTGCGTCGATTTCTTCGAGTAGTTTTGTATAGGTCAAAATGACAATGTAAACCGCGCTCATCTTTTGCCTCTCAGCTCTGTTTATTAAACCGCTTGTAGGAACTGCTTATGCAGCCCTCTTTTGCCACCGGTTATTTTTATCATTTTTTGGTGCTTTTGATGTTAATACGCAGGGCCCGATAGAGACAATGCGTTACGCTTCATATCCCAGGAATAAAACCAATCATGCCAGCCGTTTTGCTTTTCCGCATAGCTACAGACCACAACCACTTGCTTTGACAGGTTGAAAGTTAAGTAATAGAAAGCTGCGCCTTCAGGAGGTGCTGACCAAAATAGGTTTTCTCCCTGCGCATTGAAGATGGTCAAAACGGCTGGTAATGGCTTTGTCTCGCTTAACGCAAAGACTAACTGGCGTGTCGAGTCGACCATTGCATGGTCTAAAAATGGCATACTAACCAGTATGTTACGTTCACCACATGCCCATTGAAGCAGGTCATTTTCTTTAATACAAATGAGATTTTCAATCATAGTTAAACCTCAAATTACTTGATAACTATAAACCTGCGGGTTACCATCGAGTTTTGCAAAGAAATCAACTCTATAATAATAGTTAATGCACTAAATAAAACGATTATTTTTTTCAAATATTAAAATCTAGAAAAGTTTCAAGTTTAAATGAAAGAGCATTGTTTAACATTAAATTAATTAACTTCCCACGCACTATAATAT
>NZ_JBLKDA010000040.1:0-34062 GCF_047530215.1 Enterobacter sp. 01-M-03-SI-ECC
ACCATCATCAGTTGTGAAGTAGTGATTCACGACTTCAAGGCGCTTTTCGAAGGGGTATTTTGGCTTTGACATATCAGGGACTATTCCATTTCATCGTCCAACAAAATGGGTGCAGTACAGGTAAATGAAAATTTCCCGGGGCTTCCTACTTTCTGTCCCTCAACAATGCTCAAGACAGAAAGTCTTAAGCACCCGTATCACATCTTATCTCTCTGAATTAAAATGCAAAGATGTAATTCTATTCTGCGTAAATTACATTATTTCTGCGAGGCGCTTTCCAGAATAATAATTGATATTATTGATGAGCTAATCGGAAATAAAAAGGGAGTGAATAGTTCACTCCCTTTTTTCATCGATGAATTAACGCCTTCAGCCCATTGCGCTTTCGCGCAGGCGGGCTTTTAGCTTGTTATATTCGTCGATCACATACTGTTCCGCCGCGTGCTGATCCGCGATCGGCTCGACGTTGACGGCGCAGTATTTATACTCCGGCGTTTTGGTTATTGGGCTTAAGTTCTCCGTCACCAGCTCGTTGCAGGCGCCAATCCACCACTGGTAGGTCATATAGACCGCCCCTTTGTTTGGACGATCGCTGACCTGCGCGCGGGTAATGATCCGCCCTTTGCGCGAGTTCACCCACACCAGCGCTTCATCCTCAATACCGAGGCGCTCCGCGTCGGCGGTGTTGATCTGCGCGTAACCCGGCTCGTCAGCCAGCGCGGCGAGCGCGGCGCAGTTACCGGTCATCGAACGGCAGGAGTAGTGGCCCACTTCACGCACGGTAGAGAGCACCATCGGATACTCGTCGGTGAGTTTATCAATGGGCGCGACCCAGTCGCAGGTGAAGAACTGCGCCAGCCCGTTCGGGGTGTCGAACTTCTCCTTAAAGAGATAGGACGTCCCTTGATCGGCCTCCGACTCATCGCGACATGGCCACTGGATGTACCCCAGTTCACCCATTTTTTCATAGGTGGCGCCGTAGAAGTCCGGACACAGACTGCGCAACTCGTCCCAGATCTCCTGGGTGTTGTTGTAGTGCATCGGATAACCCATGCGGGTGGCGATTTCGCTGATGATTTGCCAGTCGGTTTTCAGATCCCACTTCGGTTCGACCGCTTTGAAGAAGCGCTGGAAGCCGCGGTCCGCCGCCGTGTAGACGCCTTCATGCTCGCCCCAGGAGGTCGACGGTAAAATCACGTCCGCCGCCGCCGCGGTTTTGGTCATGAAGATATCCTGGACAATCACCAGCTCCAGATCCTCAAACCCTTTACGCACCGCAGAGAGCTCGGCGTCGGTCTGGAGCGGATCTTCACCCATGATGTAGGCCGCACGCACTTCGCCATGCGCCGCGCGGTGCGGCAGCTCGCTGATGCGGTACCCGGTGTGTTCCGGCAGGCTTTCCACGCCCCAGGCCTTCGCGAATTTGGCGCGGTTCTCCGGGAACTTCACGTACTGATAGCCCGGATAGGTATCCGGCAGCGCGCCCATATCGCACGCGCCCTGGACGTTATTCTGACCGCGCACCGGGTTCACGCCAGCGTGCGCCTTGCCGAGGTTACCGGTCAGCATGGCGAGGCTGGTCAGGGAGCGTACGGTTTCCACGCCCTGGTAAAACTGGGTCACGCCCATGCCCCAGAGAATGGCGGCGGTTTTCGCCCCGGCGTACATCCGTGCGGCCTGGCGGATCTCCTGCGCGCTGACGCCGGTTATTGCTTCAACCGACTCCGGCGTGTAGCCTTCGACAATCTTCCGATACTCTTCAAAACCTTCCGTGCGGCTGGCGACAAACGCCTGGTCGTAGAGGTTCTCCTCAATGATGACGTGTCCCATTGCGTTTAACAGCGCGATGTTCGAGCCGTTTTTCAATGCAATGTGCATATCCGCAATGCGCGCGGTTTCAATTTTGCGCGGATCGCAGACGATGATTTTCGCCCCATTCTGCTTAGCGCGAATAACGTGGTTCGCGACGATAGGGTGAGAATCCGCCGGGTTATAGCCAAAGATGAAGACGAGATCGGTATTATCTATCTCGTTGATGGCATTACTCATTGCGCCGTTACCGACCGACTGGTGCAGACCTGCAACCGATGGGCCGTGTCAGACGCGAGCGCAGCAGTCGACGTTATTGGTTCCAATAACGGCGCGCGCGAATTTTTGCATCACATAGTTGGTTTCATTCCCTGTTCCGCGTGAGGAACCGGTGGTCTGAATCGCATCCGGACCGTACTTGGCCTTGATGGCGCTAAGGCGCGTGGCGACATAATCCAGCGCCTCGTTCCAGGAGACGGATTCCAGCTTGCCGCCGCGTTCGCGACGGATCATGGGGCTTTTCAGGCGCGGGGTGAGGATTTGGGTATCGTTAATAAAATCCCAGCCGTAGTAACCTTTCAGGCACAGCGTGCCCTGGTTGGTTTTCCCCTGCGCGGCCTCTGCCCGGACGATTTTGCCGTTATCGACCACCAGGTGGATCTTGCAACCTGAGGCACAATAAGGGCAAACCGTGACGACTTTCTTCATCAGTCTGCTCCAGTTAATCGAATCGTTCGCACCCACTATGCAGCTTCTATGCCATGTTTTTTGTATGGCTACTCCCTGACTTTACGGTCCCTTCGCGGTAAAAACTCTGACAAAAAACAGCCCATCGTCAAAATTGACGTGTCGACAGTGCAGCGGATGTGACATGGGTTGAATTTCCGTCACTGAAAAAAACCTTTAACTGGAGCCGACGGCAGAATGGTTCAGACTTAACATAATCCCCTGACGGAAGCATATGATGAAACCGGCGATTCTGGTGGTTGATGACGATACGGCAGTCTGCGAACTGCTCCAGGATGTGCTTAGCGAGCACGTCTTTAGCGTGCGTGTCTGCCATAACGGCCAGGATGCGCTGCGCCGGGTACAGGAGGAGCCGAATATCGCGCTTGTCCTGCTGGATATGATGCTGCCGGATATCAACGGCCTGCAGGTTCTGCTGCAGCTGCAAAAGCAGCGCCCGATGCTGCCGGTAATCATGTTAACCGGGCTGGGCAGTGAGTCAGACGTGGTGGTGGGGCTGGAGATGGGGGCCGACGACTATATTGGCAAGCCGTTCAACCCGCGCGTGGTGGTCGCCCGCGTGAAGGCGGTATTGCGCCGTACCGGCGTGCTGGCAGCCGAAGCGCCCGCGGCACCCGTGGCTGGCATCGCGTTTAACGGATGGACGCTCGATACCACCCGCTGCGAGCTGAGCGATCCGCAGCGTAATCCCGTGCCCTTAACCCAGGGCGAGTACGGCCTGCTGCTGGCGCTTACGCAAAATGCCCGCCGGGTGCTGAGCCGTGACCGGCTGCTTGAGCTGACCCACAGCGAAAGCGCTGACGTGTTCGACCGCACTATTGACGTGTTGATCATGCGCCTGCGCCGGAAGATCGAGGCCAATCCGCATCAGCCTGCGCTCATTAAAACCATCCGTGGGCTGGGGTATGTATTTGCCACCGATGTTAGCCGCCCCGAGCAGGCGGCATAAGGTTTACGTTATTGCCGGAACAAGAATGGCGGCAAAAATGGCGCTGATGCACAGGTACTTGAGGGCGTAATAGGCTTTACGATTGCGTTTTTTAAGACGTTGCCCGCGTTCGCGGCCCGCATGAACATATTTAAAAATGCGGTTAATGCCGCCGGTACGGTCATTATCGTCATTCGGTGAGCTGGCCGCAGACATCAGCGTGGTGCCCACCCAATGGTTAACCGCCTGCGCCCAGCGCCACTTCATCGGACGCTCGATATCACAGAACAGAATAATGCGCGTCCGATCGGTTTTATTTTCCGCCCAGTGGACGTAGGTCTCATCAAAAATAACCGCCTCGCCATCGCGCCAGCTATGGCGCTGCTGGTCCACTTCAATAAAGCAGCGATCGTCATTCGGGGTAGATAAGCCCAGGTGATAGCGCACCGAGCCCGCGTAGGGATCGCGATGCTTGCCCAGCTTTGCCCCCGCAGGCAGTTCGGCAAACATGGCCGCCTTCACGCAAGGAATTTGACTCACCAGCCGCGTGGTCACCGGGCAAAGCGCTTGCGCAGAGGGGTGAGCGTCGGCGTACCATTTCAGATAAAAACGCTTCCAGCCGCGTTTAAAAAAGGTGTTAAAGCCAGCGTCGTTATTATTTTGCGCCGCCTTTATATGATCCTGTAAACGCACCGCCTCTTCACGAATAACCTGCCAGTTTTCCGTCAGCGTGTTTAATTCGGGGAAACGCTCTGTCTCAAAGAAAGCCTGCCTGGCGGGCAGGGAAGAGAACGCCGTCATAAACATATTGATGGGTGCCATGAACGTCGAATGGTCGAACAACTGACGAGACAGCGTCTGTTTTTCTTTGCCGCGTGAATGCGCGTAAATAACGCTAATAATGAAAATACCGATGATGATGGCTGCGAACATTTTTCCCTTGTCCTCTTTCTATCTCATTTCGGAAAAGCGTGCGGACAGAGTGCTGCCCACGCCGAATATGCCAGATGGAGAGAGTGTAGTTCGGGAATGCAAAATTCATAGAACTGTAATGAGAAATCGCAATTATTGTTAAATTAAGTGCCCTCGTGAATAAAAGCCTCCAGCTCGGCCAGCGTTTTTGCGCCGTCAATTGCATTGGCGGCCAGCAGGCTTGCCCGCGCGCAGGCGTGCGCCAGATAAATGCTTTCCGTGAGCGGCAGCGACTCATGGCAGCCGTATAAAAAGCCTGCGCAAAAGGCATCGCCCGCGCCGACGCTGCCGATGATCTCTTCCTGCTCCAGCATCCATGACGGGATCCAGCGGCCTTCTTCACCGCGTGCTTCTCCCCATGCGCCTTCCGGACAGTGGATCACCACCCGCTGGCGTACGCCGGCCGCCAGCAGCTGCGTCGCGGCTTCTGCGATATGGGCAACGTGCGGGACGTCGTTTTCGTCACGCATCGTCAGGCCGCTAAACTCGCCGGCCTCCAGCTCGTTAATCACCAGATAGTCCAGATGGCGCAGGGCAGGGAGCACCAGCGGCTGATAGCGCGGGTCGCCCTTACGGGAAACCAGATCGAGCGAAGTTTCATACCCCAGGTCGCGCATCTGCGCCAGCAGCCGCGCGCTGCGGGTGCCGAACTCGTCATCGGGCATATCCAGGCTGTCGAGCAGCAGCAGATAGCCGAGGTGGAAGATCTTCATCGATCCGTCCAGGCGATCGAAGGCGGGAAGATCCAGCAGGCGGTTAGCCCCCGGGGAGTGGAAAAAGGTGCGCTGTCCGCTGGGGTCGGTCATCACCTGCGACATGGAGGTTGGCGCAAAGGTGGTGCGCTGTACGCGCTGGCGGTTGACGTGGTACTGGTCGAGCATCGCCAGAATGTAGTCCCCGTCAACGTCTTCGCCAATCAGCCCCACCGCCTGCAGCGGCAGGCCAACGTGCATTTTCGCCAGCGTCAGCAGGACGTTGAGCGGCGCGCCGCCGGTTGAGCGTTCGCTGTGGGTGATTTCCGCCAGCCAGCCGCGCTCCGGCCACTGCACGATCTGGTGGACGTGGTCCACCAGCATATTGCCTGCGGCGATGATGCCTTTACGTTCCATTATGCCTGCCCCGCGCTGCCGAAGATGCGCATCTGTTCGGCGACCGTATCCGTAATTGCCTCTTCTATCCCCAGCAGCAGCTCGGCAAACTCATCGTAGAGCGGCTGGCGTTTTGCCATCCGCTGCTCCACGGCGGCAAGCGCGGCCTGCGACATCCCGGTATAGAAATTGATTTTATGAATGCCCAGCTCGATGGCGCGGCGGAAGTCGGCATCGCTAATCCCGGAGCCGCCGTGTAAAACCAGCGGCAGGCCCGTCTGCTGACGAATGGCGTCCAGGCGGGGAAAATCGAGCTTCGGCTCGCCCCGGTATTTGCCGTGCGCGTTACCGATGGCCACCGCCAGCGCGTCAATACCGGTTGAATCGACAAATTCGCGCGCCAGCTGGGGGTCGGTAAAGCAGGCTTCATCCGCATGGCCGTAAAGCGCGCCGCCTTCATCGCCTCCGACCGCGCCCAGCTCCGCCTCCACCGACACGCCCACCGCGTGGCACATCTTCACCACCTCCCGCGTCTGGCGAATGTTCTCCTCATAGCTCAGCGTCGAGCCGTCGAACATCACGGAGCTGAACCCCAGGCGCAGGGCGCGCACCACGGCGTCAAAATGCAGGCCGTGGTCGAGGTTGAGCACCACGGGAATATCGTGACGGGCGGCCTCGAACTTGACCGCTTCGACAAGCGAATCCAGGGACACGTACTTAAAATGCACTTCGGCGATGTTGATGATAAACGGCGAGCGCTCCTGCTTTGCGGCGGCGAACAGCGCGCGCAGGAAGTGGGAATCGAGGACGTTAAACGCCCCCAGCGCATAGCGGTGCTGTCTGGCGTGTGCCAGACCGTCGGCAAGAGAAATCAATGGCATCATTCACCCCTTAAATCCGAAACAGGTTGTACTCGTTGCACAGCACCAGCAGCGCCGGTTCGTCCTCTTCGATGTTGTTATAGCGGGCAACGGGCTGCAAAAAGTGGTTGTCATGCTCATCGTCATTCACCGAGGACACTTCCCCGACCAGCACGTCGCCGAAGCCGCGTTCGCCCCAGAAACTGTGGTAAAGACAGGGCGTCAGGCAGATGCTTTCCCCGGGCAGCAGGCGCAGCTGGCTGCCGGGCGCGTGAGTCTGACGGCAGCCGTCGACGGTAACCGTCACGTCGGTGTTTTCCGTCTCTTCATGCGCCCCGGCATTCCATAATTCCACGATCAGGTTCCCGCCGCCCCGGTTGATGATGTCTTCCCGCTTGCGCCAGTGAAAATGCATCGGCGTGACCTGGCCCTCTCGAACGTGCATGATTTTTTCGGCATAGCCTTTTTCATACGGCACGCCGTTGGGCGAGCCGTTGCGCAGGGTAAACAGCGTCAGCCCCTCAGCGGCAAAATTATTGCCGCCGAACGCCGTCACGTCCCAGCCGAGCTTGAGGTCGAACACTTCCTGCCATGCGGCCTGGTCAAGCTGCTGCCATTTCGTTGGCGGAAAGCTGGCAAAGGGCGGGAGATGCACGTCGTGCATGGAAAAAAACTGCCGCGTGTGGCCGAGGATTTCATTGATGTCGGAGCGTTTCATGGGGACTCCTTCGATTAGGTGCAAAACGTACCCCTCACCCTAACCCTTTCCCCAAAGGGGAGAGGGAACTTGACCACCCTCTCCCCTTTGGGGAGAGGGCAGGGTGAGGGGGTTACTTAACCGTCCACCCCTTATACGTGCCGACGTTCTTTTTATCGATCATCGTCACCGGGATCAGCACCGGTTCTTTCGGCGCCGGTTTGCCCTGGAGAATGTCATAGCCGATCTCCACCGCCTTCGCCGCCATCACCTGCGGATCCTGCGCCGGGGTCGCCACAAACAGCGAGTTTTCGCGCTTCAGCGCTTCCTCACCGTCCGGGCTGCCATCCACGCCAACGATAAAGAACTCGTTGCGCTGCGCCTGTTTCGCCGCCAGATCGGCGCCGATCGCGGTCGGATCGTTAATCGCAAACACGCCGTCGATCTTCGGATTGGCTGCCAGCAGGGAGGTCATCACTTCCAGACCGCCTTCACGGCTGCCCTTGGCGTTTTGGTTATCCGAGAGCACCTTGATATCCGGGTGTTTTTTAAATTCCGTCTGGCAACCTTCCACGCGGTTCTGCACCGCAGAGACCGGCGGTCCGTTGATGATCACCACGTTGCCTTTGCCTTTCAGGCGATCGGTAATGTACTTACAGGCCATTTCGCCCGCCTGGGTGTTGTTGGAGGTAATGGTGGCATCAGCCCCTTCCGCCGCGACGTCAACCGCCACGACCACGATCCCGGCCTCCTTCGCGCGCTTCACCGCCGGGCCGATCCCTTTGGAGTCCGCGGCGTTGAGGATAATCATGTCCACTTTCGCGGCGATGAAGTTGTCGATCTGCGCCACCTGCTGGCCCAGATCGTAACCGCTGGAGACCAGCGTCACCTTGACGTTATCCCCTGCCAGCTTGCGCGCTTCCAGCTCGGCACCTTTGGTGATCTGCACGAAGAACGGGTTAGCCAGGTCGCCCACCGTCACGCCGATGGCCTTCAGATCTTTAGCCTGCGCAAACGGCGTTGCGGCAAGCAGTGCGCCAGCACAGAGCGCGGTTACTAACGGTTTCAAACGCATAGTGTTTTCCTCGAAGCTGTAGGGTTTTGTTGTTATGCACTTTGATGGTGTCGGGTACGGTATTTGTCGATCAGCACCGCTATGATGATCACCGCCCCTTTGATCACCAGCTGCCAGAAGTAGGAGACGCCCATCAGCGTCATGCCGTTGTTGAGGGTGGCGATGATAAGCGCGCCGACCAGCGTGCCGGTGATCGTGCCGATCCCGCCGACGAAGCTGGTGCCGCCGAGGATCACCGCCGCAATCGCGTCCAGCTCGTAGCCCGTGCCGAGGTTGCCGTTGGCGCTGTAGAGGCGCGAGGCGCTCATCACGCCGCCGAGGCCGGAGAGCAGCCCGCTCATGCCGTAGACAAACAGCAGCACCAGCCAGACCTTAATGCCCGTTAAGCGTGCCGCCTGCATGTTGCCGCCCACCGCATAGATGTGTACGCCGAGCGTGGTGCGGCGCAGGATGAACCAGCACACCGCAATCACCGCCAGGGCGATGACCACCAGCCAGGGAATCGGGCCGAGATAGTTATTGCCGATCCACTCGAAGCTGATGTTGGAGTTAATGACCGTCGTGCCGTCGGCCAGCAGGTAGGCCGCACCGCGTAGCGCCGTGTAGGTGCCGAGCGTGACGATAAAGGGCGGCAGCCCGGCAAAGGCCACCAGCGCGCCGTTAAACAGGCCCAGCACCATGCCGAGCATCAGCGCGGCCGGGATGGAGAGCATGGCGAACTCAGGAATAAGCGACACCACCATCGCCGCCACCGCCGTGGTGCCCAGAATCGAGCCGACGGAGAGGTCAATCCCGCCGGTTAAGATGATGAAGGTCATTCCCGCCGCCAGCACGATGTTGATCGACGCCTGACGGGTGATGTTGAGCAGGTTGCTCTCGGTGAAGAAGTTCGGGGCGATAAAGCCAAATACCGCCACGATCAGGATAAGAATCGGCAAAATGCCGACCGTTTGCATCAGATCGCTCATCAGCATTTTTTTTGCGGAGGCGGATTTCGCCACCTGCTGCGGACTGGTTGAATGCGTCATGGTTACACCGCCTGATGATGAGTGTCGTTGACGCCGGTTGCCAGCGTCATGATGTTTTCCTGAGAGATGCCGCGCCCGTGGAGCTCGCCCGCGATGCTCCCTTCGCGCATCACGTAGACCCGGTCGCTCATGCCCACCACTTCCGGCAGCTCGCTGGAGATCATTAAAATCGCCACCCCTTTGCGCGCCATTTGATTCATGATGCGGTAGATCTCGCTTTTCGCCCCGACGTCCACGCCGCGCGTCGGTTCGTCCAGAATCAGAATGCGCGGGCCGATGGCGACCCAGCGGGAGATCAGCAGCTTTTGCTGGTTGCCGCCGGACAGCCCGCCCGCTCGCACCTGCGAATGCGGTACGCGGATGTTGAGCAGGGCGATGGCGTCATCGGAAATCGACTGCGCTTTTTTGCGGTTCAGCATGCCGAAGGTAGCGTCGCGCTCGAGCGTCGCCATGGTGATGTTCTCCTGCGCCGCCAGCTCCAGAAACAGCCCCTGTTCCTTGCGGTTCTCGGTGAGGAAACCGATGCCGTTCTCGATGGCGGCACGCGGGGAGTGGATCACCACCGGCTCGCCGTCGACCTCAATCATGCCGCCGGTGGCTTTGCGCACGCCGAAGATGAGCTGCGCCAGCTCGGAGCGTCCGGCTCCGACCAGCCCCGCCAGGCCGACGATTTCGCCGGAACGCACCTGCAGGCTGCACGGCTGCACCTTTTTACCGTCGGTGAGGTGGTGGACGTTGAGGCGCGGGCTGCCGAGGGGAATATCACGCTCCTTGTTGAACAGGTCGCTCAACGGCCGGCCCACCATCATGCGCACCAGCTCGGAGGCGTTGAGCTTATCGCGCGTCAGGCTGCCGACGTACTGCCCGTCGCGCAGGACGCTGACGCGGTCAGAGAGTTCATACACTTCCGCCATGCGGTGGCTGATGTAAATAATCGCCATTCCTTCATCGCGCAGGCGCAAAATCAGTTCAAACAGGCGGTGCGTTTCCCGCGAGGAGAGGGCGGCGGTGGGTTCATCCATCACCAGAATGCGGCTGTTGCGGTGCAGCGCGCGGGCGATTTCCACCTGCTGCTGCTCGGCGATGGTCAGCTTCATCACCAAATCGGTGGCGCTGAACTGCGCGCCGAGACGGTCAATGACCGCCTGCGCCTGGGCGGCCATCTCTTTACGCTGCACCATCCCGCCGCGCGACAGCTCGCTGCCGAGGAAGATATTCTCGGCTACGGTCAGATTGGGCGCGAGCTGCATCTCCTGATAAATCAGGGTAATGCCTGCGGCCAGCGCGTCTTTCGGCCCTTTAATGTGAAACGGCTGTCCGTCAATCAGGATCTCACCGCCGGTGGCGGTATAGGCGCCCGCGAGGATTTTCATTAGCGTGCTTTTTCCCGCGCCGTTTTCGCCCATCAGCGCGTGGATCTCACCGGGAAAAACCGTCAAATCTACACCCTTGAGCGCCTGGAAACTGCCAAACGTTTTGGCAATGCCGCGCATCTCTAATACCGGTGTTCTGCTCATGGCGGATCTCCTGTGAATGCCGATTTCTGCACTTCATCACAGGTGCGTAAATGCAAAATGTCAGAAGCTGTTCATATTTGTCATAGTGATGAATAGCTAAGGTGGATCACATTTTACCCTCACCCCAGCCCTCTCCCTGGAAGGGAGAGGAAGCAAATCATTCCCTCGCCCCTTTGGGGAGAGGGTCAGGGTGAGGGGGCGCCAAACCGCACAGGAGCCCAAACCCATGCCATCACGCCCGCCGTTCTTCGCCAGCGCCCGAGGCCGCCTGCTGATTTTTAATCTGCTGGTGGTCGCCGTAACGCTGATGGTGAGCGGCGTGGCGGTGCTCGGCTTTCGGCACGCCAGCCAGATCCAGGAGCAGGTGCAGCAGCAAACGCTGGATGACATGACCGGCAGCATGAACCTGGCGCGCGATACGGCAAACGTGGCGACGGCGGCGGTGCGGCTTTCGCAGGTCGTCGGGGCGCTGGAGTACAAAGGTGAAGCCGAGCGCCTCAAACAGACGCAAATGGCCCTGCGCCGCTCGCTGGAACAGCTTGCGGATGCCCCGCTGGCCCAGCAGGAACCGGCCCTGGTGGCGCGGATTATTCAACGAAGCAATGAGCTTCAGCAGAGCGTGACGGAGATGCTGGAACGTGGTCAGCGGCGCCATCTGGAACGTAACGCCCTGCTGAGCGCGCTGTACCAAAGCCAGAGCTACCTGCGCCATCTGCAGGAACTCAACCGCCGCTATGGCAGCAACGTTCCGGATGCGCTGCACCTGATGGAGATGGACCGGCTGATCGCCGCCGCCATCGATACCCCTTCGCCGCGCGCGACCGTTCAGCAGCTGGACGCGGTGGCCGCAACGCTGCCCCGAAATGCTGTGCAGCCGGTCGTGAAGGGGGTGCTGCCTGATTTTAATGCTGAGTTAGGCAAGCTCGGCCCGCTGTCGAAACAGCTGGAAGAGAGCGATCTGGCGATAAGCTGGTATATGTTCCACATCAAGGCCCTGGTGGCGATCCTCAACGGTGACATTAATCAGTACGTCGAGCAGGTGGCGCAGGCTTCACGGCTGCGTACAGCGCAGAGCCATCACGAGCTACAGTCCATCAGCGTGTTTATCAGCGTCTTCGCCCTGCTGGCGCTGATTATTACCGGGTGCGCCTGCTGGTATATTTACCGCAATCTGGCCTCTAACCTGACCGCCATTTCCCGGGCGATGTCGCGCCTTGCCCACGGCGAGCAGGATGTTTCCGTTCCCGCCCTGCAGCGGCGCGACGAGCTGGGAGAGCTGGCGCGCGCGTTTAACGTTTTTGCCCGCAATACCGCCTCGCTTGAGCACACCACGCGGCTGCTGAAAGAGAAAACCACGCAGATGGAGATCGACCGCGTTGAGCGTCAGGGGCTGGAAGAGGCGCTGCTGCACAGCCAGAAAATGAAGGCGGTTGGACAGCTAACCGGCGGGCTGGCGCATGATTTTAACAACCTGCTGGCGGTGATCATCGGCAGTCTTGAGCTTACTGACCCTGAATCGAACGATGCGCCGCGCATCGCCCGGGCGCTGAAGGCGGCCGAGCGTGGCGCCTTACTGACCCAGCGCCTGCTGGCGTTTTCCCGCAAGCAATCCCTGACGCCGCATGCGGTAGAGATGCTGCCGCTGCTGGAGAACCTCCGGGAACTGCTGCGCCACTCCCTGCCCGCCACCCTGACCCTGGAGATTGAAGCGCAATCCCCTGCCTGGCCCGCCTGGATAGACGTCAGCCAGCTGGAAAACGCCATCATCAACCTGGTGATGAACGCGCGTGATGCGATGGAGGGGCAAAGCGGAGCGATCAAAATTCGCACCTGGAATCAGCGCGTCACCCGCAGCGACGGGCGCAGGCAGGATATGGTGGCGCTAGAAGTGATTGACCGCGGCAGCGGCATGTCGCAGGAGATTAAATCCCGGGTCTTTGAACCGTTCTTTACCACCAAGCAGACCGGGAGCGGGAGCGGGTTAGGGCTGTCGATGGTCTACGGCTTTGTGCGCCAGTCAGGTGGTCGCGTTGAGATTGAAAGCGCGCCGGGGCAGGGAACCACCGTCCGGCTTCATCTGCCGCGCTCGACCCTTCCCGCCGCGGCAGAGGATGAAGCGCTGTCAGCGACCGCCTCCGTCGATAGCGAGCGCCTGGTGCTGGTGCTGGAAGATGAGGCGGACGTTCGTCAGACACTGTGCGAGCAGCTGCACCAGCTTGGTTACCTGACGCTGGAAGCGGACAACGGCGAGCAGGCGCTGAGCATGCTGGCGGCGTCGCCGAATATTGGCATGTTTATCAGCGACCTGATGTTGCCGGGAAGCCTGGGCGGAGCCGAGGTGATTAACCACGTGCGCAGCCATTATCCGCAGCTTCCGGTGCTGCTCATCAGCGGCCAGGATTTACGACCCGCGCATAATCCTCAGCTGCCGGACGTTCAGCTACTGCGTAAGCCGTTTACCCGCGCGCAGCTGGCGCAGGCGCTGCGGAAGGTGATGGTAATTTGAGATTCCTCCGCTACCCCCGTTTCCTGCTGTTCATTATCGTAAGGCCAGTTCACCTGCGAGTCTGGCCTTATGAAACGTTACTCAACTACTCTGTTATTTGGTCTGCTGTCACTCACCAGCCAGCTGGCTCATGCCGATATTGTTGATGATGCTATTGGCAACATTCAGCAGGCGATCAACGATGCCTATAACCCAAACAGCAGCCGCAGCAATGACGATGACGATCGTTACGATCGCAGCCGTCAGATCGACAGTCGCCAGTACGACGATCGTCGCCGGCAGCTTGAAGACAGACGCCGCCGTTTAGACGAGCGTCAGCGTCAGCTGGATGACGACAGGCGTCGGTTAGAAGAAGATGAGCGGCGGTTAGAAGACGATTACGATCGCGGATAATGCCCGGTGGCGCTTCGCTTACGCGGGCCTACAAAACCTCGGACCGTAGGCCGGGTAAGGCGCAGCCGCCACCCGGCAAAATCTAATCCAGCACCAGTACCATCCCGTCATACCCCGCCTCAATGCCGTCCGGCAGCGGGTTATCCATCATCCACACGTCAAACTGGTGGCTGATGTGCGTCAGGATCACCTGCGGGCAGCCAATCACCTCGTTCAGCGCAATCACGGTATTTAAGTCGCTATGGTTTCGCGGCGTCTCGTCGCGCGGTTCATGGCTGCAGTCAATGATCATCGCCTGCGGCTGATTGTTGAGCAGAAACTTCGCCGTTTTTTCCGGCAGCCCGGCGGTGTCGGAAAGCCAGGCCACGCGGCTGTGGGCCGACTCCAGCAAATACCCAAAGGTCAGCTTCGAATGGTTGAGCGGCAGCGGCGTGACCCGCAGGCCCTGAAGTTCAAACATCACAAACGGCTCGACCGTGTGGCTGAAATCCAGAATCCCCGGATGTTTAAACAGGTCGTCACAGCCCGCTTCGTCCGGCGGGCCGTAAACCGGGATCGTCGCGCCAACGCCCCAGCGCAGGGGGAACAGCCCCTGGACGTGATCCATATGGTAATGGGTCAGCAAAAACTGCTGGAAGCTGCCTGCGGGCCAGTCGTCCATCAGGTGCGGAATGCCCGCATCCAGCAGGGTGACGGCATCGTTGAATTTGACCACCGCGCTACAGGGGCGACGGCGATAGCTGTCCTGCAGGCGCGCCCGGCGGCACGCCGCGCAGTCGCAGCCAAAGACCGGCACCAGCTGGGCGCCGCCCGTTCCCGTCAACGTGACTGTCAGACTCATAACGCACCTCTACAGCGGCCTGGTGAATCGGAAATGGCTCTGCGTATAGCCTTCGCGAACGTAAAAACGGTGCGCATCCACGCGCTTCACGCTGGTGGACAGTTCGGTCAGCTCCGCGCCGGCCTGTCGCGCGACGTCCTCCGCCCAGGCCAGCAGCTGGCTTCCCACCTTTAACCCGCGCGCCTGCGGCATCACCACCAGCTCCTGGATCTCACCGATCCAGCGCGCGTGATGGAGGTGAAACTGCATGTGCAGGCCGATCATGCCGATGGCTTCCCCGTCCAGCTCGGCAAGCTGGTAGTGCATGTTGCGATCCTGCAAATTGGCAAGATAGCCTGCGTGAAACGCCTGGCGATCGAACTCGGCCTGCTTTAATTCGCAGATTAACGCGTAAACGATTTGCGCATCGTCCGCGGTGGCGGGGCGAAGCGTACAGTCAGGCATGCTGGTTCTCCTTCTGACGAATAAGCGATAAAAAAGTATCGACTGACTGTAGCAAACTTCCGTCGTTGTTGAGGATGTGACAGTCGGACGGAGCATAGCGGGCCGCGCGCGCAAGCCGCTGGTCGATCTCGCGGGCGGATTCACGCCCCCGGCTCTGCAACCGGCTGCGCAGGACGTCCGGCGAAACCTGCAGACAGACCGGCAGAAGGGACGCGCCATAGCGGGCGCGCGCCTGCGGAAGATGCGCCCGCGAGCCGTTGACCAGCACGTCGAACCCCGCATGCAGCCACAGGTCGGTCTCAATCCCGATCCCATAGTAGTAGCCGTTGGCGTGCCAGCTCAGCGCCAGCAGGTTTTGCCCGGCGCGGATGAAAAACTCCTGCTCGCTCAGGGCGATATGGTTTTCACTCCCTGCGTTGGCCGCGCGGGTGATGTAGCGGTGCGCCACGAGCAACTGGGGATGTTCCCGCTGCCGTAAGGCAGACAGCAGGCTGTCCTTACCGGAGCCGGAGGGCCCCATTAACCAGACGAGTCTTCCCATCAGAACACCCTTTTTCCCTGACGCCAGACGTGGTCGATATGGATGTGCTCCCCCTTGCGGTGGGCCAGCACCAGATCCGCGCGTTTCCCCTCGGCGATTTCCCCGCGATCGTGAAGACTAAGCGCCGAGGCCGGGTTTTTCGTCACCAGGCGAATCGCCTGCGGCAGCGTAAAGCGGTTGTCCTCGTCGTCGGCCACCCGGAACGCCGCATCCAGCAGGCTGGCGGGGTAGTAGTCGGACGAGAGGATATCCAGCAGGCCGAGGGAAGCAAGCCTGCTCGCCGCCACGTTGCCGGAGTGCGATCCGCCGCGCACGATGTTCGGCGCGCCCATCAGCACGCTCATGCCGTGTTTGCGCGAGGCCTCGGCCGCTTCGAACGTGGTGGGAAATTCAGCGATCGCGATGCCGAGCTGGTGGGATTCGCGCACGTGATCGTGCGTGGCGTCGTCATGGCTGGCCAGCGCGATATTGCGGTCCCGGCACATCGCGGCAATCTTAAGGCGATTGGGCTGCGACCACTGGGCCGCCAGCGCCAGCTGCTCTTCCTCGTAGCGCGCCATCTCCGCATCGCTGAGGGAATATTTGCCCTGATAGTATTCGCGGTACTTTGCAATATTGGCGAACTGGCGCTGCCCCGGCGAGTGGTCCATCAGGGAGACCAGCGAGACCGGCTCGCGCCCAACCAGCTTTTCAAACAGCGGCAGCGTAGTGTGGTGCGGCAGCTCGCAGCGCAGGTGAAGACGGTGCTCGGCGCGGTTGAGGCCGCGCTTTTGCGTCTCCTCCACGGCGTTGATCATTTTTTCCAGATTCTCCAGGCGATCGCCGCCGTCGCGAACGTCGCCAATGGCCACCGCGTCCAGCACGGTGGTAATGCCGCTGGCGACCATCAGCGCGTCGTGGCTGCTCATCGCCGAATGGGCGGGCCAGTCCACCTTCGGGCGAGGGGTGAAAAATTTGTCCAGGTTATCGGTATGCAGCTCGATCAGCCCCGGCAGCAGCCAGCCGCCTTCACCGTCCATCGCCTCGGGCGCGCGGCTTTGGGTTTCGGCAAACGCGCGGATGACGCCGTCCTGGATCTCAATCGACCCGCCAACGACCTCGTTTTCCAGCACCAGCCTGACGTTATTGATAATCATACGGTTGTCCCCATTGGGTGCAGTCTGTCCGCTATGCGGGTGCGAACGGCATCGTCGTGGAAGATCCCGACGATCGCCGCCCCACGCGCTTTGGCCTGCTCGATCAGTTCCACCACGGCCGCGCTGTTTTTACCGTCGAGCGAGGCGGTAGGTTCATCCAGAAGTAAAATCGGGTAGTCGACGATAAAGCCGCGGGCGATGTTGACGCGCTGCTGCTCGCCGCCGGAAAAGGTCGACGGGGCCAGGTGCCACAGGCGCTCGGGCACGTTGAGGCGCGTCAGCAGGCTGGCGGCTTTGGCGGCGCAGGCTTCGCGCGGCACGCCGAGATCCAGCAACGGCTGCATCACCACGTCCAGGGCGGAGATCCGGGGAATCACCCGCAGAAACTGGCTTACCCAGCCGATCGTCGAGCGGCGCACCTCGAGCACCTTACGGGCGGGAGCCTGCACCAGATCGACCCATTCATCATTGTGGCGAATACGAATATGGCCTTCGTCCGGCAGATAGTTGGCGTACAGGGAGCGCAGCAGGGTCGATTTTCCGCTGCCGGAATGGCCGTGCAGCACAACGCATTCGCCTTTGCCGACCTCCAGAGAGGCGTTTTGCAGGACCGGCAGGCGCACGCCGTTTTGCTGGTGGAGCACGAAGGTTTTACTGACGTTTTGTACGTGGATCATGTTGGCCTCGTGGCGTTTTCTTGCCGGGTGGCGGCTGCGCCTTACCCGGCCTACGGGTGCGGTGTTCTTTTTGCCGGGTGGCGGCTGCGCCTTACCCGACCTACGGGTGCGGTGTTCTTTTTGCCGGGTGGCGGCTTCGCCTTACCCGGCCTACAGGTGCGGTGCTCTTTTTGCCGGGTGGCGGCTGCGCCTTACCCGGCCTACGGGTGCGGTGTTCTTTTTGCCGGGTGGCGGCTGCGCCACCCGGCAACAGCAACCTCAGTTCTGCAACACGGACGACACCAGCAGCTGGGTGTAAGGATGGTGGGGATCGTCAAGCACCCGGTCGGTTAACCCACTTTCCACCACCTGGCCCTGCTTCATCACCAGCAGACGGTCCGCCAGCAGGCGCGCAACGCCTAAATCGTGGGTGACAATCACCACCGCCAGGTTCAGTTCCACCACCAGACCGCGCAGCAGGTCGAGCAGGCGCGCCTGCACGGAGACGTCCAGCCCGCCGGTGGGTTCATCCATAAACACCAGCTTCGGGTGCGTGACCAGGTTGCGCGCAATCTGCAATCGCTGCTGCATGCCGCCGGAGAAGGTCGTCGGCAGGTCGTCAATGCGCGAGGCGGGGATTTCAACTTCCTCCAGCCAGTGCTGCGCCGTGGCGCGGATGTTGCCGTAGTGGCGCGCGCCGGTGGCCATCAGCCGTTCGCCGATGTTGCCGCCCGCCGAGACCTGACGGCGCAGGCCGTCCATCGGGTGCTGGTGCACCACGCCCCACTCGGTGCGCAGCAGGCGGCGGCGCTCGGCCTCGCTCATGCCGTACAGCGAGGTGCCCTCATACAAAATGTCGCCGTTCTGCGGCGTCAGGCGCGCGGATATGGATTTCAGCAGGGTGGTCTTGCCGGAGCCGGACTCGCCGACAATCCCCAGCACTTCGCCCGGCCACAGCTCGAACGACACGTCGCTAAAGCCTTTGCCCGGCGCATACAGGTGGGTCAGGTTGTTAACCGAAAGCAGCGGTTTCATTGGCTATTCGCCTCGCTCTGTTGGCGGCAGTAGTCGGTGTCGGAGCAGACAAACATCCGTTTGCCCGTGTCGTCCAGCACCACTTCGTCCAGATAGCTGTGTTGGGATCCGCAGATGGCGCACGGCTCGTCCCACTCCTGCACCGTAAACGGGTGATCGTCGAAATCCAGGCTCTCCACGCGGGTGTACGGCGGTACGGCGTAGATGCGTTTTTCACGCCCGGCGCCGAACAGCTGCAGGGCGGGCATCATGTCCATCTTCGGGTTATCGAATTTCGGGATCGGCGACGGGTCCATGACGTAGCGCCCGTTGACCTTCACCGGGTAGGCGTAGGTGGTGGCGATATGGCCGAAGCGGGCGATGTCCTCGTACAGCTTCACCTGCATAACGCCGTACTCTTCCAGGGCGTGCATGGTGCGGGTTTCGGTTTCGCGCGGCTCGATAAAGCGCAGCGGCTCCGGGATCGGCACCTGAAAAATCAGAATCTGATCTTCCGTCAGCGGGGTTTCCGGAATGCGGTGACGGGTCTGGATCAGCGTCGCGTCTTCGGTTTTTTCGGTGGTCGCGACGCCCGTTACCCGCTGGAAGAAGCTGCGGATCGACACGGCGTTGGTGGTGTCGTCGGCACCCTGATCGATGACCTTCAGCACGTCCGCTTCGCCGATCACGCTGGCGGTGAGCTGGATACCGCCTGTACCCCAGCCGTAGGGCATCGGCATTTCGCGGCCGCCGAATGGCACCTGATAGCCTGGAATCGCCACCGCTTTGAGAATAGCGCGGCGGATCATGCGTTTGGTTTGCTCATCCAGATAGGCAAAGTTGTAGCCGCTTAAGTTAGCCATTGGCGCGCTCCCGTTGCAGGCGTTTCAGCAGTTCCAGTTCGGCCTGGAAATCGACGTAGTGCGGCAGCTTGAGGTGCGAGACGAAGCCCGCGGCCTCAACGTTATCCGCGTGGGCCAGCACGAACTCTTCGTCCTGCGCCGGGCCCGCGATGTGTTCGCCGTAGTCCGGCGCCTGCAGGGCGCGGTCAACCAGCGCCATCGCCATCGCCTTGCGCTCGCCGAGGCCAAACACCAGCCCGTAGCCGCGGGTAAAGTGCGGGTCTTCATTTTCGGGGGCGACAAAACCGTTGACCATTTCACACTCGGTCATCAGCAGTTCGCCGACGTTCACCGCAAAACCCAGCTCTTCCGGCACGATTTCCACGTCGATGTAGCCGCTGCGAATTTCGGCGGCAAACGGGTGGTTGCGCCCGTAGCCGCGCTGGGTGGAGTAGGCCAGCGCCAGCAGATAGCCTTCGTCGCCGCGCATCAGCTGCTGAAGGCGGGAGGAGCGCGAGCACGGATAAACCGGCGGCGTGCGGGTGATGTCGTCCGGCTGCGCGCCTGAGTCCTCTTCCGCCTTCGCCAGACCCTGTTTCGCCAGCAGGCTGAAGACGTGCGGAGACGGTTCCTGTTCCGCGTCGGAAGTGCTGAGCTGCGGCGCTTCGCCGTTCGCCAGCAGGGTGAAATCCAGCAGGCGGTGGGTGTAGTCGTAGGTCGGGCCAAGCAGCTGGCCGCCGGGCACGTCTTTGTAAACGGCTGAGATGCGGCGCTCCAGGCGCATGTCGGCGGTGTTTAACGGCTCGCTGACCGCCAGTTTGGCAAGCGTGGTGCGGTAGGCGCGCAGCAGGAAGATGGCTTCCACGTTATCGCCGCTGGCCTGCTTCAGGGCAAGCGCCGCCAATTCGCGGTCGGCGATGCCGCCCTCGGTCATCACCCGGTCGACGGCAAGGTTGAGCTGCTGTTCAATCTGGGCAACGCTCAGCTCGGGAAGCCGTTCATCGCCCCGTCGTCTGTGCGCCTGCAGCGCATGGGCGGCGGCGATGGCCTTTTCGCCCCCTTTGACGGCAACGTACATCAGCACACCTCCACGTGGGTGGTCCGCGGGATGGCCAGCAGGCGCTCGCCGCAGGTCAGGATCAGGTCAATGCCCAGCGGGAACGGGTGCGGGCGCTCGGTCAGCTCGTGAATGATGCACTCCGGCAGCTGCGGCGCGACCATGCGCTCGTCGGCGATGCCTGCGCCCGTCAGGCGCAGCATGCGGCCACCGCTCAGGCTGGAGACCTGCAAAATCAGAGTGGCGCTGGTCTCGGGGGCGACGGCGCTGCCTTCGCTCAGGGCGTTAAGCTGTTCATGGCTGATTTGCTCGTCGGCTACGGCAAAGATTGCCTGCTGGGGCCGATCGACCAGCGGGGCGCCGGTGTGAAAACGCAGGTTCTGGCTGGCGATATCGTTGGATAATGCGCCGGAAAGCCAAACAGGCGTGTCGTTGTCGGCAAGGGTCAGCAGCACGCTGGTGGTCGCCAGATTCAGCGGCAGCCAGCCCTGGGAGAGCTGGTGCAGCGAGACGATCGCGCCGGGCTCGCTCATCGCCTTCAGCAGGCGACGAAAGCTGTGTTGGGCATCCTGGACGGCCAGGGTAAAAGCAGGTTGAAGCGTCATGCGTTGTCTCCGCGAACGAGCGTAAAGAAGTCGACCCGGCTGGTGTTCACTTCGGCCTGACGTGCGGCAAGGCGCGCGGCGCGGTCGGCTTCCAGCGGGGCAATAAGGGTTTCCATTAACGTCTGGAAATAGGGTGGTTCCTGTAAAAGCGCGTCGATCACCGCGCAGCGCTCGGCGTGCGCTTTATCGCGCCCCAGCACGTAGCTGTAGCCCAGCGTGCCGCTGTTCAGACGGATCGCCGCGCGGGTGAGGGTGGCGTCGCCGGCGTAAAAGCGCTCGCCGGTGCCGCCCATGCGCGCCTGGATTTGAACGAGGCCGATCTCCGGGGCGCGGAGGGTGTCATAGTCTGGCGTCAGGCTGAGCGCGCTCATGCGGGCTGTCAGCGCGGCAGGCTGGCTGTGGGCCAGCACGCGCATCCAGCGCTGTCGGGTGGCGGTGTCGAAGTGCATTCAGTGCTCCATAGTGAATTCGATCATGTCGGCGCGGGTCAGGCTGACGGAGTATTCCGTCGCGTTGACTTCACCGTCACGGTGGTTGAGGGTGCGCACGCAGAGCAGCGGGGCCATGTTGGGAATTTCGAGCACCCTGCTCTCTTTCGCCTGCGCGCGACGGGCGCTGATGCGCGTCTGGGTGCGCTTGAGCGCAATGCCCGTGGCATCCTGCAGAAAGTCGTGCAGGGAACCGCTGGAAAAGTTTTGCAGCACTGGCCAGAGGGCGAGATCCGCGAAGTAGTGGTCGATCTGGCACACCGCCACGCCGTTAACGCGACGCAGGGTGCGCAGGTGGATGACGTTGTCGCCCTCCTGAATGCCCAGCGCGTCCGCCACGTGGCTGGAGGCCGGGCGCAATACCGACAGCAGCTTTTCGCTGGTCGGGTGGCTGCCCTGATCCAGCAGGTTCTGGCTAAAGCGCGCCTGGGCATTGAGCGGATAGTCGAACGGGCGCATCAGCACCAGCACGCCCACGCCCTGACGGCGCTGGACCCAGCCGCGCTCGACCAGCTGGTCAATGGCGCGGCGCAGGGTGTGGCGATTCACTTCATAGCGATCCGCTAGCTGCTGCTCGGCGGGCAGATAGTCCCCGCAGCGGTAGTGGGTGCGCAGCTCCACTTCGAGCCTGGCGGCAATTTCTTGCCAGCGGGTGGGGTAACTGGTCGGATGTCTGGATAAGTGCATAGAAAACAAAGCCTCGCTTCTCAGATGAAGTGCTTACGCAAACGTTGAGAGAGGAAATCCAGCAGGCTGACGGTCACGATGATGAGCACCATCAGGGCGCAGGTTTGCTGGAACTGGAAACCGCGAATCGCTTCCCACAGGGTGACGCCAATCCCGCCTGCGCCGACCATGCCGACCACGGTCGCAGAGCGAACGTTGGACTCAAAGCGGTACAGGGAGTAGGAGATCAGCAGCGGCATCACCTGCGGCAGGACGCCGTAAAGGATCTCTTCGATTTTGTTGGCGCCCGTTGCGCGAATGCCCTCAACCGGGCCAGGCTCGATGGCTTCAACCGCTTCGGAAAGCAGCTTGGAGAGCACGCCGGTGGTGTGGATGAACAGCGCCATCACGCCCGCGAACGGACCCAGACCCACGGCGACCACGAACAGCATCGCAAAGACCATTTCGTTGATGGCGCGGCAGGCGTCCATCAGGCGGCGCATCGGCTGGTATACCCACCACGGCACGATGTTTTCCGCGCTCATCAGGCCAAAGGGAATGGAGAGAATGACGGCAAGGGCGGTGCCCCAGACGGCAATTTGCAGGGTGACCGCCATTTCGCTGAGGTAGTCCTGCCACTGGCTGAAGTCCGGCGGGAAGAAGTCGGCGGCGAAGGTCGCCATGTTGCCGGAATCTTTGAAGAGCAGCAGCGGATCCATTTCCGCGCCCTTCCAGGAGATAACCAGCACCGCCAGCAGGATGGCCCAGCTGATGAGCGAGAACCAGCTGCGCTTAGGCGGCGGGAGGGTGATGGTTTGCATGTATTACTCCGCAGGTCTATGTGTGCCGGATGGCGCTACGCTTATCCGGCCTACGATCCAAAATGTAGGCCCGGTAAGCGCAGCGCCACCGGGCGAAAAGCGTTACTGCACCGCTTTATTCACGCTGGTCATGGCACCCAGCGCGGCGGTCAGGCGGTCGAGGTCTTCCAGCTGGGCCTGAATCGCAGCCACTTTGCTGGTCTTCTCCTCGTCCTTCAGCCCTTTGTTGTCCTTCACGCCCTGCATCTCTTTAAACAGCGCCAGCTGGCGAATCGGGACCAGCTGCAGGTCGCTTGATGGACGGAACGGCGCCCAGCCCAGGCGTTCCAGAACCGCTTTCTCTTCCGGCGTTTTGCCGTAGGTCATAAAGAAGTCGTAGACCTTGTCCTTAGTGCTCTCTGAGAGGTTTTTACGCCAGACGATCGGGTCGCCCGGGATCAGCGGAGACTTCCAGATAACCTTGATCTCCTTCAGCTTGTCCGGCGCTGAGGTTTTCAGCTTGTCGAGGTTCTCGGTATTGTTAGTGGCAACGTCCACCTGCTTGTTGGCCACGGCCAGGGCGTTGGTTTCGTGGCTGGCGTTTACGGTACGTTTGAAGTCGCTGGCGGAGGCGTTGTTTTTGGCGAAGACGTAGTAGCCGGGGACAAGGTAACCGGAGGTGGAGTTCGGGTCGCCGTTGCCGAAGGTCAGCTCTTTGCGTTTGGCAAGCATGTCGTTGAGATTGTTGATCGGGCTGTCTTTGTTGACGATCAGCACGCTCCAGTAGCCCGGGGAGCCATCTGCCGCGACGGTCTGGGCAAAGACCTGGCCGTTGGCGCGGTCCACCGCTTCCATGGCGGAGAGGTTGCCGTACCAGGCGATGTCCACTTTATTGAAGCGCATCCCCTGGATGATGCCCGCGTAGTCCGGGGCGAAGAAGGCGTTTACTTTGATCCCCAGCCTGGTTTCCATATCTTTCAGGAACGGTTCCCACTGAGGCTTCAGGTTCTGCTGTGATTCCGTCGAAATAATGCCGAAGTTCAGCGCTTTTTCCTGCTCTTCCGCATACGCTGGGCTTAACAGGGTGCTGAGGCTGAACATGCTGGTAAAGGCCAGCGCGGCAACGGCTTTGTAGCTCATGTACTTTCCTCGGATCGGGGTTAATTAAGCAGCCTGCGCGTTCTCTTCGACGCGGTTAATGCTGCGGTAGAGATGGTCAAAACGTTCGTTATCAAACTGATGGCTCGCGCCATCAAAGAACACGTGCCCCTGACGCAGGGCGACAATGCGTTCGCAGTAGCGCAGGGCGTAATCCACCTGATGCAGCGTGACCACCACGGTGATGCCGTCGTTCTGGTTAATGTCGCGCAGGGTCTCCATTACGATGCGGGCGGATTCCGGGTCCAGCGAGGCAATAGGTTCATCAGCGAGAATGATTTGCGCTTTCTGCATCAGCGCGCGCGCAATCGCCACGCGCTGCTGTTGTCCACCGGACAGGGTGGATACGCGCTGGTGGGCGAAATGCGCCATGCCGACGCGGGTCAGCGCCCGTAAGGCTTCCTGCTTCTGGGAAGGGGAGAACCAGCGCAGACAGGTGCGCCAGAAAGGGGTGCTGCCGAGCGCGCCAATCAGCACGTTCTCCAGCACCGTCAGGCGGTTCACCAGGTTGAACTGCTGGAAGATATAGCCCGTCTGGGCGCGGCTCTTGCGGATGTCGCTGGCGAGACGCCCCGCGCGCTGCACGGTATTGCCCAGCAGCTCGACGTGGCTTTCCGGCGTTTTATCGCAGGTGATAAGACCGCTTAAATGGCGAAGAAGGGTGGATTTACCCGAACCGGATGGTCCCAGCAGCGCCACCATTTCGCCCTGCTGGACGGTCAGATCAACGGCATGCAGAGCCTTGTTGTGATGGAAGGTCTTGCTCAGTTTCTCGACGCGGATGACGGTTTGCATGTGCTGGGCCTCACGATAAATGTGGCCTCATGCTGGCGCATCAATGTGACATTTGGGTTAAGTCTGGGTTGCGGGAGTTTGAAGAGTTGAAGTGAAAGCGATGACAATCACCGTAGGCCCGGTCAGCGCAGCGCCAGCGGACGCTGTTGTCGGCCGCGCTGCGCTTATCCGGCCTACGACGTTTGGTGTTGCTTAACGACGTTAATCATCCACGGCACGCCGTATTTATCGGTGACTTTGCCGAAACCGTGCGCCCAGAAGGTCTCCTGCCAGGCCATCTCGATATTCCCGCCTGCGGCGAGGTTATCGAACCAGCGCTTGCCTTCGGACACATCCTGGGTGTCGAGAACCAGCGTGAAACCCGCGTACTGCGCGTGGCTGCCGGGCTGCATCCCGTCGCTCATCATGATATCGCTGCCCGCAATGCGGACGTTGGAGTGGGCGATAGCCGAATCCGGAAATTGCATACCGGACGGACAGCCTTCTTCGCTGTTTTCGCTTTTTGGCATTTCGCCGAATGTGATTTTATAGAGAAGCTCTGCGCCGACGGCCTGCTGGTAGAAGGCGGTGGCCTCTGCGCAGTTGCCGGCAAACGAGATGTAGGGACTTAACGGCATAATCTTTACCTCACGTAAGAAATGCCCGTTAAGTTTAGCTGTTGCAGGCCCGGTAAGCGTAGCGCCACCGGGCGCTTATGCCGGATGCGCTGCGCTTATCCGGCCTACAAAAAAGAGAAATCAGTTCTTTTTCACGAACTCAGATTTCAGCTTCATCGGACCGAAGCCGTCAATTTTGCAGTCGATATTATGATCGCCTTCAACCAGACGGATATTCTTCACTTTGGTGCCAATCTTCAGCATGGAAGAACTGCCTTTCACTTTCAGATCTTTAATCACGGTAACGCTGTCGCCGTCCGCCAGCAGATTGCCGTTAGCATCTTTTACGACAAGAACATCAGCATCGTGTGAGGGTTCGGCATCATTCCATTCGTGAGCGCATTCCGGGCAGATGAACATGCCGTTATCTTCGTAGGTGTATTCAGAATTGCATTTTGGGCAGTGTGGGAGTGACATATCGGTATCCTCAAAAGTGTTAACGCGCTGGAAAGTGCCAGCTAAATGACGGCAGCGTGCCGAAAAAGGCGGCAAGTATAGCGTAAATCCACACGTTTGTCGGTGACATTGTGAATTAAAAAAATGGCAAAAAGCGTATCGCGAGTGACACTTCCTGTCAGTCAGTTAAGCGATGCTTACGTCATTAACACGGTGGAAAGAATTGATGCTAAATATATCGAATATTTTATTGCGGCAAATTGCTACGCTCCTCCATTTCGGATAAGGTGAAGCGACACATTGTTATTTATCTCCTGACTTCGCTGCCATACATATCTTATGGCCGTGGCGCGTTACCTCTCTTTTTAGGTGGGTAAATAACGATGATATATCCTGAAGTTTCTTAAAAATGGGCTACGCTTTTTTCTTTTGGCCGTCAGGCCAGAAGGGGAGCTATACACGCCATGCAAGGATAGTGAATTATTTCTGATTATCTTCAATCAGTTATATTTCGGCGAACATGTTTTCCACACGTGATCATATAAGCCTGAACAACATAATTAAAACCAGTGGCTTAATAAAAGTAATAAATTTGCGTTAAGGAAAGGCTTTTATCATGCACACACAGACCATTTTTGAATTAAGCCAGGAAGCTGAGCGTTTGTTACAGCTTGCCCTGCAAAATCTTGATACGTTGAAATCAATGCCGACTGCAATGCTGGAGAGCACAGCGGCTGCCATTACGGGTGAAAAGAACAACGTTTTGCCTCTGCATTTTAGTGCGCGCGGCGTCGAAGCGCAGCAGGCGATGCTGAATAATGAATTACGCAAAATAACCCGGCTGGAAATGGTTCTGGCGATTGTGGGTACCATGAAAGCGGGGAAATCGACCACCATTAACGCGATTGTGGGGACCGAAGTGCTGCCGAACCGCAATCGTCCGATGACGGCGCTGCCTACCCTGATTCGTCACACGCCGGGACAGAAGGATCCGGTGCTGCATTTCTCCCATGCTTCGCCCATTGATGAATTGATTCAACTTCTGCAGAAGAAGCTGTGCGATTACGATCGCGGGAAGCTGGCCCAGCGTCTGGAAATTGATAAAGACATGAATACGCTGCTCGAGCGCATCGAAAAAGGCGAAGCGTTTGAGAAGCATCACCTGGGCGCACAGCCGATATTTCATTGTCTGAAAAGCCTCAACGATCTGGTGAGGCTATCTCAGGCGTTAGGCGTGGCGTTTCCGTTCTCTGAATATGCGGCTATCGAGCATATCCCGGTGATTGAAGTCGAGTTTGTGCATCTTGCGGGTCTGGATGCACATCTCGGACAGCTGACGCTGCTCGATACGCCCGGGCCGAATGAGGCCGGACAGCCGCATCTGCAAAAAATGCTCAGCGAGCAGCTGTCCCGCGCGTCGGCGGTGCTGGCCGTGATGGATTATACCCAGCTTAAATCCATCTCTGATGAAGAAGTTCGTCAGGCCATTTCCACGGCGGGAAAATCAGTGCCGCTGTATGCGCTGGTCAATAAATTCGATCAGAAAGATCGCAATAGCGACGATGAAGAGCAGATCCGGGCGATGATCTCCGGCACCTTAATGAAAGGCAATATTTCACCGGGCCAGATCTACCCGGTGTCGTCCATGTGGGCGTATCTGGCGAACCGCGCGCGCTACGAGATGAGTACCCGTGGGCAACTGCCGGATCCTCAGGAGCAACCCTGGGTGCAGGATTTTGCCGAAGCTGCCCTTGGGCGTCGCTGGCGTACGGCGGACCTGGAGGATATCGACCATCTTCGTCATTCTGCCGATTTGCTCTGGGAAGATTCGCTATTCGAACAGCCCATACGCAAATTGATTCACGCTGCCTATGCCAATGCCTCGCTCTACGCGCTACGTTCGGCCTCGCACAAGCTACTGAATTACGCGCAAAATGCCCGGGAGTACCTCGATTTCCGCTATCAGGGGCTGACGGTGGCCTTTGAGGCGCTGGAGCTGAATATCGCCCGCCTCGAAGAGGACATGGCGCTTCTGCAGACGCGTCAGCGCGTGGTGAGCGATGAGGTGAAACATGAGGTTGAAGAGGCGCTGAACGCCACCGCAGACTTTATGGGGGGCCAGAAAGTCGCGCTTAACCAGGCTATTGGCGAGGTATTCAGCGCTCAGCATATTCTTGATGTGGCAGGCATCGATCGGCAGAACCCTCACGGCGACGAGCCGCACGGGCTGAAGCAGCTGGTTCTGGACGACGAAAGCCAGGCGCAGATCGCGCTGAATAAAATCCGCTCCTCCTGCGAGCGCGTGATGCTGGACGCGCAGGCGAAGATCTGCCGGGAGCTGGCGTTACGCTTCGATCAGCTGGAGTCTACGCTGGCGCGTTCCCTGAACGAAGCCATGCGCCCTATCGAAACGCGTATTAAAGCGCATCTGAGCCATGCGGGTTTTCGGGCGCGAATCAGTTTCCCGGCGTTTCAGGCGAGCCAGCTTAATTTCAATACGCGGGCGTTGTTTAACGATGCGATAGCGCAGGATGACAGTCAGGCCGTCCGGCCATCAGGCGGGAGCAGCATGCGAGAAACGGTCTCTCGCTGGCTCAATAATCCGGGCTGGGGCTGGGATGAGTATGTAGAAACGCGCACGCGCTATGTTATCGACATTGCGCAATTACATGACAAATTTAAGCAACATATTGAGCAGTTTTGTGAACAAATAGGTAAAGCTTTGTCCGCGCAGGTCGATGTCTCTGTTACGGCAGGAATGGCAACGTTCTTTGCAGAATTTTCGTTGTGCCTGACCGGGTTACAGGAAAGCTTGCGTGATAGCCTCGCAGTGCGTCAACAGAACGAGCATTCAACCCGAGCGCTCTGTCAGTTGTTGAAGCAAAGCATCACTACTGCGACGTGGATACAGGAAGATACCCGACTGTTACGCGATGATATTCAAACTCTATTCGCGGCAGAGCAACCATGACAACACCATTACTGGACGGCCCCGGGCGAACGCTGGAATGTATTAATCCAAAATTTATGGTCGATCTGGTACAGGGGGTAGACGCGTCGCGTCATCCCCATCCGGGACCACAACAGCTTCAGTTTCGGGAACGTCTGACGCAGGAAATCATGACGCATACCCGGCTACGCCCCTGGGCGATGGCGGGTATGCTCAACGAGAATGCAGCGCTGCGCCTGGGGCTGGCGGAAAAACTGGCAAGCATGCTTGACCCGGGTCATCTCGCGCTGACGCTGATGGCTGAGAAGCTGATTGCTTCGCGCCAGCAAACGCATCCGCGCGCCCAGCAGTCTCCCGGACTCATGCAGCAGTACGCTGAACTCGCTTCTCATTTTACCCAGCGTGCTGCCTGGAAAGAAAAGGCGCTGACGCAGCGCGGGCTGACGGTTCAGGCGGGCGAGCACAGCGAGCAGATTTTTACCCGCTGGCGGGCGGGGCATTACGATGGCTGGTCGCTGGCCGGACGCTGTTTTATCGTCCTGGAAGAGCTGCGCTGGGGGGCATTCGGTGATGCATGCCGCCTGGCGAATGAGGACGTGGCGGCAATGCTCAAGGATAACCTGCGCAGCATGGCGGCTAACTATCTGGCGCAGGGTATCAATGCGTCACCCACGACTCGCCACTTCTATCATCAGTGGCTAACAACGCCAGCCTCTCCGGGATTAATCGACCATAAAGACATGCTGGGCTGGCTGGGGGACTGGTGTCAGGCGGATAAACATCCGTTGAGCTGGTCAGTGACGCAAAACTGGCAGACCGTCGCGCTGGGGATGCCGAGGCTTTGCTCGGCAAAACGGCTGGTGGACGGGATGGTGGAAGAGATTTTTGGGTGAACCCCTCACCCTAACCCTCTCCCCGTAGGGGAGAGGGGATGGTTTGGTGCGGTGTGTTAATGGCGGAGTTCTACCGCTCTTCTTTCGACATCCTGCTCGGGGGCACTTGCGTAGCGTTTCGCATACAGCGCCGTGATGATGGGCACCAGAATCGCGGTGACGATCACGCTGGCGGCAACCAGTGCTGTGGCTGAAGCCGCCACCGGTTCGAAGGCCGGGTTAATTTGGGCAATAATCACCGGGTTTGCGACGGCAGCGCCTGCGGCTGAAGAGGCGGCGACGCCCGCCGTGCCGTTTCCTCCGCCAATCACCTGGTCGGCAATAATCAGCGGAATACCGGTGATGATGATTACCGCAACGCCCAGCACAATACCCAGCAGGCCGGTATCAAGAATGACCTTCAGGTTGATGGTGTTGCCCAGCGCAAAGCCAAAGAACGGGATGAGCACCGGCGTGGCTTTGCTGAAGAAATCACGCAGATCGTGATCGAGATTACCCAGGGCGAAACCGATCAGGAAGGGCAGGATCGCGCCGACAAAGTGGTGGGGTTCAAACGACGCCAGGCCAGCAGACCCGAGAATAAGCATCGTCATCAGCGGGCCGGATTCCAGAGACATCAGCACAAATGCGCCGGACTCTTCCTTCGTTCCGTACTGGTTCATCAGGCTGGCGTACAGCCCGCCGTTGGTCATATCCATCGCTGAGACAATTGCAAGAACCGATAAACCCGCGAAGAACCCGGTCTGAATTCCATTCTCCGGAATGAACATCGCGCATATCATGGCGACAACCCAGGCTACGGCTATTTTGGTTATCACCAGCGTGCCGGATTTCCGTAATACGGTACCCGTCGCTCGCAAATTAATGGATGCGCCGATACAAAAAAACCAGACGGCAAGAATCGGAACCGTGCCGGTAATCATGCCTTTAGTGAACCCCCCAAAATAAGCTCCGGTATCGGGAGCAAGGGTATTCAGGATCGCGCCCAGGACCAGCGGAACCAGCATCATACCGCCAGGTATGCGTTCTATCGTGGCTTTAATCTTCATAGACAAACCTCACATCGGATCCCGCAGGACGGGTGATAGGTGTTAATAATTAGTTATTAAATTCAATTGGTTGCTATTTTTTGTTTGCGGTTTTTTCTCGATAATCCCGCAACGCAATTAAATGAGCGCTTTCGATTAACCTCTTTTGAAAACACATAAAACGCTGTATTCGGATTTATCATGCGATCATTGGAATAGTGATTCAATGAAAATAAAACATCGTTTTAGTTATCTTTGTCACATATTCAATGTAAAAGTTGAGACTGGCTTCTGTGGGTGGGAATTTATGTAAACCCGATGTGAAATAACGTGGTTTGTCTTTTTGTTAGGGAAGAAATAATGACGCGCGTGAGGATGATCTTTCAGCAGGATAAGGAAGTGCCTATTGGCACTTCTTGACAAAAATTGGACTAAGCTGACCAGGGATAGAAATATGTGTGAAGTTGATCACAAATATAAACGCTGGTAGGGTAAAAAGGTCATTAACTGCCCAGGCAGGCGTCAACAGGTTCGGTTGTATCGACGGAAAACGTCAATGTAAGTAAACCTGCTACGCTTGAATAAGGCGATTCGCATGGAGCGGATCCCATGGTTCACAGAACGCAAACTGGACTGTGAAACAGACAGGGCCGAGTCAACGAGGATAGCTATGCTGAGAAGGAAAAAGGTTAAACCCATCACGCTTCGCGACGTCACCATTATTGATGACGCGAAACTTCGTAAAGCCATTACCGCGGCGTCGCTCGGTAATGCGATGGAATGGTTCGATTTTGGTGTCTACGGCTTTGTGGCCTATGCCTTAGGTAAAGTGTTTTTCCCCGGGGCCGATCCCAGCCTGCAGATGATTGCCGCACTGGGTACGTTCTCCGTTCCCTTCCTGATTCGCCCGCTGGGCGGTCTGTTCTTCGGTATGCTCGGCGATAAATATGGTCGTCAGAAGATCCTGGCTATCACCATCGTCATTATGTCGATCAGTACATTCTGTATCGGTCTTATACCGTCTTATGCCACCATCGGCATTTGGGCGCCGATTCTGCTGCTGATCTGTAAGATGGCGCAGGGCTTCTCCGTGGGCGGTGAATACACCGGCGCCTCGATCTTTGTTGCCGAATATTCCCCTGACCGTAAGCGCGGTTTTATGGGAAGCTGGCTGGACTTCGGCTCCATTGCCGGGTTTGTCCTGGGCGCGGGCGTGGTAGTGCTGATTTCAACCGTCGTGGGTGAAGAGAACTTCCTCGACTGGGGCTGGCGTATTCCGTTCTTCCTGGCCTTGCCGCTGGGGATCATTGGTCTGTACCTGCGTCATGCGCTTGAAGAGACGCCTGCGTTCCAGCAGCACGTCGATAAGCTGGAGCAGGGTGACCGCGAAGGGCTGCAGGATGGTCCGAAGGTATCGTTCAAAGAGATTGCCACTAAGCACTGGCGCAGCCTGCTGACCTGTATTGGTCTGGTGATTTCCACCAACGTGACCTACTACATGCTGTTGACCTACATGCCGAGCTACCTGTCGCATAACCTGCACTACTCGGAAGATCACGGTGTGCTGATTATTATCGCCATCATGGTCGGTATGCTGTTTGTGCAGCCGATTATGGGCCTGCTGAGCGACCGCTTTGGCCGTCGACCGTTCATTATCCTGGGGAGCGTTGCGCTGTTTGCGCTGGCAATTCCGGCTTTCATCCTGATTAACAGTGATGTGCTGGGGCTGATTTTTGCCGGTCTGCTGATGCTGGCGGTGATCCTCAACTGCTTTATCGGGGTAATGGCCTCAACGCTGCCCGCGATGTTCCCAACCCACATTCGCTACAGCGCGCTGGCCGCGGCCTTTAACATCTCGGTGCTGATTGCCGGTCTGACTCCGACGCTTGCCGCCTCACTGGTGGAGAGCACGCAGAACCTGATGATGCCGGCTTATTATCTGATGGTGATCGCGGTGATTGGTTTGATTACCGGTATTACCATGAAGGAGACGGCGAATCGTCCTCTGAAAGGCGCAACGCCTGCGGCGTCGGATATTCAGGAAGCGAAAGAGATCCTGCGTGAGCACTACGATAACGTAGAGCAGAAGATTGAGGATATCGACGCAGAGATTGAAGAGCTGCAGAAAAAACGCTCCCGACTGGTGGACCAGCATCCACGCATTAACGAGTAAACGCGTGATAAAGAAAACCCGCCAACGGCGGGTTTTCTTTTATTAGCATCCGGCAGCGATGTAGTCGCCGTTGGCGCTGATGGGGATCACCGTCAGGAAAAGCACCGTCGCGAATAGGATCAGGACTATCCCTCCGGCTATTTTGACTGCCGGTACGAGCCATCTTAATGAGGCGCTTTCTCCGAACCATGCCACCGTGCGCTCGCGGGCGTAACGTACCGCCAGCGAGAGCCCCATAATAGACAGTGCGGTGCCCAAAGACATGGTCATGACCGCGGCCATCCCCCAGGTAACAATCCCCAGCGCGTTCGAGAACATCAGAATCATGATCGCCCCGCTGCATGGACGTGCGCCAATCGCCAGAATGACGCCCAGGCGCGTTTTCCAGTCACCTTCCGTCAGGTTTGCCCCCACGCCATGATGACCGCATCCACAGCGTTCATCATGCTGATGAAGCGGCTTAATGGCGGAAATCGTCATCCTGCGCGGGCGCAGGCTCTTCAGCGCCTGATAAATGACGAATGCGCCGAAGGCGCCAATAAGCACTGCGCTTATCTTCTCTACGTACCAGCGGCTGGTACTGATATCGCCTGAGGCGAGGTTAAACCCCACCGCCAGAATAAAGACAAACAGAATGGCGCTGACGCCCTGCATCAGGCTACCCAGGAAAGGGACGACCCGGGCGGCCAGCTCGCTTTCCTTATTGGTGGTCAGATAGGTCGTCACGATGAATTTTCCATGCCCGGGTCCGATAGCGTGAAGGACGCCATAAAGGAAAGCGCCCGTTAACAGCCATAGTCCGCCGCTGTACTGCTGGTTATTAAGCTGCAGCAGATACATCACCAGATAACGGTGCAGCGTAATTTGTGTGGCGAGACACCACTGGATAAAAGCGTTCCAGTGCGCATGCAGGGTAAAACCGGCAAAGAGGATGGCCAGCAGCATCACCCCTGCAGTAGGGAGACGCCAGTCGCGGGCGAGGCGTTGTGTGATCATGAGGAAAGGCCTGCACAGAGGAGAATATTTGCCGCTAGTATAGTTGATCTTCCCACTCAATTCGTGGGATCGCGTCGCGATCCGTTTATCTCTGTGGATAAGTTTGTGCATAAATGGGTATAAGGCGGGGTTTTGCTGTGGAATGCAGCAGTCAGTCATTTTTCTGTCATTTAGCGGTTGCGGCCAGCTGAGAACTCCCTATAATGCGCCTCCATCGACACGGCGGATGTGAATCACTTCACACAAACAGCCGGTTCGGTTGAAGAGAAAAAATCCTGAAATAACGGGTTGACTCTGAAAGAGGAAA